>DASXUH010000092.1:0-9327 GCA_036504935.1 Geothrix sp. | reverse complement strand
GGGTCCTTGCCCCGGGGCTTGCGGGTCTTTTCGCCCATGGACGGGTTCTTGCAGGCGGGGCAGGTGACGGGGACGGGCTTGTCCCAGGCGGTGAAGTCGCACTTGGGGTAGTTGGTGCAGCCGTAGAAGACCTTGCCGAAGCGCGTCTTGCGGGGGCTGAGGCCGCCGCCGCACTTGGGGCAGGGCACCGCCAGGATCTCCTTCTTCACCGTCTTGCAGGTGGGGTAGTCGATGCAGCAGATGAACTCGCCGTAGCGGCCGTGGCGCTTCACGAAGTCCTTGCCGCAGTTGGGGCACTTCTCGCCGATGGGCTCGTCCGGGGGCACGGGGATGCCCTTGGGATCGGCCTTCACGATGCCCTTGCACTTGGGGTAGTTGGGGCAGGCCCAGAAGGGGCCCCACTGGCCCTTGCGCAGGTTCATGGGCGTGGTGCCGCAGAGCGGACACTCGGGCGCGTCCTCGGGCTCCTCCATCTTCTCGAGGTCCGCCGTGTAGTCGCACTTGTCCGCTTCCTTCTCGGCGCTGTAGTTGGTGCAGCCCACGAACAGCCCGTTGCGGCCGATGCGCTTGAGCAGCACGCCCGGGTGCTTCTTCCTGTCGCCGCACTTGGGGCACTTCTCGCCCGTGGGCACCCCGGCCTTCAGGTTCTGCATGTCCGTGCCGGCGGCGGCCAGGGCCTGCTCGAAGGGGCCGTAGAAGTCGGTCATGGCCTTCTTGAAGGTGAGCTTGCCGTCCTCGATGAGGTCGAGGTTGCCCTCCATGCCCGAGGTGTACTTGCTGTCCAGCAGGCGCGGGAAGCCCTGGATGAGCAGCTCCGTGACCACCATGCCCAGCTCCGTGGGCTTGAAGCGGCCCTCGTGCTTCTTCACGTAGTCCCGGTCCTGGATGGTGCTGATGATGCTGGCGTAGGTGGAGGGGCGGCCGATGCCGTCCTCCTCCAGCTCCTTCACCAGCGTGGCTTCGTTGAAGCGGGCGGGGGGCTTGGTGAACTGCTGGTCCGCGTCGAGCTGCTCCAGTTTCAGGGCCTCGCCCAGCTTGAGGGCCGGCAGCAGGGCCTCGTCCTCGTCCTCCTCGTCGCCCTTGGTGGCGTCGGCGATGGACTCGGCCTCGGTCTCGGTCTTCTCGGCGCGGTAGACCGCCAGCCAGCCGGGGAAGCGCTCGATCTCGCCCTTGGCCTCGAAGAGCGCCGTGTCCTTGCCCACTTCGGCTTCCGTCTGCACCACCGTTTCGTCGAAGCGCGCGGCCTCCATCTGGCAGGCCATGGTCCGCCGCCAGATGAGGGCGTAGAGCCGGAACTGGTCCGGTTCGAGGTGCCCGCGCAGGCTCTCGGGCGTGCGGGTGATGTCCGTGGGGCGGATGGCCTCGTGGGCGTCCTGCGCCCCGGCCTTGCCCGTGTAGATGCGGGCCTTGGCGGGCAGGTATTCCTTCCCGTATTTCTTGGCGATGAACTCGCGGGTGGCGTCGATGGCCTCCGGGGCCAGGCGGGGCGAATCCGTGCGCATGTAAGTGATGAGGCCCACGGGGCCTTCGCCGAAGTCCACGCCTTCGTACAGCCGCTGGGCGTTCTGCATGGTCCGGCTCACGCTCATCTTCAGCTTCTGGGCCGATTCCTGCTGGAGCTTGGCGGTGGTGAAGGGCGCGGCGGGGTTGCGCTTCTTCTCCTTGGTTTCCAGGCTGGTGACCTTGTAGTCGGCCTTCTCCAGCTTGGCTTTGAGCTCCTTGGCCTGCTTGGCGTCCGCCACGCGGCGCTTGGTTTCCTTGTTGCCCAGCTGGAGGGCTTCGCCCCCCACCTTCACCAGCTTCATCCAGAAGCTGGGTGGCAGCTTGGCGGCGAACCGGCCCTTCAGTACCCAGTACTCGACGGGGTTGAAGGCCAGGATCTCCTTCTCGCGGTCCACGATGATGCGCACGGCCACGCTCTGGACGCGCCCGGCCGAGAGGCCCCGGCGCACCTTGTCCCAGAGCACCTGGCTGACCTTGTAGCCCACCAGGCGGTCCAGCACGCGGCGGGCCCGCTGGGCGTCCACCAGCTTCTTATTAATGACCGTGGGCGCGGCCATGGCCTTCTGGATGCCCGTCGGGGTGATCTCGTTGAACAGGACCCGGCTCACGGGCAGGGTCTTGGGGGGCTTGATGGCCTCCAGCAGGTGCCAGCTGATGGCCTCCCCCTCGCGGTCAGGGTCGGTGGCGAGCACGATCTCGGAGGCGGACTTGGCGGCGGTGCGCAGCTCCCGGACCACCTTCTCCTTGGCCGGGCTGATCTCGTATTCCTCCTGGAAGCCGTTCTCGATGTCCACGCCCAGCTTGCGGGGCAGATCCCGGATGTGGCCCACGGAGGCCATGACCTTGTACCCCTTGCCCAGGTACTTGGTGATGGTCTTCGCCTTCGACGGGCTTTCGACGATCACGAGCTTCGAGCCCCTGGCAGAGGGCTCGGCGGGGCTCGGTGCACTCGAATCGTCTTGCTTCAGCTTCCTGGCCACGGTGGAACTCCTAGGGGGCTAAGCCGCCACGTCAAAACCATAATTCCGTCTCAAACAGAGGGGCGGCATAAGGGGCCGTAACAGGGCCGCCAGAAAAACGCTGTCTGCCCTGAACGGCCCCTAAGGATGGAACCTAAGGGCAGAGGTTTGTCAAGTGACCGGGGCGGGGCCAAGGTCCTCGAGCAGGTCGGCAGGTGATAGGCAAATGCGTGCGGCACCTTCCCTTAGCAAGGCGTTGGGACCCTCGGCAGAAGGATCTTCCGGCGCCCCGGGGCAGACCCAGAGCTCCCGGCCCAGGTCGAGGGCGAGGCGGGCGGTGACCAGGGAGCCGGAGCGCAGCCGGGCCTCGGTGACCAGGACGCCGTCGGACCAGGCCGCCAGCAGCCAGTTGCGCCGGGGGAAGTGCCATTTCCGGGGCGGGGCCTCCGGGGGGAAGGGGGTGAGGACCCCGCCCCCGGCCGCCACCATGCGATCCATGAGCGGGGCGTGTTCCGGCGGGTAGGGGTGGTCCAGGCCCGAGCCCAGGACTGCCCAGGTCGGCCCGGCTTCGAGGGCCCCGGCATGGGCGGCGCCGTCGATGCCCCGGGCCAGGCCCGAGATCACGGCCACGCCCGCCTCCGTGAGCGCCTTCGCCCAGGCCCGCGTGCGCTCCCGCCCACGGCGGCTGGCCACGCGGCTGCCCACGATGGCGATGCGGCGGCCTTCAGGCGGCAGCGTCCCCCGCACCCATAGGGCCACGGGGTAGGGCAGGGGCGCCTGGAGGGTGTCCACGCCCGGGTCGCCGGGCAGCAGCAGGCGGGCGCCCCGGTCCAGGGCCTCTTGGCGGCGGCGGGGCAGGCCGGCCGCCAGGCGCGCCAGGGTGTCGGCCTGCACCGGGGTCAGGGTGGGCTCGACCCTGGCCTCCAGAGCCGCCCATGCCTCGGCCTTCTGGCGCTCGGGCCAGTCCAGCACGGTGAAGGCGAGGGCCCAGAGGGCGAGGTCCATGAGGTGTTCCGATGGGGTGGACGTTATCCTGGTCAGCAGAAGTGGTGGAGCGCAAGGGCTTTCCCCTTGCGTTCCCTCCGTTCTTGGCTACACTGGTTCTCTTGGCTGTTTTCACTTCTGGCTCGTGAGGTTCCCATGTCCCGTCAGTGCGAAGTCTGTGGCAAGAAGCCCCAGTTCGGGAACAACGTCTCCCATTCCAACAACGTCACCAAGCGCCGCTGGAACCCGAACATCCAGCGTGTGCGCGCCCTGGTGGGCGGCACCCCCAAGCGCCTGCGCGTCTGCACCTCCTGCATCCAGGCCGGCAAGGTACTGAAGGCGGTCTAAGGCCCTGGTACAAACGCGAAGCGGCGGCCATCGGGCCGCCGCTTCGCGTTCGGGCCAGCCCTGCCTGTCACACTGATCCCATGCTCCTCGCCCTCGACACCACCACGGAGATCCTGCACCTGGCGCTGATCCGGGGGGAACGCGCCTGGAGCCGCCGGGTGGTCTCGGGGGTGGGGCGGGGGCACAGCGAGCGGCTGATCCCCGCGTTGGATGAGCTCATGGCCGAGGCTGGAGCGGTGCCGCGGGACCTGGCCGGCGTGGCGGCCTGCCTGGGCCCCGGCGGCTTCACCAGCCTGCGTATCGGCGTAGCCACGGCCGAGGGCTTCGGCCTCACGGGCCTGTCCACCTGGGGCTTCTCGGCCTTCGCCCTGCGGGCCGAGGCGCTGCGTCAGACGGGGGTGTCGGGGCCCCTGTGGATTCTCCTGGATGGCCAGCGCAGCGAGGCCTTCCACCAGCGCTGGGAGGACGGCCCCACGGAAGCCGCGGCCAAGCATCCCCTGGCCACCCTGCCCGAGCGCGTGGGCGGGGAGCCCTGGTGGGCCCCGGAGGCCTTCGCCCCCCGGGTGGAAGCCGTGCTGCCCGTCCATCGCCTCCCCCTGGCCGACGAGGGCGCAGCCACCCTGGCGGGTCTGGTGGCCCTGGCGCGGCGCGTGGCGCAAGGCCCCCCGGAATCGCCTCTAACGCCCTTCTACCTGCGGGAGACCGATGCGGAGGTGAACTTCCCCCACGCCGCCGCCCACCTGCCGGAGGCTCTGCGGAAGGGTGTGCCGCGATGAAGGACAGGCTGGCGGCCGCGGGCTGGAAGCAGGAGGTCCGTCGCTGGCCCGAGCAGGCGCCGCTGCCGGAGTGGGTCGCGTGGCTGGACCGGCTGGCCTTCGGGGATGCCTGGACCAGCCTGGCCTCCCACGAGGCCCTGTGGGTGGTGCCGGAGCTGGCCTTCGCCCGCTGGTCACGGGTACCCGCGGCCGGGGAGGCCGAGCTGCTGCGCATCGCCGTCGCGCCCGGGGCCCGGGGCCAGGGTCTGGGCCGCGTCCTGCTGGAGGCCTGCCAGCGCGAGCTCGCGGCGGAGGGCCTGGTCCACCTCTTCCTGGAGGTGCGGCCCACCAATGCCTCCGCCATCCGCCTCTACGAAGCCTGCGGCTGGGAACCCTGCGGCCGGCGGCCCCGGTACTACTCTGACGGTGAGGATGCGCTGCTGTTCCAACGGGTGGGCTGAGCGGACCGGGCGGACCCCCGCGGGCGGCAGGGGCGATCTATTTCGATGGACCGGAGGGAACAAAGCGCCCCCTCGTGCATCCCTTCCTGTGAACCGCCGAATCGGCCGGTCTCACAGAGGAGACTCCATGAATATGATTCGAACATCGCTCGCCTTCCTGGCGCTTGCCTCGTTCACCACTGCTTTCACCGGAGAGCCGGGAACGCTGCCCGCCCAACGGACCACGACCTGCCAGGCGGCCCAGTGCACCATGGGCATGGCGAAAACAGCCCACGAAGCGCCTGCCCCGGCCGCCACCCTGGGTTCCTGGTACCTGCCGACATGGGAGGAGGCGAGCGCCGCGGCGGATGGCACCACGGCCTGCGATGAGGCTGGGAGCCGCATGGCCCCGGCGAAGCAGGACGGCCCGGCTGCCGCCAGGACGATCCCCTCCTCCTGGTACCTGCCGACCTGGGAGGAAGCCGCCAACGCGACGACCGGGGGCATGGCCTGCTGCGGGACGCCCTGCCCCATGGAGCAGGACGGCCACGCCAAGCACGCCCCCGCCGGGAATCCCATCGACTCCTGGTACTTGCCGTCCTGATCCGTCCCGTGCTCTGTTGGAATGGCCTGCTCTGCCACCACTCTGGCCTCCCTTGCCCGTGGTCGATGCCAAGAGCAGGTGCTTTGAGGCTGGCATGCGGGACATCCCTTGGACCTGACCTGTGAATCCCTTGTGGAGGCGCATCTTGACGCGGTGTACGCCTATGCCCGGGCGAAGCTCCGCCAGGAGGATCTCGCCCGGGAGTTGGTGCAGCGGGCCTTCCTCAAGGCCTTCGAAAAACTGGGCCAGCTTCGGGACGCCCTGGCGGCCCGCGGCTGGCTGCTGTCCATTCTCCGCCATGAGATCGCCATGGAGTTCAGGGCCAGCGCCAGGTTCGAGGTCTGGGACGAGGAGGCTTTCGAGAACCTGCCGGACCCGGAGGGCGACGACGCCGTGGACCCCTCGCTGCTCGCGGCCCTGCCCGCCGCCCTCGACCGGCTTCCCGAGGCGGCCCGGTCCATCCTGCTTCTGCGGTACCAGCAGGAGCTTTCCTACGACCAGATCAGTGACCTCCTGGACCTTCCCCTGGGCACCGTCCAGAGCCGGATCCACCGGGCCAAGGCGGCCCTGAAAGCCGCCATGGCGGAGGAGGGGATCCCCGTGAACGGAGGTGCGGTATGACCAGAAACACGGCCCCCACCCCTGGGTTCGACCAGCAGCTCAAGTACGCCCTGCGCCCCGGCGGCGCCCCCGACGACCTCCGGCGCGGCCTGCTGCGGACCGCCGGGAAGCGGGGTTCGCGCTGGAAGTGGGAGGCCCTGGGGATCGCCGCCCTGCTGATGGTCCTCCTGGGCGGCGGAACCTGGGGATGGGTGGCCCATTGGCGCGGCCAGGAAGGCGCGAGGTTCAGTCGGGCTGCGATCCAGAGGTACATGCAAGCCCCGCCCATGGATTTCACAGTGGAGGTCTCCGGTCCGAGTTCCGTGGAGCAGGGCCGGCAATGGTCGGACAAGGCTGTCGGCTTCTCTGCCCTGCTGCCGGAGTGCCTGGCCGGCCAAGCCCTCAAGGGCGGATGCGCCTGCGACATGGATGCCTGCCGGGCGGCTTGCTATTTCCTCCAGGATGGACGGGCCATCTACGTCTTCGACCGTGCCCTCCGGGGCCTGCCGTCGGGTTCCGATCATCCCCGCAGGCTCGCCTTCGAGGGGCACCGGGCCCAGGCGTGGAACGAGCATGGCCGGGGGTATGTCCTCGTCGAGCCGCCGGGGTGGGGCGGACAGGGCTGACCTCGGGGGTCCGACGGCAGGGATGGAATCACCAAGGTGGGACCGGCCTATTTCTCCGCCATGGGTTTGGCCCCTTCCGGCACCACGTCCCACTTCCCGCGGACGTCCATGGAGAGCACGCAATCGGCGCCGGGCACGCACTTGGTGATGTGTTCCTTCCTTCCCTTGAACTGGAAGAAGGAACCTGCGGGCAGGAGGGTCTCCACGCCACCGACAGTGAGCGACAACGTTCCCGAAACGACGGTGACGAAGTGGTCGGAGGAATGATGGTGCAAAGGCGCGACGAACCCATCCTTGAGCTTGATCATGAAGTGGCCCGCCCCCGTGGCGGGATCCCCGTCGAGGGCCGCCATCTGCACGCCCGGGAAATCAGGCACGTCGGTCCATTTGAGGTCGCCGGCAGGAACCAGGACGGCGGTGCCGGCCTTCTTGCCGGCCTTGGCCAGGGCGGGTGGGGCGAACGCGGCAAAGGCCAGCGTCAGCGCGGATACGGCCAGAATGCGTGTCTTCATGCAACCCCTCCTTGTGGGTGTGGTGGCTTGGATGGCCGGCCCAGTGCCTGCCATCCTTCGGGACTGCTACTGCGGCATCAGCACGACCGGGACTTCGATGACGTCATCGGCAGGAATCTTGTTCGCGACCGCAGCGTCGCGGATCGCTTGTTCGCTGGGCGCCTCGTAGATGCAGAAGGTCTTCGTCCGGTCCGCATTGGCGTAGGAATAGACCCAGCGCACCCCGAACGTGGCATTGCACTTGTTGACGGCCCTCTTGCCCTCGGCGTCGAGGCCCGCCAGGGCCCCCGCCGGGAAGGTGCGCACCACGATGAAGCGGCGCAGGCCTGATGCGGGCGCGCGCACAGCCGGTGCCGGATCAGCGACCACGGCGGGAGCGATCTTGGGAGCCTGCCTGGCCCCCAAGGCGGAAGTCAGCAGGGCCAGTGCCGCGAGCGCGGGCAAGGTGTTGGGTCGAAATGCCATGAATTCCTCCTTGTGGATGTGGGGATTCGATGGCTGGAGGGGCGAACCTCCTCCAGACACAAGATCCCTACCTCCCGCCCACTCTTGGAAGCGGCAGGGTGGCGCCCCTCGAAAGCACGGTCCAGACGAACCTGAACCGCCCGTGGGCGATCTTCCAACATGGGTTGTTGCGACGGCAAGTCAATGCGTCAAGATTGAATTCAATGTCTGTTTTTTACTTTGTTCCTATGATTGCTGCGCGGTTCGGCCTGGACTTGCGTCGGCGGGTCAGGCGAACCGCCCCTGGGCCGGGACCCCGTTGGCAAAGCGCGAGAGGCGTTCCTCCAGGGTGGCCCGGAAGGCGGACACGGCCTCGTCGGCGTAGGCGCGGAAGTCCCTGGGCAGGCGCTGGTACCGGGCCTGCATCTGGCCCACCGCCTGGTCCCGCAGGGTCTTCAGCTCCGCGAGCCGCTGGGGGAAGTCCTGGGCCGTGGCGGCCTGGAGGCGCGCCTCGAAGGCTCCGGCGAGCTCCTGGAGGGTGGCCTTGAAGCGCTCCAGCTCCAGCAGGCTCCGGGTCATCTTGAAGAAGTGGTGGCCCTTGACGGCCAGGGTGACGGTCTCGGGCACCATCAGGGGCCGCGCGAAGAACCCCTGCACGAGGAAGCGCCAGTAGGACCAGCCGTAGCGCGAGAAGGTCTGGACGACGAGGGACCGGACGAAGGCCCGGAGCTCCATGAGGTGGAGCTTCCGGCGCGACGTGAGGGGCGGCTGCATGGTCTTCAGGAGCTTCAGGCAGCGCTCGAAGTAGCGGTCCGGACGGTAGATCTCGGCCAGGATGCGCTTGTAGCCGTCGATGAGCTTGCGGGTGTCCATCCTCGGCAGGAAGTTGAGGCGCAGATCGTGGGTATTGTTCCCCCCGCCGGACTCCCCCGTGAGGCGGCCCTCCGCCTCGAGGCGCCGGTGCAGGCGGGTGCGGGGCAGGGCGGTGAGCAGGCCCACCATGGCCGTGGGGATGGCGGCCTCCTGGATGAACCGGACCTGGCGCTCGAAGATGTCGCCGGCATCGCTGTCGAAGCCCACGATGAAGCCGCCGGACACCTCCATGCCCTTCCGCTGGATCTTCTGGATGCTGGCGAGCATGTCGGCCTTGAGGTTCTGCTGCTTCCCGGCGGCCTTCAGGGCGCAGAGGTCAGGTGTTTCGATGCCCAGAAACACCATGTTGAAACCGGCCTGGACCATCTGGTCCAGCAGGGGCTCGTCGCTGGCCAGGTCGAGGCTGGCCTCTGTGAACAGGGTGAAGGGGTGATGCCGCTGCTGCTGCCAGGGGATCAGCTCCGCCAGCAGCGCCCGGACCTCCCGGCGGTTCCCGATGAAGTTGTCGTCCACCAGGAAGAGCGGACCGCGCCAGCCCTCCTCGTAGAGCAGATCCATTTCGTGGAGGAACTGCGCCGGGGTCTTGGTGCGGGGCCGGCGGCCGAACAGCTCGATGATGTCGCAGAACTCGCAGTCGAAGGGGCAGCCGCGGGAGAACTGCAGGGCCATCTCCGCGTAG
>DASXUH010000091.1:0-3596 GCA_036504935.1 Geothrix sp. | reverse complement strand
CCCCTGCGGGTGTCCTTGGCCCTGACCGAGGACGAGAGCGCCGCCGCGTGCACCCACCTGGCTCCGGACCACCACTGGCTGGAGGCCTGGCGGGACGCGGAGCCCGTGGCCGGCACCGTCTCCCTGGCCCAGCCGCTCCTCCAGCCCCTCTTCGCCACCCGCGATGCCGTGGAGAGCTTCGGCGCCTGGGCCGGGCGGCCGGTGCCGGCGCTCCAGGCCCTGCGCGAGCACTGGAAGACGGCCGTGTTCCCCCGGCAGAAGGCGGTGGGCGACTTCGAGACGTTCTGGAACGCCGCGCTGCGGAAGGGCGCCGCGCAGGTGGAAGCCGGGCCCGCGCCCCGCTACCGCGAGGGTCGCGTGGAAGGCGCGCCGTGCGCCGCGCGGAAGGACGGCTATGAGCTGCTGCTCTACGCCAAGGTGGGCCTGGGGGACGGGCGCCACGCGCACATCCCCTTCCTCCAGGAGCTGCCGGATCCCATCACCAAGGCCACCTGGGACAACTACGCCCAGGTCTCTCCGGCGGCGGCCGCGCGGCTGGGGCTGGAGCAGGGCGACCTGCTGCGCCTGCGGCCCGAGGGCCACGGCCTGGAGCTGGAGCTGCCCGTGGTGGTGCAGCCGGGCCAGGACGATCGCACCGTGGCCGTGGCCCTGGGCTATGGCCGCACGGCGGGCGGCAAGGCGGGGCTGGGCGTGGGGAAGAACGCGTATCCCTGGCGCACCTTCGCGTCAGGCTTCCTGGCCGCCGAGTCAGCGCCCCTCCAGGTTCGGCGGGGATCAGGCCGGGTGGACCTGGCCTGCACCCAGGACCACCACAGCCTGGAGGGCCGCGAGCTGGTGCGGGAGATGGCCCTGGCACCCTACCTGCGCGACCCCGCCTCGGCCCGCCCCCACGAGCAGCCGGGTCCCTCGGTCTACGGCGAGCATCCCCACGGCGCCCACCGCTGGGCCATGGTCATCGACCTCAGCGCCTGCACGGGCTGCTCCGGCTGCGTGATCGGCTGCCAGGTGGAGAACAACATCCCCGTGGTGGGCCGGGACGAGGTGCGGCGCAAGCGCGAGATGCACTGGCTGCGCATCGACCGCTACTACACCGGCTCCGAGGCGGAGCCCGGCGTCGTGCACCAGCCCATGCTGTGCCAGCAGTGCGACCAGGCCCCCTGTGAGAACGTCTGCCCCGTGCTGGCCACGGTGCACAGCGAGGAGGGCCTCAACCAGCAGGTCTACAACCGCTGCGTGGGCACCCGCTACTGCGCCAACAACTGCCCCTACAAGGTCCGCCGCTTCAACTGGTGGGAGTATCCCCACACCAGCGAGCTGGAGCGCCTGGGCTTCAACCCGGATGTCACCGTGCGCAGCCGGGGCGTCATGGAGAAGTGCTCCTTCTGCGTGCAGCGCCTCATGGCCGCCAAGATCACGGCGAAGAACGAAGGCCACGACCTGAAGGATGGCGAGGCCCTGCCGGCCTGCATGCAGAGCTGCCCCGCCCAGGCCATCGTCTTCGGTGACACGCAGGATCCCGACAGCCGCATCAGCCAGGTGCTGCGCGATCCCAAGCGCTTCCTGGTGCTGGGCGAGCTGGGCATCGGTCCCGCCGTGAGCTACCTGACGAAGATCCGGAACGTCGCCGCCGAACCGGCGCAGGGAGGCCACCATGGCGCATGATGCCGACGTGCTGACCGCCAGCGGGATCCCCGCCGCCGAGGCCGAGCGCTACGGCCACAACCTGCCCCTCATCGACGGAAACAAGAGCTACCGCCAGGTCACGGAGGAGGTCTTCGCGCCCACGGAGCGGCGTCCGCCCCTGCGCTGGTGGCTGGCCTTGGCCGTCACCCTCTCCATGCTCTCCCTGGGCGCCTGGGCCGTGGTCCAGACCCTCACCCGGGGCATCGGCACCTGGGGCCTCAACCGCACCGTGGGCTGGGCCTTCGACATCACCAACTTCGTGTTCTGGGTGGGCATCGGCCACGCGGGGACGCTGATCTCGGCCATCCTCTTCCTCTTCCGCCAGCGCTGGCGCACCTCCATCAACCGCGCCGCCGAGGCCATGACCCTCTTCGCCGTCATGTGCGCGGGCACCTTCCCCATCATCCACATGGGCCGGCCCTGGCTGGCCTTCTGGGCCACGCCCTATCCCAACACCCGCGGCTCCCTCTGGGTGAACTTCAAGAGCCCGCTGCTCTGGGATGTCTTCGCCATCTCCACCTACTTCATCATCTCGCTCACCTTCTGGTACATCGGCCTCATCCCCGACCTGGCCACCCAGCGGGACCGCGCCAAGACGAAATTGAAGCGCGCGGTCCTCAGCGTGTTCTCCCTGGGGTGGAACGGTTCGAATCGCACCTGGAGCCGCTACGAGACCGTGTACATGCTGCTGGCGGGCCTCAGCACGCCCCTGGTGGTCTCGGTGCACACCATCGTGTCCATGGACTTCGCCACCTCCGTGATCCCCGGCTGGCACGCCACGATCTTCCCGCCCTACTTCGTGGTGGGCGCCGTGTTCAGCGGCTTCGCCATGGTGCTCACCCTCATGATCATCGCCCGCTCGGTGATGGGCCTGGAGGAATACATCACCACCCGCCACCTGGAGGCCATGACCAAGGTGGTGCTGGCCACGGGGATGATCGTGGGCATGGCGTACGCCACGGAGTTCTTCACGGCCTGGTACAGCGGGAACCCCTACGAGCGCTACGTCTTCCTCAACCGCGCCCTGGGGCCCTACCAGTGGGCCTACTGGACCATGGTGGGCTGCAATGTGCTCAGCCCCCAGTTCTTCTGGTTCAGGAAGGTGCGCAGCACGCCCTGGATGATCTTCATCCTCACCATCTTCGTCAACATCGGCATGTGGTTCGAGCGCTTCGTCATCATCGTGACCAGCCTCCACCGCGACTACCTGCCCTCCAGCTGGGCCATGTACCGGCCCACCTTCATCGAGGTGGCCATCCTCATCGGCAGCTTCGGCCTCTTCTTCACGCTGTTCCTGGTGTTCACCCGGGTGCTGCCCATGATCGCGGCGAGCGAAGTGAAAGGAGTGCTGAAGAATGTCGAGCACTGAGCGCCTCCATCGCAGCCGCTTCCGCGCCTCCTTCCCGGATCCGGAGCAGCTCCTCCGCGCGGTGGCGCACCTGCGATCCGCGGGGCATCGCGTATTGGATACCTACACGCCCTTCCCCGTGCATGGCATGGACGAGGCCATGGGCCTGCGTCCTTCCCGGCTGCCCCGGGCCTGCCTGGCCTTCGCCGCCCTGGGCCTCGCCCTCGCCGCGGGGCTCCAGATCTGGACTTCCGCCGTCGACTACCCCCTGATCATGGGTGGCAAGCCCCTCCTGGCCATCCCCGCCTTCATCCCCGTGGCCTTCGAGCTGACGGTGCTGCTGGCGGGCCTGGGGGTCGTGGCGAGCTTCTTCGTGGCTGCCCGCATGCGCCCCCGCCTCCGCATCCCCGACCTCCACCCGGGCGCCAACGACGACCGCTTCATCCTGGCGGCGGAGCTGGCCGCCGATGTCCAGTTCCCTGCCGTGGCCCGCGAGCTGGCGGACCTGGGCGCCCTTGATTCCAGCCTGCTGGTGGAGGACCGCTTCCGGCGCGATGGCGCCTTC
>DASXUH010000090.1:0-15956 GCA_036504935.1 Geothrix sp. | reverse complement strand
GGCCCTGCGGGGCAGGGCCTGTCAGGTGGAGGGCGATGCCGCTACGCCCTCCGTCTGACGGCACGCTTTGCATGCCTCCCACTCGCCTGAGGCTCGTGGAGCCGGAGCCTCCCTCGCGTTCCTCGCCTCGCTCGCCCGGCGACCCTCGCGCGGCCCCGTGGGGGTTTTGTTAGGCACTCTTAGAGGGTGTCTGCAAATTCGCGCGGGCCGCCTGAGGTTTTGTTAGGCGCTCTCAGGCCGTGAAGTGGCCCCCAGCAGGCCTTCCGCGGGAAGGCTCATCTCCAATGGCCCGTTCTACGGTGATCTGCGATATACATGGGACTTAGGTTTCAGTATTTCCGGCCATCCGGATGTTCCATGCCACCCCAGAGCCCCCAGCGATGCCGATCTCCGATTTTTTTTCAAAGAAAAGCCTTGACCACGCTACGTCTGCGGCGTAGCTTCTTGGCAGTTTAGGAAATACAGTATTCATCGGCCTTTCCGGGCCAATGATGTTCGAAAACTTAGCAGGTGCGGTCGTCTCCATGTGGAGCCGATTCCGTTTTCCTCAACCCGGGGACACAGTTCCCCAAATTCGGAGGTTTCCATGAACAAGGCTGAACTGGTCAGCGCCGTCGCCGACAAGGCCGGTATCACCAAGGCCCAGGCCGCTGCGGCCCTGGACCAGGTGCTTGGTGGCATCGCTTCCGCCCTGCGCGCTGGCGACAAGGTCACCCTCGTGGGCTTCGGCACCTTCTCCGTCGCCAACCGCGGCGCCCGCACTGGCCGCAACCCCCGCGACAACAAGCCCATCAAGATCGCTGCCAAGAAGGTCGCCAAGTTCAAGCCCGGCAAGAAGCTGGCTGACGAAGTCAACGGCAAGGGCGGCAAGAAGCGCAAGTAGGACCAGGCTGACCGGCTCCGGCCGGACACCAGGATCTCAGGACCCGCCTCGGCGGGTCCTGTTTCATGTCAAAGCGCTTTTTTTATATATTAATGGACCGACCCCCTTCGGAACCCGTGACGGGCCCGATTCCTGGTCCTCCCGGGACTGGGTCGCCGTAAACCCCGTCTTTCTTTGCGATGCAGGTGATTCCGAGGATGAGCGCCGGGCCCCCCTCCTGTGTCATCCTGGGACTTCGCCATGAATGCCACCCGCTCCAGCGCCCCGCCGGTCGCCCTGTGCCTGGGCGGGATGGACCCGTCCGCAGGGGCGGGCCTCCTGCGCGATGCCCTCACTCTGGCGGAGCTGGGCTGCCAGCCCATGGCGGTGAGCCTGGCGGAGACCCTCCAGAACGGCCTGGCCTGCACACGGATCGAGGCCCCGGGCCTGGACCCGGTCCAGCGCCTTGAAACCCTCGCCCCCCACCTGGCGGGTCGCTGGGGCGTGAAGATCAGCCTCTGCGCGCTGGAGCCGGATACCTTCAGGCGGCTCTGCGCCACACTGCGCCACCTCGCGCCCCCCCTGCGCATCTGGGATCCCATCCTGGCCCCCAGCGCCGGCGTGGGCCTGCACGATGGCGGGGACCTTCGCCGCATGGCCGCGGACCTACTGCCCATGGGCGGCTGGGTGGTGAGCCCCAACCGGGGCGAGGCTGCCGCCTTCGCCGGTCTGCCCCCGGAGGCCATCCGGGGGGCGGCGCCCGAGGCACTGGCCACGCCCTGGCTGGAGGCCGGCGCCCAGGCCGTGTGGCTCAAGGGCGGCCATGCCCCGGGGGACCAAGTGCAGGATCTGTGGATCACCCGGACGGGCATCGAGGCCCTGGAGGCCGCGCCGCGCCTGCCGGGCCAGCGCCGGGGCACAGGCTGCCTCCTGTCGGCTTCCTGGCTGGGCTTGTGCCTGCGGGGGCTGGGCGATCGCGCCGCCGCCCGGGAAGCCGCCCGCCGCCTGCGGGAACGCTGGGATCTGGCCTTCTCCCCCGGTGGTGTGGGCCGGCCCATGTTCGCGCCCCTGCCCGTGGCCCTGGAAACCGCAGCCAGGGGGACCCGGTGACGGAGAACGAAGGCAAGGGCTTCATCCTGCGCGCCGCGACGGACGGCCCCTGGGCAGGCTGGGCGGGGTCGCGGTTCCTTGAAGAAGGGTTGGCCTCGGTCCACGCTGCGCCGGGCCGCGCCCTGGCCCGGCTCATGAACCTCGCCGCCCTGCTCCCCGGTGGTTTTGGCCTGATCTGGGACCACCCTCCGGCCTGGATGGAAGCTCTACCCACCGAATCCCGCCAGGGCTGGTGGGAGGCCATCTCCGCCATCCCCGGCCTGAGTCTGCACCTGGGGCCGGACGCGGCGGCCCAGCTTCCCGGTGGCGCCTTCCGGGGCTGGCTCCATGCTCCGGAGATGCCGGAGGGTCCCCTCGGCGAAGCCTGGCGCCAGGGTGTCGTGGGCTGGGTTCCGCGGACCGGCATCGCCTGGCACCTGCCCGACCTGGGCACCCCCGCCCCCGGTGACGAGGTGCCCCCCGGCTGGCTCTGGGGAGAGGTGGTCCTGCCCCTCGGCGCCCTCTCCACCCTGGCCTCGGGCGAGGCCCTGATTGCCGCCATATCCGAGGCCCAGGGCGCGGCGGAACGGGGCCTGGCCCAGCGCATGTCCGCGGGCGCCTGGGTGGACCTGCCCTTCCTGCGCCGCGCGGCGGGCTGGCGCCTGGCCCTGGTGGGCGGCATCGAGTTCCAGCGGGCCGGGAGCGCGTGGCCGGCGGCCTTCGGCCAGCTGCGGGCCCTGAAAGCCCTGCTTCAGGAGCGGCTGAGGACGCCCATCCACCTGGGTGCCTGTGGCGATCCGAGGATCGCAGCGCTCCTCGGCCGCCAGGCCCTGCGGGAAGGCCTGCCCTGGAGGGCGAGCCTGCCCCTGCCGCCCGCGCCCGGCGCCTTCACCCCCGGGCTTGCCGCGGATCCCAGGGATCCCGCGCCCCTGGAGGCCCGCGCCCTCCAGCCCGCCGCCTGGCCCGACACCCTCGACCATCCGCCCACTATCCTGCTGCGCGTGCCCGCGGTGCCTCCCGAGGCCGGGGCCCTGGCGATGCTGGCCCAGATCCAGCCCTCTCCGGCCCTGCGCTGGCTGCCGCCGGACCTGCCGCCACCGCCGCCCTTCGATCCCGATCGCCCCTGGTCCGCGCCTGCGGCCTTCCCCTTCCCCGCTGATCCCGGCAACGGCTTCCAGCGCGGGCTCTTCGAAGACTTTGACTGATAACCTGGACGCCTGCGGGAGCCGCCATGTCCGCCGAACACCTTGAACAGCGATCCCGCGTCCGCATCGCCCTCCTGTCCATCACGGCGGGCGTCGTCGTACTCGGGCTGAAGTACCTGTCCTACGTGCTCTCGGGCTCGGTGGCCCTGAAATCCGACGCCATCGAAAGCGTGGTGAACGTGGTGGCCGCCGTGTTTGCGCTGGGCGCGGTGGTTTTCGCAGGCAAGCCCGCCGACAAGGACCACCCTTACGGCCACGGCAAGATCGAACACTTCAGCGCGGCCTTTGAGGGCGGCCTCATCGCCCTGGCCGCCGCCTTCATCCTGTTCGAGGCCGCCGAGGGGCTGATCCATGGCGTCGTTCTGAAGAACCTGGGCCGGGGCCTGCTGGTGAACCTGGCGGCCGGCGCCATCAACGGCCTCCTGGGCTGGTTCCTCCTCACCCAGGGCCGCAAGAAGCGCTCCAGGGCCCTGGAGGCTGATGGGCACCACATCCTCTCCGATTTCTGGACCACGGTGGGCATCGCCACCGGCCTGCTCGCGGTGAAGCTCACGGGCCTCAAGTGGCTCGATCCCGTCATGGCCATGGCCGTGGGCCTGCTCCTGGCCCGCACGGGCTTCCGGCTGGTGAAGGAATCCTCCCAGGCCCTGCTGGACATGGAGGATCCCGAGGTGCTCGCGAAGGTGCTCGCGGCCATGAACCACGTTCGCACCTGGGACATCATCGCCGTCCATGAGATGCGCACCTTCCGCTCGGGCCGCTATACCCATGTGGACGTGCACATGGTGGTGCCCGAGTACTACCCCGTGCGCCAGGCCCATGACCTCTGTGAAGACTTCGGGAAGAGGTTGCTGGAGGATGCCGATATCGAAGGCGAAGTGCACACCCACGTGGATCCCTGCGGGCGCCTCTACTGCGAGCGCTGCCCCGCGGAAGCTTGCCCCATCCGGCAGGCACCCAAGACCGCTGACGCCGCCTTCATCCTGGAAGAGGCCACGGCCGCCGGGCCTGCCTGAGCACCGGGCCTGTCTGCGCTTCACCACCCTCGTTCCATCAACGCCATGAGGCCCCCATGCCCGAGCCCCTGCTGATCGCCAAAGGCACATCTGAACTTGTCCTGCTGCCCCGCATGGCCAACCGCCACGGGCTCGTGGCGGGCGCCACCGGCACCGGCAAGACCGTGACGCTGCGCACCATGGCCGAGCGGTTCTCCGCCATCGGCGTGCCGGTCTTCCTGGCGGACGTGAAGGGCGATCTGCCGGGCGTCTGCAAGCCCGGCGGCGACAACCCGAAGGTAGCCGAGCGCGTCGATCAGCTGAAGCTCGAGGGCTTCGAGTACAAGGGCTATCCGGTGGCCTTCTGGGATCTCTACGGCCAGCAGGGCCACCCGGTCCGCACCACCATCAGCGACATGGGGCCCCTGCTCTTCTCGCGGCTGCTGAACCTGAACGACACCCAGGGCGGCGTGCTGAATCTGGTGTTCAAGATCGCCGACGACAACGGCCTGCTGCTGCTGGACCTCAAGGATCTGCGCAGCATGCTCCAGTTCGTGGGCGACCACGCCGCCGAGTTCAAGACCCAATACGGCAACGTCTCCACCGCCAGCATCGGCGCAATCCAGCGCGGCCTGCTGGAGCTGGAGAGCCAAGGTGCCGAGGCCTTCTTCGGCGAACCCGCGCTCGACCTCGACGACCTCATGCAGACGGATGCCAAGGGCCGCGGCGTCATCAACATCCTGGCGGCGGACAAGCTCATCAACGCCCCCAAGCTCTACGCCACCTTCCTGCTCTGGCTGCTATCGGAGCTCTTCGAGCGGCTGCCCGAGGTGGGCGATCCCGAGAAGCCCAAGCTGGCCTTCTTCTTCGACGAGGCCCACCTGCTCTTCAACGACGCGCCGGACGCCCTGCTAGACAAGATCGAGCAGGTGGTGCGCCTGGTGCGTTCCAAAGGCGTGGGCGTCTACTTCGTGAGCCAGAACCCGCTGGACATCCCCGAGAAGGTGTTGGGCCAGCTGGGCAACCGTGTGCAGCACGCGCTGCGCGCCTTCACCCCCCGCGACCAGAAGGCCGTGAAGGCTGCCGCCGAAACCTTCCGCACCAACCCCGGCCTCGACGTGGCCACGGCCATCACTGAGCTGGCCGTGGGCGAGGCCCTGGTGTCCCTGCTGGACGAGAAGGGCCGCCCCACCGTCGTGGAGCGTGCCTTCATCTGCCCGCCCGAAAGCCAGCTATCACCCATCACACCCGAGGAACGGCAGCAGGTCATCAGGACCTCCCTCTTGGCCGGTCACTACGAGCAGGCCGTGGACCGGGAGAGCGCCTTCGAGAAGCTGAAGGCCCGCGCCGATGCGGCCATGCAGCAGGAGGCCGCCGAGGCCCAGGCCAAGGCGGAGGCCAAGGCATCGAAGGAACCCGCCCACCGCTCCGACAGCATGGTCGAGGCCTTCGGCAAGAGCATCATCCGTGCCGCCGGCAGTTCCATCGGCCGCCAGATCATCCGCGGCGTCATGGGGTCCATTTTCGGCGGCGGCGGGCGCCGGCGCTGACCTCCAGAAAGGCTGATCAGGTTCAGGCCGCGCCCTGGTGCCTCAAATCGTCGATGGCGGCCATGAGGGCCTGGGGATCGCTGGCGGCGTGGAGGTTCTGGCGGAAACCGTGGCCGCCGGGCACGCCCTTGGTGAACCAGGCGCCGATCTTCTTGATCTTGTGCAGGGCCTCGCGGGGCTCCAGCAGGTCCAGCAGGATCTGGAAGAGCCGCAGGGTGGCGTCGATGCGCATCTCCGTGGTCACCACGAACTCCGGCTCCAGGATCTGGCGGAAGAGGAAGGGGTTGTAGAGGGCCCCGCGGCCGATCATCACAGCCGCGCAGCCGGTCTCCTCCACCATGCGGAAGGCGTCGGCGGCGGCGTTCACGTCCCCGTTGCCGATGATGGGATACGAGGTGCCCGCCTCCACGGCCCGGGCAATGATGCTCCAGTCCGCGTGGCCCTCGTACTGCTGGGCGCGGGTGCGGGGATGGATCGCCAGCGCCTGGACACCCACGGCCTCGAACATGTGCAGGAAGTCGAGGAACTCACCCCGTTCCTTCTGGGAGGCGTCCCAGCCCGCCCGCATCTTCACCGTCACCGGCACCTTCACGGCCTTCACCATCGCCGTCACGCAGCGCTCCGCCAGGCGGATGTCCCGCAACAACGCCGACCCGGCCCCACCCTTGGTGACGTTGCTGGCCGGGCAGCCCATGTTCAGATCCACCAGGTCCGCCCCGGCAGCCTCACACAGCGCCGCACCCTCCGCCAGGGCCTCTGGCCGGCCGCCGGAGATCTGCATGGAGAGCGGCCGCTCGCCCGTAGCTGCCATCATCTTCTCCGCCTTCACCGCATGCCGGATCAGCGCCTCGCTGCTGATCATCTCCGACACCGTGAGCCCCACCCCGCCGACCTCCCGGATGAACTTCCGGAAGGGCTGGTCGGTAATCTCGTGCAGCGGCGCCATGACCAGGCGGTTCGGCACCTGGACATCGCGGATCTGGAAGGGGGAATGGGGAAAGGTCACGGGTTGGCTTTCAGACGACCTTTCAGTTTAGCCTCTGCTCTGAATTTGGCCTGCAGCCAAATTCAGAGCTAGGGGGGCTGGCGCCTCCCAAAAGACATAAGGCCTTTTGGAAACGCGAAGTGTTTCCTATCTCGGAATTCGGCGCAGCCGGATTCCGAGCAGAGCCACTACCTCCTCGACCATCTCCCTGGTCACTGCTGCGTGATAGCCGCCCCATCGCCGCTCCAATCCGGCGCTGCCTTAGCAGCGCCGGATTGGGCGTCGCGCGGCGCTAGCGCCGCGGGGGCGGCTCCTGGAGATTCGCCAAGAACTCATCGTTGGTCTTGGCCTTGCCCAGGCGGTCCACCAACAGCTCCATGCTCTCGCTGGGGCCGCTGGCGCTGAGGATCTTGCGGAGCACCCAGATCTTGGCGAGCTTGGCGGCGTCGATGAGCAGGTCTTCCTTGCGGGTGCCGGACTTCTGGATGTCCATGGCGGGGAAAATGCGCTTGTCGCTGAGCTTGCGGTCGAGCACGATCTCGCTGTTGCCGGTGCCCTTGAACTCCTCGAAGATCACGTCGTCCATGCGGCTGCCGGTCTCGATGAGCGCCGTGGCGATGATCGTGAGGCTGCCGCCGGTTTCGATGTTACGGGCCGCGCCGAAGAACCGCTTCGGCCGCTGCAGCGCGTTGGAATCCACACCGCCGGAGAGCACCTTGCCGCTGGGGGGCACCACGGTGTTGTAGGCCCGGCCCAGGCGCGTGATGGAATCCAGCAGGATCACCACGTCCTTCTTGTGCTCGACCAGCCGCTTGGCCTTCTCGATGACCATCTCGGCCACCTGGACGTGTCGGGTGGCGGGCTCATCGAAGGTGCTGGAGACCACCTCACCCTTAACGCTGCGCTCCATGTCCGTCACTTCCTCGGGGCGCTCATCGATGAGCAGCACGATGAGGAATACTTCGGGATGGTTGGCGGTGATGGAGTTGGCGATGTTCTGCAGCAGCACGGTCTTGCCCGTGCGTGGCGGAGCCACGATGAGGGCGCGCTGGCCCTTGCCCAGGGGCGTCATCAGGTCCATGACGCGGGTGCTCAGCTCCTGGGCATCCCGCTCCATGCGGAGGTGGTGCTTGGGATACAGGGGGACCAGATCATCGAAGTGGATGCGTTCCTTGGCCATCATCGGGGGATCGAAGTTCACGGCATCCACCCGCAGCATGGCGAAGAACTTCTCGCCCTCCTTGGGGGCGCGGATCATACCCGAGAGCGTGTCGCCGGTGCGCAGGTTGAACTTGCGGATCTGGCTGGGCGAGATGTAGATGTCCTCGGGCCCGGCGAGGTAGTTCTGATCGGGGCTGCGCAGGAAGCCAAAACCCTCGGGCAGCACCTCCAGCACGCCTTCGGCGAAGAACTGGCCCTCGCGCTCCGCCTGGGCCTGGAGCACCCGGAACACCAGCTCCTGCTTGCGCATGGATAGCGGGCTCTCGATCTGCAGATCCTTCGCCAGTTCGGCCAGCTTGCCGATGGAGAGCTCTTTGAGCTCTTGCAGGCTCAAGATGGCGGGAGACTGAGAAGGGGTGGCCATAGGTCACCTCAGGGGCAGGGCGAGTCGGAAGTGGCTCGGGGAAGCATGTATGGTAGGCCAGATTCCTCTATCGGCCAAACCCGGCGTCGACTTTATCCATGAAGGCCCGAATCTGGGTAACGAATCTCTTGGGGTCCTCCACGGGGTAGGCATGCCCGACCCCCGGCACGATTTCAAAGCGCCCGCCCGGAATCCGCCGGGCCGTTTCCAGGCATTTCCAGGGGGGCGTCAGCAGATCCTCGGCACCGGAGAGCAGCAGAACTGGATCTTGGATGAGACTCAGGCGCTCCCGGATGTCCCAGCCGAGGATTCCCCGGATCTGGTGCAGGTTCCCATGCTGGGGTTTGTCGCCACCCGTCACCACCTGGTGATAGGCCCGCAGGACGCCGTGGCGGGCCTCCAGGAAGGCATCACCCCAGAGGAAGGGCGCCACGGCATCGAACTGCATCAAAGGGCCGCCCACCTCCAGGCAGCGGGCCCAGTGCTCGGCCTTGAGGGCCATGGCGAAATCGATACGGGGCATGGCGCTGGTGAGGACCGCCCCGGCGAAGGCGCCGGGATGGGTGGTGAGCAGCTCCAGGCTCATGGCGCTGCCGTTGGACAGGCCCAGCAGCCAGGGGCGCTGCACCCCCAGGGCGCTGAACAGATCCCAGGCCTCCCGGGCCAGCAGGGCGGTGGGATAGGGCCCTTCCTCGGGCGCGTGGGACTTCCCCTGCCCCCGGCTGTCGAAGGTGAGGACGCGGTAGCGGGGCGTCAGGCCCGGCAGCACGCCAGCCCACATGGTGGTGTCGGACAGCAGGCCGTTCAGCAGCACCAGCCAGGGCCCCTCGGGATTCCCCTGGACCCGGTAGTGGAGCTTCAAGCCCGAAGACAGCGTGGCGAAGGTCGGCTGGGGCCTCATGAGCCGTGCCTCAGCTCTGAGGGCTGGTACTGCCCCTCGAAGCGCCAGGCGCCGTCCTCCCACCGGATGACGGTGCAACTGGCCTTCTTCACCTCAAGGCTGCGGCCCGTGAGGTGGAAGATCAGCTCGCCGAGAAAGGGCTGGTGGCTGACGAGGACCAGGACACCGTCCGCCTCGGCGGCGAGCCCCCGCAGCCAGAGGTCCGCCTGAGGGGGGTGACTCTCCGGCAGCAGCATCAGGGAGGTCTCCATGGGGAAGGCCCCTGCGGCCTCCTGGAGGCAGACCATGGTTTCCATGGCGCGCCGGTAAGGGCTGCTGAAGCCCCGGGTGGGCATGTAGCCACGGGCCACGAGGCCCTGCATGGCCGCGCGGGTCTTCGCCCAGCCCTCCCGGGTGAGGGCGCGGTCCGCATCGCGCTGGCCGGGCCGAGGATCCTCGGCAATGCCGTGGCGGAGGAGGAGGAGCGTGGTCATGCGGCGATCTTACCGCTTCCGCGAAGCCTTCCAGGCCAGCCGTGCGGCGCGGCGCCGGTGGGCGGCCAGGTAGCGGGCATCCTCGGCGTAGGTGGTGGGAAAGATGGGTGGCACCGGCTGGGGGCGCAGCTCGTCGTCCACGTTCGCGAAGGTGAAGACGCAGCTGTTGGAGAGGTTCGTCTGGGTGCGGTCGCGGCTGATGCGGATGATATCCGTCTCCACGCAGACGCTGGTGCTCCCGGAGTAGACGGCCCGGCTGAGGAACTGGAGCTTGTCGCCCATGCGCACGGGCTGGACGAAGTTGATACGGTTCACCGCCACGATCACGGGCCGGTGGGGCGCCACCTGCTCGGCGCAGATGGAGGACAGTTCAAACGCCTGGCGGATCAGGTGGCCGCCGAAGATCTTGGTGGGGACGTTCTCGTGCTCGGGATAAGTGCGCTCCCAGCCGCTGGTGACGCAGTTCGCAGCCATCAGGCCTTGGAAGCCGGGCTCGTCCTGGGCCGCGTGCAGGGACGCCAGCAGGGCGTATTCCTCGCGGCTGGGGGGCTCCTGGGCCTGGTGCAGCTGCTGGCGGTAGCCCTCCCGCCGCGCGATGGCCCGCTCCCAGCGCCGCACCGCCAGAGCATCGTCGCGCTCGAAGGCATGCAGGACCAGGCTTTCCGCGCCGGCTCCCGTGGTGCTGCGGGCCACCATGGTGAAGTAGCAGGAGGCGATGTGCGCGGCCGGGCTGCCGTCAGCACCGGCGGCATGCTCGACGCGGATCCCCACTTCCAGGCTCGTGCGGCCCACGAAATTGATCCGCGCCCGGAAGACCAGATCGCGGTGGACGTCCGCGGCGTTGCGCACATAGATGTTGTCGATGGCCGCGGTCACCACCCGGGCCTGGGGATGGGTCTGCCGCACGTAGTCGAGGGCGCACTCCTCCGCCAGCTTGTCGAGCACCTCCAGGACCAGCCCGAAGCGCACGTTGGCCGGAAGATCCTCGTCGAGCAGCATGTACCGCCGGCGCAGGGCTGGATCGGAACCAAGAGGCAGCGTGAGGATGCGATCTTCCGGGAGGGCCATGGACCAGTATGCCTGATCTGCGATTCTTCCTGGAATATCAAGGCATTTCATGGGATGCTGATCGTTTGGGCCCCTCCCGGCTGGCGCTGTCCGCCAACAAGAGATTGCCATTCGGCACACTCGCGCAGGGATAGCCCCGGGAGACATCGTGAGTGAGACCACCTTCGCAGCCCTCGGCTGCAGCGAAGCCCTGTTGGCCGCCCTGGCCAAACGCGGCTTCGAGACCCCCATGCCCGTCCAGGCCCAGACCTTCAAGCCGGGCCTCGAAGGCCGGGACTTGCTGGTGCAGAGCCGCACCGGTTCCGGCAAGACTCTGGCCTTCGGCCTGCCCCTGCTGCACCGGCTGTCCGACGAGCGCCACACCCAGGCGCTCATTCTCGCGCCCACGCGGGAACTGGCCCAGCAGGTGGGCGCCGAGCTGCACAGCCTCGTGCCCAAGCTGCCCATCGCCAACCTCGTGGGCGGCGTGGCCTACCCGCCCCAGCTCCGGGCCCTGCAGATGGGGTCGCCCGTGGTCGTGGGCACTCCCGGCCGGGTGAAGGATCACCTGGATCGCGGCACCCTGGACCTGAGCCACGTGACCATGATCGTCCTCGACGAGTGCGACGAGATGCTGAACATGGGCTTCCTCGAGGACGTGGAGACCATCCTCGCGAAGGTGCCCGCAGGCCCCCAGACCTACCTGTTCTCGGCCACGCTGCCCGTCCCCATCGCCAAGCTCGCGAAGCGGTTCCTCAAGGACCCCGTGCAGATCCAGCTGGCCGATGCCGGCGAGCACGCCGTGCATGCGGACATCGCCCATACGCCTGTGCTGGTGCCCGATCACCAGCATGTGCGCGCCCTCGTGAATCTGCTGCTTCGCGATCAGCCCAGTTCCGCCCTGATCTTCACCAAGACCAAGGCCCAGACCGAGGAGGTCGCGGAAGAGCTGACGGTCTCCGGCCTGCCCGCGGCCTTCCTCCACGGCGATCTGGCCCAGGCCACCCGCACCCGCATCCTCGGCCAGTTCAAGGATGGCAAGCTGCGCTACCTGGTGGCTACGGATGTGGCCGCGCGCGGCCTCGACATCACCGGCCTGCCGCTCGTGGTACATGTGGGCATCCCCACACAGCTCGAGAACTACATCCACCGCAGTGGCCGTACCGGCCGCGCCGGCGCCAAGGGCACCAGCCTGGCCCTGGTGGGTTGGAAGGAGAGCCGCATCCTGCTGGCCTGGGGCCGCCGCGGCGGGCTCAAGCTGGACTGGCGCGCCGTGCCCACCCCCGCGGAGATTCGCGAAGCCCAGGCCGCCACGCTCCTGGATGGGATCCAGGGTGCCGCCAGCGCCGCCCTCCTGGCCCAGGCCACCCAGATGCTGAAAGACGCTGATCCCGTGCGGCTCGTGGCCGGCCTTCTGGGTCTCGTCCAGGCCGAGAAATCCGCCGGTTTCGACCTGCCGAACGAGCCCGAGAAGAAGGCCAAGCCCCGCTTCGACTCCACCCGCGAGCGCAAGGAGGGTGGTCCCCGCTCCCAGCGCACCTACGCGGAACGCAACGCCGCCCGCGGTGATTCGCCCCGGCCTGATTCCGCCTTCTCCAAAACCCGCCCCGACGGCAGTTTCAAGGCCCGGAGTGAATTCGACGAGAAGCCCCGTCCCTACGTGAAGCCCAAGCCGGGCGCCGCCGCCGGTCCCCGCAAGACCTGGGAGGATCGCCCCGCCACCAAGGAGACCCCGCGCCCCTGGAAGGCCGCGCCCGCCAAGGCGTGGAAGAAGAAGTAGGGAGTCAGTCCTCAGTCTTCAGTCTTCAGAACGGCGCCCCAATGGGCGCCGTGTTCTTACTGAAGACACAGGACTGAAGCCTGAGGATTATCCCTAGGAATTCGGATCCGTCGCATTCAGATCCAACGGCTTGGGCTCTTCCACGGGTTTGGGCCGGCCCCAGATCCGGACCTCCACGGGCTGGGCGTTGGCCTTGTCGCGGGCTTCCTTCACCTTCTGGATGGCGTCGGCATCGCTGCCCGATTTGGGCATGGTGCCCGGCTTGAAAGCCAGGTGGAGTACCCGGTCGGCGGTCGCGGAAGTGGCCAGCAGGCCCGTGTAGCGGTCGATGTCCGCCCACTCCATGCCGGCCGGGGCCTGGAACTCCTCCCGGGCCGTGGTGGGCAGGGCCGCCTTCATGAAATCGACCCAGATGGGCAGCGCCACCTTGGCGCCATCGGCGCCGCGGAAGATGGTCTTCTTCTCGTCCAGCCCCACCCACACGCCGCACACCACGCGGGTGGAGAAGCCGATAAACCAGCCGTCCGTATGGTCATCCGTGGTGCCGGTCTTGCCCGCCACGGGCCACCCCAGCTCGTTGCTTTTCGCGCCGGTGCCACTGTTGGCCACGCCCTGGAGACACTGGATGAGCTGATAGGTGCTCTGGGGATCCAGCACCTGCTCCGTGGCCGCGCCGCTGTGGCTCTCCAGGACGCGGCCGTTGCGGTCCACCACCTTCTTGATGAAAAAGGGTGGGGGCGCCTGGAGGCCGCCGTTGGCGATGGTGGCGTAGCCGCGCACCATCTCCTTCAGGGTGAGATCCGCAGAACCCAGCGCCATGCTGGGATAGGGCGGGATGCTGCTGGTGAGGCCACACTTGCGGGCGAAATCGATGACGTTGAGGATGCCAGTCTCTTCCAGGGTCCGCACGGCGGGCACGTTGCGGGAATCGCGCAGGGCCTCCCAGATGGGGATGGGCCCCCAGAAATCCCGCTCATAGTTCTTGGGTTCGTAGGGCTTCACGCCGCCGCGCAGGGGCTTGTACTCCGAAGTGCCATCGGGGTTCGTGACCGTAAGGAAGTCCACGGTGTCGAGGAAGCGCGTCGGGACGTCCTGCACCATGCTCGCAGGCGTCTTCCCGGCGGTGAAGGCCGCGCCGTAGACGTAGGCCTTCATGGTTGAACCCACCTGGCGCTGGGCCTGGGTGGCGCGATTGAATTTGGAGCGGTTGAAGTCGTAGCCGCCCACCATGGCGCGGATTTCCCCGGTCGTGGGGTCCAGCGCCATCAGGGCGCCTTCCACCTGGGGTTCCTGATCCAGCTCCAGCGTTTTCGGTGTGCCGTCGTCCGCGGTCTTCACCATGAAGAGCGGCGCCGCCCCCCGGGGCAACAGCTTATGGAGATCCTTGCCAGCCCAAGCGAAGGCGCTTCCCGGCACATCCAGGATGGCCTTGCCGATGCGCACCTGCGCCACGCCTCCCTTCCAGCCTAGGATCACGCCCCGGATGGCATCGCCGGTCTCGAAGTAGCGCTTCCAGCCGTTGAGCTGGGTCGTTTCGGGGTCCGCCACGAACTGCACGGCATCCTTCCGGAAGCCACGGCGCCGGTCCACGACCTTCAGCCCGGCCCGCACGGCCTCGTTGGCCGCCTCCTGCCAGTAGCTGTCCACGGTGGTCGTCACTTCCAGCCCACCGTTCAGGACCTGCTCGCGGCCGTACTTCTCGTAGAGGTACTTGCGGACTTCTTCCACAACATAGGGCGCCACGGCCTCTTCGCGGGCATTCTCCCGGGCCAGGCGGATGGGCTTGTCGACCAGCAGGGTGGCCTCCTGGGCCTTGAGGTAGTCCTCCTTCACCATGCGGACCAGCACGTGGTTGCGCCGGGACTTCGCCGCGGCGCGGGCCTTGGGATCGGGATTGTAAGGATTGTACCAGTTCGGATTCTGCACCAGGCCCGCCAGCAGGGCGCACTCCTCCACGTTGAGCTGGGGCGCGCTCTTCCCGAAGTAGAACCCAGCCGCAGCCTCGATGCCGTAGCGCCCGCCGCCGAAGTAGACCTCGTTGGCGTACATCTCCATGATCTGCTTCTTGCTGTATGCCTTCTCCAGCTTGCGCGCGAGGATGATCTCCTTCAGCTTGCGATCCAGGCGCTTCTGGCGTTTCGCGGTGACGGTACGGATGAGCTGCATGGTGAGCGTCGAGGCGCCCTCCCGGCGACGGCCGAAGCTGGTGACGAAATTCCATCCGGACCGCATGAGGCCCCGGCCCGACACGCCGCTGTGCCCCCAGAAGTCCGAATCCTCCGTGGCGACCAGCGCGTTCACGAAGGCCTTGGGGATGTCGCCGTAGGGGATCACGACGCGGTGTTCCTCCGCGAAGATCCCGATGACGTTGCCATCGTGATCCAGCACCTTGGTGATGGTCTTGGGCACCCGCAGGGCGAACAGCGTGAGGAAGCTGTCGGCGTCCCGCGAGAGCACGGACCAGGACACCGCCAGGGTGGCGCCCCCGGCCACTGCGAGGGCCAGGAAGACCCACAGGGCCCGGCCGAGCCACCGGCGCGAAGGAGTGGAGGAGGATGCCTGGGTGGGAGCCATGCAGAAAGGATAGCGTTAGAGTGGTCGCATGCCCCAGCGACTGATCCTCGTGGCCAAGGTCAAATCCCCGCACCTGGGTTCCACCCTGCGCGACACGCTCCCGCCCTTCCTCGACCGGGGCTGGACCGTGACCGGCGAACCAGCGATGGCCGAAGCCTGGGCGCAGGCCGGCCTGGACCCCACCCGGCTGGACCTGGACCCAGATCTGGGCGCCTCGAATCCCGTCGCAGACTTGTGCCTAGTGCTCGGTGGCGATGGCACCCTGTTGCATGCGGCCCGGAGCGTGGGCATGCGGGGCACCCCCATCCTGGGCATCAACCTCGGTTCCCTGGGCTTCCTCACGGCCCATCCCGTCTCCGAGGCCGCCGGCGCCGTGCAGGCTTTCCTGGCGGGAACCCTCGTGGCGGACCGCCGTCCCACGCTGGAGGTGGAGCTCTGGCGCGGTGGCCGCCGGCTGGCGCGGCAGACGGTGCTGAACGACGCGGTGGTGGCCAAGGGCGCCCTGGCCCGCATCATGGACATGCACCTGCGGGTGGGTGACCAGGACGCGGGGCCCATCAAGGCCGACGGCCTCATCGTGGCGACGCCCACAGGCTCCACGGCCTACGCGCTATCGGCGGGAGGCCCCATCCTGCATCCCAGCCTGGAAGCCTTCGTCATCGCTCCCATCTGCCCGCACACTCTGACCCTGCGGCCCTCCGTGGTGCCTGCGTCCCAGCCCATCAGCATCACCCTGGAGGAGGCGGAGGACGCCCACCTCACCCTGGACGGCCAGATCGGCCACCAGCTGCTTCCCGGCGATGAAGTGCGCCTCCGCCAGGCCCAGACCCGCATCACCCTGCTCCAGCGGCCCGGCCTCGACTTCTTCGCCCTGCTGCAGCAGAAGCTGCATTGGGGGGATCGGTGATTT
>DASXUH010000089.1:0-6167 GCA_036504935.1 Geothrix sp. | reverse complement strand
GGCGCCATGATCCCATCCCCACACCCGCCGAGGCCTTGGCCCTCTGCGAGCGGTTGTACCGGGAAGGCGAAGGGCTGCGCCTCATGCTCCACCTGCTGCCGGAGGGGGCAACGGAAGAAGACGCGCTGCGGTTGCGGAACCGCTTGAAACGCGCCCAGCGCCGTCCAAGCAAGTGCATGGCCGAACAGGACGAGGCGGAGGACTGATGCTCGATGCCCGCCTCATCGCCTACATGGAACAGCGGCGCATTCCCTTTTGCCTCATTGGTGGGCTGGCCCTCGCGGCGTGGGGCGTGGCGCGCTACACCGCGGATGCGGACCTGCTCGCCATGGACCCGCGAATCCTTGACTCCGGCTTCTGGTCGGATTGGAAGGGAACGCCCCCCCACATCACGAAAGGGGATGCCGAGGATCCGCTCGGAGGCGTGGTGCGTTTCCCAGGCCCGCCTCGCCAGGACCTCATCCTCGGACGCGGCGCGGCCACCCATATCGCCCTGGAGACTCGCGAACGATCCGAGGCCTTCCCCTGTCCCGTGGCATCACCGCTGGGTCTCATCCTACTCAAGCTCGAAGCCGGCAGTCCCCAGGACGCCGCTGATATCCTCGCCCTGCTGGGCAACGCCGAGGCCCTGAGTCGCCCATCCATGAAGGAAGAGGCGGCTTCCATCGTCGCGAAGCTCACACGCGAAGCCCAGGCCTTCTGGGTCAAGATCTCATCCCTCTGACCAGGCCTTGCGCGAAGCGCCCAAGCCAGTTCCGCCAGGAACTGGGTCCTCCGGCCTGAAGGTTCGATCCAGCTCCAGCCTCAGGCCGCGGCCTGCCGACGCGCCTGCTTCCAGGCGGTCCAGGCTTCGCGGAGATCACGGCGGTGGCGGGCGCGCTGGGCCTTCCATTCCGCCCGCGCCACGCGCCAGGCTTCGGCCTTGGCTTGGCCCTTCTGGCGCCATCCGGCCTTCTTCACGCGCCAGGCATCAAGGCAGCCCTGGAAGGCGGTGAGGGCCGCGTCCAGCCGCGCATGGGCCGCCTCCAGGGCGGTCTTGGCCTGAAGGGCATCCGCGGGGAGGGCCCGGGCCAAGCGCGCGGCCAGGCGCTTCGCCTCCATGGCCACGCGGGCGCGCTGCATCTCCGTGGCCGCCACCCGCCGCAGCCCCCGGGTCAGGCCCACCCAGGCACCGGCGGCGATGAGCCACTTGGCCGGATCCCATTGGTACCAGTGGGGGCCGTTGCGGTAGTCCCACTGCCACATGTGGTGGAAGTTGTGGTAGCCCTCGCCGAAGGTGAAGGGCGCCAGCAGGGCGTTGTCGCGGGCGCTGTTGGCGTCCGTGTAGGGCTGGCTGCCGAACCAGTGGGCGGCGGAGTTGATGAGGAAGGTGCTGTGGTGCGTCAGCACGATGCGCAGCAGCAGGCCCATGATGAGCTGGCCGGCGAGGTTCCCCGTCGCCCAGCCCACCACCAGCACCGGCAGGGCCGCGACGACGCCCCCGATCCAGAAGTGGTAGCGGCGCTGCCAGCGCAGCAGGGGATCCCGCAGGAGATCGGCGACACCATCGAAGGGACGCGCTCCGCCTTCCATCACCCACAGCCAGTGGGCGTACCAGAACCCCCGCCTGACCGGATAGGGATCCCGCTCGGGGTCATCCACGAAGCGGTGGTGATGCCTATGGTCGCTGCACCAGGCGAGGGCGGAATTCTGGAAGGCCGCGGCCCCGAGGAGCAGTACCGCGAGGCGCAGGGGCCAGGCGGCCTGGAAGGCGCGGTGGCTGAAAAGCCGGTGGTAACCCACGGTGATGGCGAGGCCGGTCGCCGTGTACATGGCCAAAAAGACCACCACCTCACTCCAGCGCAAGCCCTGCAACGCCAATTTCAAGGGCACCAAGATCAGGGTCAAGACCAGCGTTCCCAGAAGGAAGAGGGTGTTGAGCCAGGAGCGGGGGGTTCGGTTGTTCACAGAGCATCCAAGGAGCCGAAACGCCCCAACCCCACCATAGGCCCGGCCGGACCCCCCGCTGTGAAATCTCAGCACCTATTCACGTCCTGACACGTTCACCCAGCATCCCGTCCGCCCCTCCGCGCGAAGTGCGCCCCCCAGTTCCTGCAGAAACAGGGCCCGCGGGACCACCTGGAACCCGTACCCCATCAGCCCCTCGTGGGGCAGCTGACCGTCGATCATGGTAAAGCCCCAGGACGCGAGCCGCGCATCCAGAGCCATAAGTGCCGCACGGCTGGCCTCGGGCTCGAGGCTGAACATGCTCTCGCCGAAGAACGCCCGGCCCAGCGACACGCCATAGAGGCCGCCCTTCAGCTCGCCTTCCCGCCAGGCCTCCACGCTGTGGGCGTGACCGGCACCATGCAACGCGACATAGGCCTCCATCATCTCCGGCGTGATCCAGGTACCGTCCTGGCCGGGGCGCGGCACCTGGGAACAGGCGCCGATGACTTGTTCGAAGGCCGTGTCGAAGCGGATCTCGAAGGATCGGTGGCGCAGACTCCGGCGGGTGCGGGCCGACAGGTGCAGGTGGCCGGGCCGCAGCAGGGCTCGCGCCGGCGGCGACCACCAGAGCAGCGGATCGCCCTCGCCGTACCAGGGGAAGATGCCATGGCGGTAGGCGAGCAGGAGGCGCTCCACGCTGAGGTCGCCACCGATGGCGAGCAGGCCGTCCTCGGCCAGCTCCGGGTCCGGAAAGACCAAGGCCTCCGTCAGCCGAAAGACAGGCACAGCCGGCCGTCCTTGAGATCCACGGTGGCCTTCCCGCCCTTGGCCAGGGGCCCGAAGAGGATAGCCTCCGCCAGGGGACGGCGCAGCTCGCGCTCGATGAGCCGCGCCATGGGCCGGGCGCCGAAGGCCGGGTCGTAGCCCTTCTCCGCCAGCCAGGCGCGGGCCTTCGGCGTGCAGGTGAGGGCGACGCCTTTCTCGGCCAGCTGGGTCTCCAGCTCCCTCAGGTGCTTGTCCGCCACGCGTTCCATCTCGGGCCGGCCCAGGGGCGCGAACTGGAGGATGGCGTCCAGGCGGTTGCGGAACTCGGGGCTGAAGGCCTTTTCGATGGTGCCGGTGGCCGAGCGCCGGCCGCCGGCCTCGGCGAAGCCCACCTGCCGGGCCGACAGCTCCCGGGCGCCGACATTGGTGGTCATCACCAGCACCGTGTGGCGGAAGTCCGCGCTGCGGCCGTGGCTGTCCGTGAGGGCGGCGTGGTCCATGACCTGCAAGAGCACGCCGAAGAGATCCGGATGGGCCTTTTCCAATTCGTCGAGCAGCAACACGGCGTGGGGCTGCTTGCGGACGGCGTCCGTCAGCAGGCCGCCCTCCTCGTAGCCCACATAGCCCGGTGGCGCGCCGATGAGCCGCGCCACGGCATGCTTCTCCTGGTACTCGCTCATATCGAAGCGCAGGAAAGCGATGCCCAGGGCCTTGGCCAGCTGCTTGGCCAGCTCGGTCTTGCCCACGCCCGTGGGACCCGCGAAGAGGAAGCAGCCCATGGGCTTCAGGGGGTCCCGCAGGCCAGAACGAGCGAGCTTGATGGCGCCGGCGACGGCATCACAGGCTGCATCCTGGCCGAAGATCTGCCCCTTGAGGGCGCCCTCCAGGCTCGCCAGGGCCTCGCGATCATCCGCAGTGACCGAGGCCACAGGCACGCGCGCCATGCGGGCCACCACGGCTTCGATCTCGATCGAGCTGATCTTCTTCGCCCGCTCCTTCTTCGGCAGCAGCTTCTGCGCGGCGCCCGCCTCGTCCATCACGTCCAGGGCGCTGTCCGGCAGCCTGCGGTCCGGCAGATGCTTGGACGCCAGGCGCACGGCGGCCTCCAGGGCCTCGTCCGAGTACTTCACGCTGTGGTGCGATTCATAGGCGGCCTTCAGGCCCTGGAGCACCCCCAGGGCATCCTCCGCGGAGGGCTCATTCACCTCCACCACCTGGAAACGCCGTGACAGCGCGCGATCCCGGTCCAGGGAACCCTTCAGGTCCTGAAAGGTGGTGGCGCCGATGCAGCGCAGCTCCCCGGAAGCCAGCGCCGGCTTCAACAGGTTGGCGGCGTCCATGGCGCCCCCGCTGGTGGCGCCCGCGCCCACCAGGGTATGCAGCTCGTCTACGAAGAGGATGGCGCCGGGTTCGTCACCCAGGGCCTTCAGCACAGCCTTGAGGCGCTCCTCGAAATCGCCCCGGTAGCGGCTGCCGGCGAGCAGGGCACCCAGATCCAGAGCGAAGATCCGCGCTGCCTTCAGGGGTTCCGGGACGTTTCCTTCATGGACGCGGCGTGCTAGGCCCTCGACGATGGCGGTCTTGCCTACGCCGGGTTCGCCCACCAGCAGCGGGTTGTTCTTGCGGCGGCGGCAGAGCACCTGCGCCATGCGGGTGATCTCCGCGTCGCGGCCCACCAGGGGATCCAGCCGGCCTGCCGCGGCCCGGGCCACTAGGTCCGAGGCGTAGGCCTCCAGGGGGTTCTCGGCCACGGTGCCCTCTTCCTCCTCATCCTCGGCCTGCTTCCTCGTTGGCGCCTTGGCCTTCGAGGCCGCGGGGCCGTGGCTCAGCACCTTGAGCAGGGCCAGCCGCTTCATGCCGTGCTTCTCCAGGAGGTGCCGGGCATGGCTGGCCTCCTCCTCCAGGAAGGCCGGCAGGAGCTCGCCACCGCGGACCTCCTTCTGCCCGGCGCTGAAGGCGTGGACCAGGGCCCGCTCCACCACCCGCACGAAGCCCAGGGTGCTGTGGGGCTGAACCTCCTCGCCCTCGGGGACGGGCTCGAACAGGCGCTCCAGGGCGGCCTCCAGGTCGCGGCGCAGGGCGTCGAGCTTCACGCCACAGCCCTTCAGCGCCCGGGCCGCGTGGGCATCATCCAGCAGGGCCAGCAGCAGATGCTCCAGGGCCACATCCTCGTGGCGGCGGGCCTTGGCCAGCTCGAAGGCCCGCTGGAAGCCCTGGTTCAGGTCCGCGCTGATGATCGGAGATTCAGGCATCTTCCGCCTCCACCGTCAGCAGCAGGGGGAAGCCCTCGCGCTCGGCCAGCTGGCGGCCGCGCTCGGCGCGGGTCTCCGCCACGTCCTTGGTATAAACGCCCGCCACGCCCACGCCCGCCTTGTGGACCGCCAGCATGATGACCGTGGCTTCGGGCTCGCGCTTGCGGAAGACGGTCTTCAACAGCCACACCACGAACTCCTGGGTGGTGTAGTCGTCGTTGTGGAGGAGCACCTTCCACAGGCCGGGCTCCTTCACCTTCGCCCGCTTGCGGGTGAGGACCTGGCCCGCCTCTTTCGACTGCCTGGCCATGGATGACGCCTCCGGGGCATCAGGATAGCGGATTGAGCCTCACGAACCCGCCCCGGGCGAGCTCCCGGATGAACAGGGCGGTCCGCAAGGTCGTGTCAGGTTCCCCGGGGAAGGCGGCGCCAATGGCCTGGGCCACCTGAGCCACGGTGCGGGCCCCGTCGCAGGCCTGCCACACGGCGGTGCCTCGGGCATCGAGCTTCACGCGGAAGACGGGCTTCCGCATCAGCTTCAGCACCCAGCCCCAGCGTGGTGACAGGATCTTGGGCCGGATCAGTACCAGGTTCCCGTTCTCGCCGGACTCGGCGGCCAGGACCTGGACGGGCACGAGGGCGAGGAAGGATTCATCGGGGAATGGGGTCATCGAGCACCTGGGACGGGATTCTGAAAAAGCAGGTAAGGCATTGAAACCGCAGATGCCGCAGATGGACGCAGATAAAAAAGCAAGGATCATCCCACGTTTTGCATCTGCGAAATCTGCGTCATCTGCGGTTAAGCCCTAAATAAACAGGGCGCGGTTGCCCGCGCCCCGTCCGGTTGGATCCGTCCTAGAAATTGGCGCTGGGCGGCGCGGGCTCGTCGGCTTCGCCGGCATTGGCCAGGGGCACCCTGATCAGGTAGACGGCGATGCCCGCCAGGATCAGCAGGCTGATCCAGAACATGCCGGGGTTGGCGAAGATCTTGTACTTCACCTCGAAGAAGGCGAAGGACGCGAAGAGCAGGCCCACCAGGGCCTCGCCGGCGATGAGGCCAGCGGCCAGGAGCACGCCGTTGTTCTCCACGCGCACCTTCTGAGCCTCGTTGAGGCCCCGCTTGGTGCCGAGCATCTCCACGGCGCCCTTGATGAGGCCGCCCAGGAAGATGGCGAAGGTGGTCTCCAGCGGCAGGTACATGCCCACCGACACCAGCATGGG
>DASXUH010000088.1:0-2582 GCA_036504935.1 Geothrix sp. | reverse complement strand
ACATCCCCCACCTGGCTCTTGTTCATCGTCCGCTCGAGGAACAGCTCGCAGAGCTGGCCGTTCTCAAGCAGGGCGATGCGCGTCTCCAGGGGGGTCGAATTGACCACCAGGGACTTGCGGACTTCCATGGAACCAACCTTTCAGAACTTTGCAGGAGGTCGCCATGCCCCGACTGCGGGCCCCAGGGCCATTCCAGGCCGAAGGGTAGGTCTTTTCTACCATGTTCCTTGGATGCCGCGCCAAGGAGGGAGGTTCCGGCGCCGGTGTGAATTCTTAGAAAAGCGAAAGACGGAGACAGGATTGACAGGATTAAAAGATGGATTAACAGGGTTTAATCTTTTCTTTAATCCTGTTAATCCTGCCTTTCATCCTGTTAATCCTGTCCCAGTTCTTCAGTCCGTGAACGCGGCCACGCACAGGGGGGTGCGTTCCTGGCGGCGGCGCTCGGTGATGTGGTTGCGCTCGTCCACGAAGACCACCTTCGGGGCCACGGTCTCGGCCTCTTCGGCGGTCATCCAGCCGTAGGCGGCGATGATGACCAGATCACCCTTCTGGACGAGATGGGCGGCGGCCCCGTTGATGCCCACCTCACCCGAGCCCGGCACGCCGGGGATCACATAGGTGGACAGGCGCGAGCCGTTGGTCACGTCGTAGATATCGATCTTCTCGTTCTCCATGAAGCCGGCGGCTTCGATGAGCAACGGATCGAGCGTGATCGATCCCACGTAGTCCAGATCGGCCCTCGTCACGGTGGCGCGATGGATCTTACCGAGCAGGAAGTGGCGCAGCATGCATCCTCCGGTCCAGGCTCCGTCGGGAGTCCCGGCCAACGCATAAGAATGGACCCAGGTGTACCCCGGGTCCATCCTCGATTTTCACCTAGTCAAATCACGGTCAGTTGAACAACACCACATGGAGGTCCACGCCCAGCCTGGGCGGGGCCACCGGCGGCGGGGCCATGGGCAGCCGGAAGGCGCCCTCCAGGTCCAGGCGGGCCCGGGGATCGCGGATCTGGCGCAGCACCCAGCGGCCCTCCAGGAAGACATAGCAGCGGGAAGGGTCGCCGGGCACCAGGGCCACGTAGCGGCGATCATCGCCCGGCCGCCAGTAGCCGTCCATCCAGGCCGGGGCCCGGTAGTGGCGCGCCCGGTCGTGGCCCTCGCCTTGGTCATCGTCGTCGTAGTAGCGGTGGCGCTCGTGTTTCCGAGCCTCTTTGTCTCTTTCCTTCCAGTATTTGCGTTCGGCCTTGTCGCGCTCCTTCCAGTATTTCCCATCCTCACGGCGGTCATCCCCGCGGTCGTCGCGACGGTCATCCCGGCGCTCTTCCCGCTCCCCTCGGTGGCCCCGGCGTTCGTCGTCGGGGCGGGCGGTAGCGGGCAGGGTGGACAGGGCGAAAGAGGCCAGGAGGCCGGCACTCAGCCATCGACGAAACATGGAGGCTCCCTCAGTTGAAGAGCACGATGTGGAAGTTCAGACCCAGGCGGGGTGGCGCCACGGGAGGCGCGACCACGGGGAGGCGGAAGGCCCCCTCCAGGTCCACGCGGGCCCGGGGGTCGCGGATCTGGCGGAGCATCCAGCGGCCTTCGATGAAGACATAGCAGCGGGAGGGATCGCCGGGTACCAGGGCCACGTAGTGCTGGGTGTCGCTGGGGTCCCAGTAGCCGTCCATCCAGGCGGGAGCCCGGTAGTGGCGGTGGGAGGCGCTGTCCTCGTCCCGGTCGTCATCATCATCGTCTTCGTTATCGCTTTCGTAGCGGTGGGCCTCGTGCTTGCGGGCCTCCCGGTCCCGCTCCTTCCAGTATTCACGCTCAGCCTTGTCCCGCTCCCGCCAGTAGGCCCGGTCCTCGCGGTCATCGCGCTTCTGCCGGCGCTCCCTGTGCTCGTCGTCGGGCCGGGCGGAGGCAGGCAGAGCCGCGAAGGCCGTGGTGGCCACCAAGCAGGCACTCAGCATTCTATTTAACATGGTGACTCCTTTCTCTAGTTGAAGAGCACGACATGGAGATCCACGCCGATCCGGGGCAGGGGCACCGGCGGCGGGACGGGGGCCAGCCGCAGGGTGTCGCGGACCTCGGCCTGGATGTCTACGGAGAATCCCTGGCGCAGCTCCCAGCGGCCGTCGATCAGGAAATAGGCCCGGTCGGTGTAGCGCGGGTCCACGGCGATGTAGGGCCGCTCGGGGATCCGGGGGCCGAACTTCTTGGCCAGGCCCGGAGGGAGGCCGCCCTTTTCGGCCAGGCCGGGGGGGACTCCACCCTTCTTGGCGGGCCCCGGAGGACCGCCCTGGTCGTGGCCGCGCCCCTGGGGCATAGCGAGGAGGGCGGCGGAGATCAGGATCGGGACGAGCATGGAACCTCTCGGAATGGCCCCCGGTGGACTCACCCGGAGGAACCTGGCCATTCTAACCCTGTGCCGGAATGAATGCCCTCCACCCATGGGAGGGGACTCCCTTAGTCCGAAAGTCGTGGCTTTTCTTCCAAAAGATGCTTTCGCCGCCGATTTCAGTGATTCCGGTGATGACTGCCCTAGGCAGCATGGGCTCATGGGGGGTGGCAGGGCCGCGCCCTTTTTGGGAGCGCGACCCT
>DASXUH010000087.1:0-26524 GCA_036504935.1 Geothrix sp. | reverse complement strand
GTAGGCCGTGCCGCCGGGCAGCACCTTGGCGTCCAGGGTGGGCACATGGGTATGGGTGCCCAGGACGGCCGCGGCCCGGCCCTCCAGGTAGTAGCCCATGGCCTGGGCCTCGCTGGTGGCCTCGGCGTGCATGTCCACGATGACCAGGTCGGCCCGCTCCTTCTGGAGGATGGCGTCCACGCCCCGGAAGGGGCAGTCGCAGACGGGCATGTGCACCCGCCCCATGAGGTTGATGATCAGCACCTCGGCGCCGGAAGGGGTGTGCAGCTTCACCCACCCGTTCCCCGGTGTGTCGGGGGGATGGTTGGCGGGTCGCAGCAGGCGGGGTTCCTGGCGGAAGTAGCTCTCGATCCCCTTCACGTCAAAGGCGTGGTTGCCGGTGGTGATGACATCGACCCCGAGCCCGTCGAACCATTCCCGGGCGATGGTGTCCGTGATGCCGTGGCCGTGGGCGGCGTTCTCACCATTCACGATCACGAGGTCGGCCCCGGTCTCCCGGCGGAGGTCGGGCACGAAGGCCTCCACCAGCCGCCGCCCCGGTTCCCCCACCACATCGCCGAGCGCCAGGATCTTCATGGAACCAGGGTAAAGGAAAAGGGCGGCGCTGGTGCGCCGCCCTTTTCCTGGTGACGGTGGAACTAGAACGCGAAGCGGGCGCCGAGCTGGATCTGGCGGGCGGAGCCCTGCCAGTTCTGCTGCAGCTGGAGCTGCGGGACGGCGTCCGTGCTGGCGGAGTTGATCCTGGTGGACAGGTAGGTGTCCTGGCGGTTCAGGACGTTGAACACGTCCAGGGAGAGGGTCATCTTCAGCGTGCGGGTGAAGGCGATGTCCCGGCGCAGGCCCAGGTCGAGGAAGAGCTGGGAGCCGGCGCGGTAGGTGTTGCGGCCGTAGTCCACCCCGTTCGCGAAGAAGCGATCGTTGGAGGAGTTGCCGTCGTTGTTCATGTCCTTCGTGTAGGTCAGGGTGTACGGCATACCGGTCTGGTAGCGGATGGAGACGGAGGTGAGGATGCCCGTCACCTGCTTGTCCAGGAAGCTGAAGTAGCCGGTCAGCACCTGGCGGCGGTCCGTGTCGGCGTAGCCCCACTGGGCGCCCAGGTTGCCGGCGTCCTGGATGCTGATGCCGGAGTAGTTGCGCTCGTTGGAGTCGCTGTCCTTGTTGATGGCGTAGGTGTAGAACAACTGGGCGTCGAAGGGACTGCCGTCCTTGTGGTACTTCAGGCTGGCCGTGTAGGCGTGGTAGAGGCTGGTGGCGTCCGAGAAGTACATCCCCATGGTGCCGTAGGCGGTGTTGGGCCGGGCTGGGTACATCAGGCGGCCATAGGCGCCCATGGTGGGGATGCCCACGTTCACGTCGGCGGTGCGCTCCAGCTGCTTGCCCATGGCGTAGGTGGCGGACAGGCCGAGCACCAGGTCATTGAAGAATGGCCGTTCGGCACCGATGTTCACACGATCGGTGTATGGGTTCTTGAAGTCGGGATTGAAGGTCCAGAGGTTGAAGCCAGTGAGGGTGACCCCGGTGGGCATGGAGGCGAGCCAGAAGGGGTTCGCTGCGTTGAAGGAGGCACCGCGGGGGATGCCGTAGGTGGCGGCCTCGGCGGGCTGGAAGTCCTTGGAGCCGGTGCGGACGCCGTTGGCGGCATAGGCCTGGTAGAAGAACACGGCGGGGGTGGTGCTGACGTAGCGGCCGATGCTGCCGCGGATCACGGTCTTGCCCTGGTCGAAGGCGGGGGTCCAGGTGAAGGACACGCGAGGCGAGAACTGGGAATCCGAGGGGATCTTGGTGGTGATGGGCATGGGGTTAGCCAACGGATCGCTCATATCCAGAATCGGATAGTCGGGATTCTTCTGCTTGTCCCAACGGACACCGGCACCAAGCTTGAAGGTGTCAGTGAGGCGCCACTCGGTCTGGATGAAGGCGGCCATCTGCTTGTAGCTGGTGTCGAAGAGGCCCGCCTGCTTCACGGGGCTGTTCAGGCCGAAGTTCTGGCGGTAGTAGGACCAGTTGCCGAGGCGGAAGTTCGCCAGGGAGCTGAACTGGTAGACACCCTGCCAGTTGCCCGCGAAGAACTCGGACACGTTGATGTCGTTGTAGTCCACGCCCGCCTTCACCTGGAAGGTGGGCGTCACGTAGCTGATGTTCTCCTGGAACTGGGTGCGCTTGGTGTTGTAGGTGCGGTCGAAGGGATAGGCGCCGTAGTAACCCACATTTGTGATGCTGACCTCGGGGATCTTCGAATAGGTCGACCGGGGCATGTCGTCCTTGGTGTGGCTCACCCGGAACTCGTTCATCCAGTTCCCATTGATCACCCAGTTCCACTGCAGCACGTAGGCGTCCGTTGTGACGTCATCGGAGGCGAGGTTCTCGGAAGCGGCCATGGTGCTGGCACCGGTGACGCCCTTGAACTTGGAGTGGTTGATCCGGAACTGGATGCTGTGGTCGACGGTGGGATTCCAGTCGAAGCGGATGAAGTAGACGTCCGAATCTGCCTTGGCGGAGTAGTCGCCGGCCTTGGCCAGGAGTACCGCATCGTTGGGATTGGCCACGGGATCGAGGGTCACAGGGGTGTTCCCGCCCCAAACCTGGTGGTAGGGCGTCTTCATCCGCTGGGCGTCATAGGCCACGAAGTAGAACAGCTTGTCCTTGAGGATGGGGCCACCCACGCTGAAGCCGAACTGCTCCTGCCGGAAGTCGCCGACGGGATTGGTGGTGGTGGTTCCGTTGGGCTGGCGCAGGGTCGGGCCGGCTTCCACCCAGCCGCGGGGGCGCATGTAGTAGAAGAGGCTGCCGCTGAGATCGTTGGTGCCGTTCTTGGTGATGGCATTCACGTAGCCGCCGCCCATGCGGCCGAACTCGGCGCTGGCGCCGTCGGTGATGACCTGGAACTCGCGGATGGCCTCGATGGAGATGGTGAAGGGGGTCTTGCCCTCGGCCGCGCCGGTGGCGCCGCCGAAGAAGGGCTCGTTGTTGTCGCCGCCGTCGATGTTGATGGAGGTGTTCACGCCGCGCTGACCGGCGATGGCCAGGTTGCCGCGTCCGGCGTTGTCGATCGTGACCTGGGGCGCACCCAGGGCAAGGTTGGTGAAGTTGCGATTGAAGACCGGCAGGTTGGTGAGGTTGTCAGGGGAGATGATGGCGGCGGCGCTGGCGCGCTCGGAATCCACCGCGGACGTGGTGGCGATCACTTCCACCACGGCGCCGGTCTCGGGTGCCAGCTTGATGGTCAGGGGGGCGGCGTCACCCAGGTTCAGGTTCACCTTCACGTTGCTGGCAGTCTGGAAGCCGGCTTTGGTGACCGTGACGTTGTAAGGACCCACGGGCAGCAGGGTGGCCAGATAGCGGCCCTCGCTGCTGGTCTGCAGGGTGCGGGTCAGTCCGGTCTCAGTGTTGCGGATGACCACCGTGGCGCCGGCAACAGACCCACCCTTGGTATCGAGCACCCGGCCACCCAACTGGGTGGACACACCCTGGGCCATGATGGGGGCCGCTGCCACCAGCAGGGCCATGAGAGATGAGCTGCTGAGATGCCTTAATCGCATAAGAAGTTCCTCCAAGTGCCAAAAGAATACCCACGGGTCACCTCGCAATAAAAGGGATCTATTGGTCAAGGAACGAAAATGTTGCCTAGAGCATCTGAAATTCACAGGGGCGCCCGATCGGCGGCCGTCCCGGTTCCCGGGCCGGTCCTGCTAGGCTTCAATCATTCCTTGAGATATCGATGAGACTGGTCGCCCTTGCCTTCGCCCTTCTTTCCCTGGCTCCCCTGGCTGGCCAAGGGCCCACCACCTTGGGTGTCTCCGAGATCCGGTCCGGCATGAAGGGTTATGGCCGGACCGTGTTCCAGGGCGGGAAGATTGAGCGTTTCGACTTCGAAGTCCTGGGCGTGCAGAGGAATGCGGCCCCAGGCAAAAGCCGCATCATGGTCCGGGCCTCCGGCGGCCCCCTGGCGGACACCGGCATCCTGGCCGGCATGAGCGGCAGCCCTTGCTACATCGATGGGAAACTCATCGGGGCCCTGAGCACGGGCATCCTCTTCGAGAAGGAGGCCATCGGCGGCATCACGCCCATCGCGGAGATGCTGGACCAGCTCCGGGATATCCCGGAGACCGCGCCCAGCCGCACGCCACTGATCCTGCCCAAGCTGGAGCCGCCCAAGGTTCTCAAGGCTGCCATGTCCGGACAGATGCTGGATTTCCGGACCCTGATGGGCGAGACGGATCCCCAGGCCCTGCCCATGGCCATTGTCGGCAGCGCCCTGGGATCCGAGGCCCAGCGCCTGTGGGCGGGGCTGCCTATCACCTTTGCCGCCGCGCCGATCCTGTCCGGGGGGCGGGAAGAGGCCAGCCCCGTCGAACCCGGCGGCATGGCGGCCATCACCCTCATGCAGGGAGACCTGGATCTGGCCGCCGCGGGCACCATCACCTACATCTCGGGCAAGCGGGTGCTGCTCTTCGGGCACCAGCTGTTCAATCTCGGCTCCGTGGACCTGCCCCTCTGGTCCGCCACCGTGGCCAGCACGGTGGCCAGCTACCAGAGCTCGTTCAAGATGGCCATGCCCGTGGCGCCCATCGGCGCTCTGCGGCTGGACCGCAGCTCAGGCGTGGCAGGCCTGCTAGGGGCCGAGGCGCACATGGTTCCGCTGCGGATCGGCCTGAACCTGGCCGGCAAGCGCACCCTGAATTTCCGCTTCGAGCTGATGGACCATCCGGTGGCGACGCCGGCCCTGGTGGCCACGGCCGTGGCCCAGACGCTGGATGCCCATACCCGGGGCCTCGGGCTCCAGAGCCTGTCCATGCAGGGCAACATCAAGCTGGCCGGGCATCCCGCCATCCTGATCGAGAACGTCATCGCGGACCTGAACCCGTCGCGCATGTCCCAGTACGTGGGCGCCATGCTTCAGGCCATCACCCTCAATCCCTTCGAGAAGCCGGTGTTCGAGGGCATCTCCCTCACCATCAAGGCCGAAGAACGGCTGGATTTGTCCGGCATCGCCGGGGTGCGCCTGCTGAAGGCCCGGGCCAAGCGGGGCGAGGTGCTGCCGGTGCTCGTGACCCTCCAGAACGTCCAGGGCGTGCGGGAGACGGCCACCTTCAACATCCAGGTGCCCTCCTCGGCCGTCAAGGGGAAGGCCACCCTCATGGTGGGTGACGGCTTCAGCCTCATGGCCGCGGATCCCGACGAACGGGTGATCGAGGTGGCCAACCTGGGCGATGTGGTGCGCCTCTTGAACGGGGCCCTCCGGAACAACCACGCCTATGCCCTGCTGGTGCAGGCCCAGCCTGGCGCGGGCCTGCGCGGCAGCCGCATCGAGGGCATCCCGCCCACGGTGGCCAGCCTGGTGAGCGGTGACGGGGCCAGCAGCGACAACAAGCTCCAGCGGCGCATCGTCGGGCGGGCCGTCCTGCCCCTGGATCGCGAGGTGCGGGGACTCAGCCAGCTGGACGTGGAAATCGAGTGAAGACTGGCCCTAAACGACGAAAGGGATCTATGCGCTGGATGACCTTCCTTCTTTCCGCCGCCATGGGTGTGACGGTCCTGGCGGACCAGCCCACGGCCACCTTTTCGGGGTTCAACGACTGGCTGGGTTCCGAGACCCGCGGCGTCCGCATCGGCGCCGATGGGCGTCTGCGCCTGGCCCCGAATCTGCGCCGTGTCGGGCAGCTGCCCGAAGGTGTGATCTGGGCGGCGGTGCCGGACGGCTCCGGTGGCGCCTACCTGTCCGCAGGCACGGATGGCAAGTTGTTCCACTACACCGGCGGCCAGGTGAAGCCCCTGGGCCAGGTCAAAGGTGGCATCGTCTTCGCTCTGGCGCGTCTGGGCCAGGATCTGATCGTGGCGCCCACGGGCGAGAGCAAGCTGTTCCGCGTGTCGCCCACGGGCGACGTGAAGCCCTTCGCGGACATCGAGGCGCGCATCGTCTGGGCTCTGGCCGTGGAGGGGGACGCGGTGATCGCGGCGGGCGGCTCCGAGAAGGGCGCCGTGCTGGTCCAGGCCCGGAGCGGTTCCAGCCGCCGCCTGGCGGAACTGGCCGATGAAACGGCCTTCACGGCCCTGACGCCGGACGGGCAGGGGGGCTGGTACCTGGGCAGCCACGGCCGGGGCCTGGTACTCCGCTACAGCCGCCAGGGCGACCGCCTGGAGACGCTCCTGGACACGCCCTTCGAGGAGGTGCGCGCCCTGGCGGTGTCGGACGGTCAGCTCTACATCGGCGCGGACAACGGGCTCACCCCCAAGTTCAGCACGGGCCAGCTGGAGCGGCGGGAGGGCTACCTCCAGGCGGACACCGCCGTCGCCGCCCGCTCCGCCGTCATCCGCCTGGACAAGGATCGCGTGCCCGAGACCCTGTGGCAGAGCGCCCAGAGCCAGGTCTACGCCCTGGCGGCCTGGAAGGGGCAGCTGCTGGTGGGCACGGGCAACCGCTCGCGCCTGTTCTCCCTGCCGCTGGGCAAGGTCCGGGACACGGACCCCTTCGCGGTGGTGCAGGAGCTGGGCACGGCCCAGGCTACGGCCTTCCTGCCCTCGGGCGGGGATCTGCTGGTGGTGGGCTCCAACCCCGCCGAGCTGCACTTGCTCTCCGAGGCCCAGGCCACCGAAGGCACGCTGGAATCCAAGATCCTGAAGGGGGCACCCCTGGCGGATTGGGGCCGGGCCTACCTCGATGCCGACACACCCACGGGCACCAACGTGGAATTCCAGTTCCGGACCGGGAGCACCGAGATGCCGGATGCGACCTGGAGCCCCTGGACGCCACCGCTGCGCAGCGGTGAGCGGCCAGCCCTGCCACCCTCCCGCTTCGCCCAGTTCCGCCTGCGTCTCAGCAGCACCCGGGGCGGCGCCACGCCGACGGTGGAGACCGTCACCGTGCATTGGGCCCACCGCAACCTGGCTCCAGTCTGGGAAGGCGTGGACATCATGCCGGCGGGCCTGATCATCACCCGCACGGCTCCGCCCGATGACATCGGCATCGAGCGGGTGCCCCTGGAGACCCAGAAGCTCATCCCGGCCCTGGGCTACATGGGTGCCGAGAAGCGCAGCTTCCGCCGTGCTGGCCAGAGTTTTGTCTTCCGGGTGAGCGATCCCAACGCCGACACCCTTGAGTTCGCCATCCGGCTGGTGCCTGACCGCGGGGCGCCCCTGCTCCTGGAGAAGGCCTGGAAGGAGAAGTTCTTCAGCTTCGACACCCTGCCCGTGCCCGACGGCCGCTACCGCCTGGAGGTGACCGCCTCCGACGCGCCCACGGCCCCGTTCAACGCCGCCCTCACGAGCACCTGGCGCACGGCCCCCTTCATCATTGACCACACGCCCCCGGCTATCTCCGAACTCAGCGCCGTGCCTGAAGGCGAGGGGGTCCGCGTCCGCTTTGCGGCCAGGGACGAGACCTCCGTGCTGAAGGAAGCCGCCATCAGCGCCGACGGCGAGCGCTGGCTCCAGATCGTGCCCGAAGACCGGGTCTTCGACCAGAAAGAGGAGCGGTTCGACGTGCTCGTGCCTCGCAGTGCCGTGCGGGGCGACCGCATCCTTGTGAAGGTCGCCGACCAGAACAGCAATGAGCAGACGGCGGCCGTGACGCTTGGCGCCGTCGGCGCCAAGCGATAGCCGTTACATGCTTCAAAAAAGGCGGGCCATCTGGCCCGTCTTTTTTGAAGCCAAGGAACGACTACAAACCCTTGAACTGCGCCTGGCGTTTCTCCAGGAAGGCGCCCATGCCTTCCTGCATGTCCTGGGTGGCGGCCAGGAGGCCGAAGAGGGCGGCTTCGTACTGGAGGCCCTGGTCCTGGGGCATCTCGATGCCTTCGTTGACAGCGGCCAGGGCACTGCGCAGGGCCAGGGGGCCGCGGGAGAGGATGGTCTTCGCCAGCTTCTCGGCGGTGGTCTTCAGGTCGGCCTGGGGCACCACGCGGCTCACGAGGCCCATGCGGAGGGCGTCGGCGGCGGGGGTCATCTCGGCGCTGAGGATCATGTCGAGGGCTACGCCCTTGCCTACGAGGCGGGGCAGGCGCTGAGTGCCGCCGTAGCCGGGGATGATGCCGAGGCTCACCTCGGGAAGGCCGAACCGGGCGTTCTCGCTGGCGATGCGGATGTGGCAGGCCAGGGCAAGCTCGCAGCCGCCACCCAGGGCGAAGCCGTTCACGGCGGCGATGACGGGCTTGGACATGGACTCGATGCGCTGGTACACGGCTTGGCCGCGGAGGGCCTGGACCCGGGCGCTGGCGGTGTCCAGCGTCTTCAGTTCGGCGATGTCGGCGCCGGCCACGAAGGCCTTCTCCCCGGCGCCGGTGACTACCACGACGCCGACCGTGGCGTCCTGCTCCAGGTCCGCGAAGATCTGCTCCAGCTCCTTGAGCACCTCATTGTTGAGCGCATTGAGCTTCTCCGGGCGGTTGAGGGTCACCCAGGCGATGCGATCGGTTTTCTCGACGAGGACGAAGGACATGGGGTCTCCTGGTTTTGGACCATTGTAGGCTGGGGAGGGAGTGACCGATGTTCCATCCCCCGCACCCCGAGACCTACCGCGACCAGCTTCGCGCCTTCCTGCGCGAGGACTGGGGGACCCAGGACTGGAGCACGGCCGCAGTGCCGGATCGCCCCATGACAGCCCGGGTGGTAGCCAAAGGTGATCTGGTGCTGGCAGGACTCCCTATGGCGGTGGAGACATTCCGGCTTACCTGCCCGAACGTCAACGCGGATCTGGCGCGGCGCGATGGCCAGCGGGTCGGCCCGGGCACCGAGGTGATGCGCCTGCGCGGCTCCAGCCACGGCATTTTGCTGGCGGAACGGGTGATGCTGAACCTCCTCCAGCGGCTCTCAGGCACGGCCACGCTCACGCGACGGTTCGTGGATGCGGTCGAGGGCACGGGTGCCCGCATCCTCGACACGCGCAAGACCACCCCCGGCCTCAAGCTGCTGGAGAAATACGCCGTGCGCTGCGGCGGGGGCGTGAATCACCGCCTGACCCTGGGCGACGGGGTGCTGTTGAAGGAAAACCATCTCGCCGCGGCGGGCGGCGTCCGGGCCGCGGTGGAGGCGGCCCGGCGCACGGCGCCGAACCTGGTGAAGATCGAGGTCGAGGTGGAGACCCTGGGCCAGCTCAAGGCCTGCCTGGACCTGCCGGACGTGGACGGGGTGCTGCTGGACAACATGGCCCTGGAGCAGATGCGCGAAGCCGTGGCCCTGCGGGATCGCAGCGGGCGGCGCCTCTTCCTTGAGGCCAGCGGCAACATCACCCTCGAGCGGGCCCGCGCCGTGGCGGAGACCGGCGTGGACTTCCTCAGCGTGGGCGCGCTCACCCACAGCGCCCCCGCGGTGGATCTCAGCCTGCGGATGGACTGACCTTCCTTTTGGCTCCGCCCCTGCGCGGTGGAGCTAGCTGAGAAACGGGCCCCGTCCGGGGCCCGTTTCTCAGCAGGGAACGAACCTTATTTGACTTCGAGCTTCCGCGCTTCCAGCAGGTGCCCCAGGGCCTTCTCCAGGGCGGTGACGGCCTTGGCGTAGGTGATCTGGGACTGGAGTTCGCTGCTCTTGGCGGTGTCCAGGTCGTTCTGCTTGGAGAGCACCAGGAAGTTGGTGCTCATGCCGTTCTCGAACTTCTTCTGCTCGGCCTCGAGATCTTTCTCCCGGAAGATGCGGGTCTTCTCGGCGGCGGCCACGCCCTTGGCGGAGGCATCCACATTGCGGAAGGCCTGGCGGACCTCCAGGGTGATGCCCAGCTCGAGGTCGCGGAGGCTCCATTCGCTCTGCCGGCGGTTGGCGCGGGCCTGGGCCTGGCTGCCGCGGGCGGCGCGGTTCTGGATGGGCATGGAGAACTGCAGGCCCACGGTGTAGCCAGGGTAGGCGCCCTTGGTGAGGTCCTTGTTGACCGCCGACAGGCCCTCCGAAGCGATCTGGGAAGCGGCGTTCCCGTTGTAGGAGGCGAAGGCGTCCAGCTGGGGCAGGGTCCGGTTGTTGGCCGCGGTTTCGAGGGCCTGCTTGGATTCCAGGTCGAGCCGGGCGGTCTTCAGTTCGATGCGGTTGGCCAGGGCCTGCTTCTCGGCGGCAGCCTCGTCCAGCTCCAGGGGCCGGATGCTGGGGGCATCCGCCGGTTCCAGGCCCGCCGGGCGCTCGGAGGACGGGTAGAGGGCGCGGATGAGAGCGTCCTTCGCGTTCGCGAACTGGGCGTCGGCGGCGATGATGTCCTGCTCGCGCTGGGCCACGGAGGCTTCGGAAGAGGTCACCTCGATGGGAGCCAGGGTGCCCACCTGCACGCGGATCTGGTTCTCCTTGAGCTGCTTCTGGGCCAGGGCCAGGGCCTGCTGCTTGTTCTCCAGGTTCCGCTGGGCGAAGACCACGTCCCAGTAGAGCGATTCCGTGCTGGCCACCAAATCGATGATGGCCTTCTGGAAGCCGAGATCGGCGGCCTGGGCGCTCTTCCGGGCCACGATGAGGCGGCTCTCGGTGGCATCCCGGCCGAAGCCCCTCAGCAGGCTCTGCGTGTAGGTGGCCGAGAAGCTGCCGTCATAGGGATTGGTGGTGAAGGGGGACTCCGGGCCGCCGTTCACCGTGCCCTTGGTGAAGCGGTAGGTGGGGGCGTAGTTCAGGCTCAGGTTGCCGCCCCAGCCGAAGGCTTTGGTGGAGCCCAGGGTGAAGTTGCGGCTGAAGCTGGTGGTCTCGGAGGAAGTGAAGGGCCCGCCAGGGAAATTCTGGACACGGCTAGCGTCCTGGTTCTTGCTGAGATTCAGGCTGCTGGTGAGGTTCCAGTCGAAGGCGCCCTCCTCGATCGTCAGGCCCGCCCGGGTGAAGTCCCGGGTCTCCGTGGCGATCTGCACCTGCAGGTTGTTCCTCAGTGAGGTCTCGATGGCGCTCTGGAGCGTCAGCTTGGTGATGCCGGGCTTGGCTCCATCAGCCTTGGGAGCCTCCTGGCCGACCAGGGAAAAGGCCACGAGCAGGGCCGGGAGGATCGGGGGATGCATCATCACCACTCCTTGGATCATCGAAAAGAGCCGCCACGGGGACAAGCTGCCTACGGACGGGCCCGGGAGCCGGTTTAGAGGGCCCCGCAGAAGCAGCATGCCGCCCTCGCATGATGAGGGCAAGGGGTATTTCATCACGCGTTGAAAAGAACCTATTTCAAGAGTTCCCTGGCGATGACCATGCGTTGGATCTCGCTGGTTCCCTCGTAGATGGTGGTCACGCGCACATCCCGGTAGAGCCGCTCGACGGTGTATTCGCGGGAGTAGCCGTAGCCGCCATGGATCTGTACGGCCCGGTCGCAGATCCACACGGCGCTTTCGGTGGTGAACAGCTTGGCGGTGGCGGCCTCCACGGTGCAGGACTTCCCGGCGCCTTTCAGGGTGGCGGCCCGGTAGACCAGCAGGCGGGCGGCCTGGAGCCGGGCTTCCATCTCCGCCAGGTAGGTCTGGATCATCTGGTGCTCGCCGATGGGCTTGCCGAAGGAGACGCGGGCCTTGGCGTAGGCCACGCTCTCGTCCATGGCCCGCTGGGCGATGCCCAGGGCCTGGGCGGCGATGCCCACGCGGCCGCCATCGAGGCCGCCGAAGGCCACCTTCAGGCCATCGCCGGGCTTGCCCAGCATCGCGTCCTCGGGCACGAAGGCATCCTCCAGGGCCACCATCACGGTCTTGCTGGAGCGCAGGCCCATCTTCTCTTCGGGCCGGCCCATCACCACGCCGGGCTGGTCCGCATCAAGGATGAAGGCGCTGATGCCCTTCTTCCCCTTGTCAGGATCCGTGCGGGCCATGGTGACGAAGTAGCGGGCCACGCCGCCGTTGGTGATCCAGGCCTTGGCGCCATTCAGATGCCAGCCGCCGTCCACTTTGGTGGCGCGGGTCTTCAGCGCGGAAGCGTCCGATCCGGCATCGGGTTCCGTGAGCATGAAGCCGCCCAGGACCTCGCCACTGGCCAGGGGCTTGAGGAAGGTCTGCTTCTGCGCCTCCGTGCCGAAGGCCAGGATGGGGGCGCAGGCCACGGAGTTGTTCACGCTCATGGCCACGGCCACGGAGGCGTCGGCGTAGGCCACCTGTTCGAGCGCCAGGATGTAGCTCAGGAAGTCCACGCCCGCGCCGCCGTAGGCCTCAGGGACTGTCATGCCCAGGAAGCCCATCTCGCCCAGCTGCTTGAACAGGTCCTTGGGGAATTCCCCGCTGGCATCGCGGGCGGCGGCCCCGGGTGCGATTTCCGATTGGGCGAAATCCCGGGCGGCATCGCGGACGGCGGTCTGATCTTCGGTGAACTGGGGGAACATGGGCACTCCAGAAGACGTTTCCAGGTTAGCCGCCCCACCCAGGGGCATTCCGGAACCACGGTCCCGGCGTGCTGCGGATCACAGACCGCAGGCCGGAGGGGACCCCACCTGCGAACCGGGGGCTTCCAGGTCTGCCTGGGTCCGAGGCTCAGGCGTGGGCTAACCAGGCCTCGAGAAGCTTCAGGGCCGCCTTGGAACCCTCCCACTTCATCAGCGCGTGGGCCTCGGCGAGTCCGCACCACTTGAACTCGCTGTGCTCCATGGGCTCCAGGCGGACCGGGGCCTCCGCGGGGACTTCCATGGAGAAGCAGGTCTCGGTGTTGAACCGGGGCTCGGCGTCGGGGAAGTGCACGATGGCGGGATCCACCCAGAAGCTGTGGGAGAGGCCCAGGGGCCGCAGCGTGCCCGTGAGGCCGGTCTCTTCCATGAGCTCGCGGTGGGCGGTCTGTTCCGGGGTTTCACCGGGCTCCATCATGCCGGTGACGCTCTGCCACCAGAGGCCGTGCGCGGGGACGCGCAGCATCATGAGAATCTCGGGGCCGGCGGAGCCGCGGCGCCAGGTCATGGCCGACACGCTGCGGCTGGGTTCCCGCACGGACTGGAGGTCCAGGGCCAGGGAAGCCGTAAGGTGCGCCTGGAGGCGATCCGCCGCTTGTTCCCAGGTCGGCGCGTCCGCGCCCAGCAGCGAATGGAGGCTGCACACACCCTTGTCGGTAAAGCCACAAGGTGTGATCCAGCGGAAGTGATCCAGGTTGGGGCGCACGTTGAAGGCGATGCCGTGCGTGGTGATCCAGCGGCTGAGGTGGAGGCCGATGGCGCCGAGTTTCTCCAGGCCCCGCGGGGTTTCGACCCAGATGCCCGGTGCGCCCTTGAGCCGGCCGGCCGGCACGCTGAAATCCGCTGCGGTGCGGATCATGGCCTCCTCGAGTCCCCGCACCAGACGGCCCACGTCCTCCCGGCCGCCTCGTAGGTTGCAGATGGGATAGGCCACGATCTGGCCGGGGCCGTGGTAGGTCACTTCGCCCCCCCGGTCCGTGCGGTGGACGCTCACGCCCTGGGCCGCCAGGAAGTCGTCGCTCATGTGGATGTCGGCGGGTGTCGCGTTGCGGCCCAGGGTGAAGACCGGATCGTGCTCCAGGATCACGAGCTGATCGGGATTTCCCTCGAGGCTGACATGGGCCGCCAGGGCCTTCTGCAGGCGGAGTCCGGCGGGGTAGAACACCCGCCCGAAGCGGCGGAGCTGGGCGGGGCGGGGGACGGAGAAGCCGGCTTCGGACATGCCTCGAGTGTAGCCGGGGCGACGGTCTGGTCCGGCTCTGGCATGATCGGTGGAAGGATGAGTCTGGATCCTTCCACCATCGGCCGCTTCAAGGTCCTAGGTACCCTCGGCTCCGGCGCGATGGGCACGGTGTATCTGGCGGAAGACCCCCTGCTCAAGCGGGCCCTGGCCATCAAGGTGGTCCGCGAGGGCACCGGTGACGCCGAGGTGCTGCTCCGCTTCAAGCGCGAGGCCGAGATCTCGGCCCGGCTGAACCACCCCAACGCCATCACCGTCTTCGACGTGGGCGACATGCCGGACCTGGGGCCCTACCTCGTCATGGAGTATGTGGAAGGGGAATCCCTGTCGGACCGGATCCAGCGGGGCCCGCTGGATCCAGACGAAGTGGCGGGCCTCCTGATCCAGGCCGCGGACGCCCTGGCGGCCGTGCATGGCCTGGGCATCCTCCACCGGGACATCAAGCCCGGCAACTTCATGGTGGCCAAGGATGGCCGCCTGAAGCTCATGGATTTCGGCATCGCCCGTGGCGACCAGGGGCGCTTGACCACGACCTCGGCCTTCCTGGGGACGCCAGCTTATGCGGCGCCTGAGGTGTTGAACGGCGCCCGGGCCACGCCCGCCTCCGACCAGTGGGCCCTGGTGCTCACGGCCTTCGAAATGCTGACGGGGACCTTGCCCTTCGCGGCGGACAACGTGGGCGCCACGCTTTACCGCATCGTGCACGAGGCCCCGGTCTGGCCGCCGGATTTCGTACCGGACTTGGCGGCGGTTTTCGGGAAGGCCCTGGACAAGAATCCGGAGAAGCGATTCCCAGATCTAACGGCCTTCCTCCACGCCCTGATCGAGGCCCTTCCCCTGGAGCCGGAGCGCCGAACGGCCCACTTCGCCCAGCTCGCCTCCACGGCGCCGGTGAAGGCCACGGGCACCCTGAGGATCGAGCGCGCGCTCGCGGGCTCCACGCCCCGGGTCCGCTGGCTCTGGGGTGGCGGCGCCCTGCTGGCGGTCCTGGGACTCGGATTCCTCCTCCTTCGGCCCGAACCCAGCCGGGTGCTGTCCATCGAATCGAGACCCGGCGGCGCCGAGGTGTTCCTCGATGGCACCTCCCTGGGGCGGACGCCGCTGCGCCAGGTGGTGGTCAAGGGCAAGGCGGACTTGCTGCGCCTGGAGAAGCCGGACTATCTGCCCCTGGCCTACCGCCTGAAGGCCGAGGACAAGGATCTGGCCCTGCGCCTTCAGCCTGCCCCCTTCCAGGTGCAGTTGACCAGCGAGCCTCCGGGCGCCGAGATCTTCCTGGACGGAGAACCCAGGGGGAAGACGCCCGCGGCCATCGAGGTTCCAGGCGAAGGCACCCACCAGTTGCGGTTGAGCTTGGAGGGCTACCAGACCTGGGCCACGGTGCCCGAGCGCCACAAGGCGCTCTCCGACCCCATCCATCTCCAGAAGCAGCGCGGCAAGAAGGGCGCTGGCGGCGGCAAGATCAAGAAGTTCTTCAAGGGGATCTTCCAGTAGGGGGCTGTCAGCTCTCAGCAAAAGAAAGGGTGGCCCACGGGCCGCCGTGCCGTGACTGACAGCCGATAGCTGATAGCTGACAGCCAGTTCCGCCATGATGGTTCCATGGCGAGCGTGATCGTGGTCGGTGGCGGTGCGGCGGGGCTGGTGGCGGCCTGGCGGGCGGCCTCGCTGGGCCACGCGGTCACGCTGCTGGAGGCCAACGGCCGGCTGGGCGTGAAGCTCCGCATCAGCGGCGGCGGCAAGTGCAACATCACCCACGAGGGCCCCCCGAAGGCCCTGATGGCGGCCTTCGCCGTGGAGCAGGCGCGCTTTCTGCGGCCCTCGCTGCACGCCTTCGACAACCGGGCCGTGCTCGACCTGTTGCGCCGGGAGGGCGTGGAGACGTACACCCGCGACAATGGCCGCGTGTTTCCCCTGGATCGCCCCGGCAGCGCGGCGGCGGTGGTGGCCGCCTTCGAGGCCTTGGCGCACCGGGCGGGCGTGGACGTGCGCATGGGCGCCCGCGTGACCGCGCTGGAGGGCAGGGCCCCGCGCCTGGCCGCCCTGAAGGTGGGTGACGAACGGCTCACGGCCGATACCTTCATCCTCGCCACCGGGGGCGCCAGCTATCCCGAGACCGGCACCCGGGGCGAGGTGCTGGGGTGGCTGAAGCAGCTGGGCGTGCCCGTGCAGCCATGGTTTCCGGCCTTGGCGCCCATCCCCCTGGCGCGTCCCCGTCCCGCCTGGGAGGGCGTGGCCCTGCGCGGCGGTGAACTGCGCCTGAGCGCCGGGCCGGGCGGCCGTCGTCTGGGGGCCTTCGCGGGGGATCTCCTCTTCACGAAGGCCGGTGTCAGCGGTCCCGCCGCCCTGGAACTGAGCCAGGCCGTGGAGCGGGCCCGCCGCGCCGGGGTGGCCTGGCTCGGCTACGCCTCGCTTCTGGACGCGCCGGAGGCCGTGGACGCTTCGCTCCAGGCGGAGTCCCGCGCCAATCCCCGTCTGCTGGCGGCCAGCTGGCTGCAGCGGCACCTGCCGGAACGGCTGGTGGATCCGCTCCTGGAGGAGGCCGGAATCGCTCACGGCCTCATGCTGAAGGACCTGTCGAAGCCTGCCCGGAAAGCCCTGGTGAGCCTGGCCACGGCCCTCCCTCTAGGAGAACCCCAGCCCGTGCCCCTGGCCCGGGGCGAAGTGGCCGCGGGCGGCGTGGAGCTGGCGGCCGTGGGTCCCCGTACCATGGCCCTGCGCGGCTGGGAGAACCTGCGGGTCTGCGGTGAGCTGCTCGACCTCGATGGCCCCGTGGGCGGCTACAACCTCCAGGCGGCCTTCAGCACAGGCTTTGTGGCGGGAACGATCTAGATTCTTCCAGCCAGATTCATGACCAGCTCGCCGAGCCGCGCGGCATAGCCCGTCTCATTGTCGTGCCAGCCGAAGACCTTCACGAAGCGCGGGCCGAGGGTCATGGTGAGGTCCAGATCCATCAACACGCTTTCCGGCCGTCCAGTGATGTCGCTGCTGACGGCGTGGGGAGGCGCCAGGCCGACGATGTTCTTCCAGGATCCGGCGGCGGACTGGTAGGCGGCTCTGACGGAGGCGACGTCCGCATCGCGGCGCAGGGTGGCCACCAGGTCCACCAGGTTCACGTTGAGGGTGGGCACGCGGAGGGCCACGCCATCGAAGGCGGAGGGCAGGCCCGGCATGACGCGGTGCAGGGCTCCGAAGGCACTCGAGGTGGTGGGGATGATGCTCATGAAGGCGGCCCGGGCCCGGCGCAGATCCTTGTGGGGAAGATCCAGGAGGCGCTGGTCGTTGGTGGCCACATGCACGGTGCTCATGCCTGCGTGCTCCAGGCCGAAGGTGTCATCCAGGATCTTCAGCATGGGCGCCGTGGCATGAGCGGTGCAACTGGCGTTGGAGATCACACGATGGCGATGGGGATCGAGCTCGGCGCCGTTCACCGGGGCGATGACGGTGAAATCCGCATCGGGGCTGGGGGCGCTGATCAGCACATGGGACACGCCGCCCTTGAGGTGGCGGGCCGCATCGGCCCGGCGCGTGAACCGCCCGCTGGCCTCCACCACCAGGCGGGTGGGAGCGGGGAAGGGGATCTCCCCGGGATCAGTGGCGTGAAAAAGAGGAACGCGATGATCCCCCAGCAGCAGGAAGTCCTGATCGCCTTCCGTGAATCCTTCGATGGGTCTGTCGCTGGGGCCGTGGACGGAGTCGTACCGGAGCAGATGCACCAGCTGGTCCAGGGGTGCGGGGTCGTTGACGGCGCCCAGGAGCCCGGGCCTGGAAGCGCCCAGACGACGCACCAGCAAGCGGCCGATGCGGCCGAGGCCATTCAGAGCAAGGGTATTCATCGGCTAGATGCGCTCCAGCACATGCACGCAGAGATCCTTCAGGCGGGCGGCATAGCCGAACTCGTTGTCGTACCAGGCGAAGACTTTGACCAGGCGGGGGCCCAGCAGCTTCGTGAGGTAGGGGTCGTACAGGCTGCTGGCGGTCCGGCCCCGCAGATCCGCGCTCACCAGCTCCGCGTCGAGAACCTCCAGGTAGGGCGCCAGGGGACCGGTCTCGGCGGCCCGGCGGAAGGCCTCCTGCACGGCCTCCAGGGTGGCGTCGGACTTGAGGGTGGCGGTGAGGTCCACGATGCTCACGTCGGGAGTGGGGACGCGCACCGCCAGACCGTCCATGCGGCCCTTGAGGTGGGGCAGCACCAGGCCGATGGCCTTCGCGGCGCCGGTGCTGGTGGGGATCATGCTCAGGGCCGCGGCCCGGGCCCGCCGGAGGTCCTTGTGGGGCAGGTCGAGCAGGCGCTGGTCGTTGGTGTAGCTGTGCACCGTGGTCATGAAGCCGTATTCGATGCCGAAGGTGTCGTCCATCACCTTCACGACCGGCCCGAGGCAGTTGGTCGTGCAGCTCGCGTTGGAGATCACGTGTTCGGTCGCGGGGTCCAGGGTCCTTTCGTTCACGCCCATGACCACCGTGCGGTCCGCATCGTCGGATGGGGCGCTGATCAGCACGTGGCTGACGCTGCCCTGGAGGTGGAGGGCGGCCCGCTCGCGCTTGGTGAATTTTCCGGTGCATTCCAGCACCACCTGGGCCCCCTGGGCGCCGAAGGGGATGAGCTGGGGGTCCTTCTCGGCGTAGACGCGAATGCGCCGGCCGTCCAGCACCAGGTAGTTCCCGTCGGAGGCCACGGGGAAGTCCGCGGAGCCGTGCACGGAGTCGTACTTCATGAGGTGGGCCAGGGTGGCGGCGTCCGTGAGGTCGTTCACCGCCACCACGCGGATGTGGGGAACCTTCATCAGGTGCCTCAGCACCAGCCGCCCGATCCGTCCCAGCCCGTTGATGGCCACCTTCTTCATGGCGCCCTCCGAACCCTTGTTGTAGCGGCCCGGGCCGGCTCTGTCGAAAGAAAAGGCGGCGTGGTATGCGAAATGAAAAACCCGGCAAAGCCGGGTTTCCGTCCGCGGGGAGGGAGGGAATCAGCTTGCGAGGCTCACGCGCCTGAGCCGGCTGGGCGGGGCCTCGAGCTTCTTGGCGAGGGTGTTCCGGTGGATGCCCAGCTCGCGGGCCGCGGCACTATGGTTGCCCTGGTGGGCCGCCAGCACTTCCTCCAGGTACACCCGTTCGAACTCGCGGCACGCCAGCTCCAGAGGCACGCCGCCACGCACCATTTCGGCTACGAGGGCACGCAGCTTTTCGCGCATTCAATCATCTCCATCAACCGTATCGGGATCACGAAGGTAGCACCGCGATGACAAGAGTGAAAGCCCCGTGACAACTTCAAAACGTAGGCGCAGACTGTGGAAAAGTGTGTGGAATGCGTGTGCAGGCGATGGGGGATGATGTGCGCAAGACCAAACTCGTGATGACCTTGGGACCTGCATTGATGCAGGGTGACCGTCTGCGGGAATCCCTCCGGGAGGCCGATGCGGTCCGCCTGAATGCCAGCCACGGGGATCCTGTGACCCGGCTGGAAGCCCTTCAGAAGGTGCGGTCCCTGGCGGTGGAACTCGGCCGGTCCATCCCGGTGTTCCTGGATCTCCAGGGGCCCAAGTGGCGGATCGGTGAACTGCAGGTTCCGCTGGAGCTGGCCGAGGGCAGTGAAGGCGCCTTCTTCGCGCCCGGGAGGCCGGTTCCGGCCGGGGTGGCCTGGGCCGCCCCGCTGCCCCACCCCGAGCTGTTCGAAGGCGCCGAGCCTGGGCAGCGCTGGCTGCTGGACGATGGGGCCATCACCGTGGAGATCCTCGCGCGGGGCGCCGACCTCCTGAAGGCCCGCGTGCTCATCGGCGGGCCCCTGAAGGGGCGCAAGGGCATCCATCCCATCGGCATGGAACTCAACATGGATCCACTCACGGAGAAGGATCATGCGGACATCCGGTGGGGGGTGGACCATGAGGTGGATCTCTTCGCGCAGAGCTTCGTCCGCCGCGCTTCGGACGTGCAGCAGCTCCAGGCCATCATCCAGCACCTGGGCGGGACTCAGCCCGTCATCGCCAAGATCGAGCATCCTGCGGCCCTCTCCCACCTGGGGGAGATTCTGGATGTGTCCTGGGGCGTGATGGTGGCCCGCGGCGACCTGGGTGTGGAACTGGGCGTGGAGCGCGTCCCCACTCTCCAGAAGCAGATCATCGGGGCGGCCCGCAAGGCCCTGAAGCCTGTCATCACCGCCACCCAGATGCTGGAGAGTATGATCGAGCACGCGCAGCCCACCCGCGCCGAGGCCAGCGATGTGGCAAACGCCATCTGGGACGGCACGGACGCCGTGATGCTCAGCGCCGAGAGCGCCACGGGCGCCCATCCTGTGGAAGCCGTCCAGTGGCTGGCCCGCATCGCCGCGGAGGCTGACGCCAACGTGAAGCAGCGCACTCCCACCCTGCCTGATGAGCTGGCGGAGAAGATCCTCTCCCGCACGGACATCTCCGTGGCCTTCGCCGCCTGCCGCACGGCGGATGAGATCAACGCCCGCTGGATCGTGGCCTTCACCGAAGGTGGCGGCACGGCCCGCATGGTGAGCCGGCTGGCGGGCCGCACCCCGGTGCTGGGCGCCACCGTGGACGAGGTCACTGCCCGGCGCATGGGCCTGCTGCGGGGCGTCACCGCCCTGATGATCCCGCGGGTCAGCAGCACGGATGAGATGGTGGCCGTGGTGCGCGAGCTGCTGGTGGCCAAGCACGAGCTGAAGAGCCTGGACCGCGTGGTCATGACCATGGGCCTGCCCTTGTGGAAGACCGGCAGCACGAACACCATGAAGGTGATGACCTTCTAGCCGAGGAGATCGCCATGAGCTTGAGCCGCCCGCTTCCCGGTGAATACGCCGAAGGCTACGCACCCTACATCGCCGAGGCTGGCGAAGGGGATGTGCTGGCCCTGCTCCAGGGCCAGCTGGGCGAGGTGGCGGCCCTGTTCGCCGGGCTGTCCGAAACGCAGGGCGCCTTCCGCTACGCCCCAGGCAAGTGGAGCCTGAAGGACCTGCTCCTGCACCTCGGCGACGCCGAGCGCATCTTCGCCTATCGCTGCCTCCGCATCGGCCGAGGCGACGCCACGCCCATGCCGGGTTTCGACGAAGATGCCTACGCTGCCGCCGCCCAGGCCGACGCACGCACCCTGGCTGACCTGCTGGCGGATTTCCGCGCCGTCCGCACAGCCAGCCTCACCCTCTTCCGCGGATTGCCCGACGGGGCCTGGCTGAATCTGGGCACCACCAACAACCGCGCCATCACCGCCCGTTGCATTCCCTTCATCGCATTGGGCCATGCGGCGCACCACCTGGCGGTGATCCGGGAGCGCTACCTGCCTGCGCTGAAATAGTCCTTCCAGCCGTCGAGCGCATCCGCCAGCTTTTCGAGCTGGGTGGTCTCCGTGGTGCGGAAGCGGCTCACCAGCTTCCAGCCCTGGGCCACCTTCTGGTACCGGTGCAGCCAGAGGAACGGGCCCTCCCAGTCACCTTCCGGGTCCGTCTTCGTCTTCACCAGGAAAGCCACGGTGGTCCAGGGACCACGCGCCAGGAACCGCCTGCCCAGTTCCTGGATGCCGGACTCCTCGTCGGATTCCAATACCAGGTCGTCCAGGTCCGGAATGATCATGGTGGCTCCTTCTGGGGCATGATTCTACGATGCGCATCGAATGCATCGCCATCGGGACCGAGCTGCTCACCACGCGGCGCCTCGACACCAACTCGGTGTGGCTGGGTGAGCGGCTGGCCGGCCTGGGCCTGGCCTTCCACCGCAAGACCGCCGTGGGGGACAACCGGGAGGATCTGGCCACGCTCTTCCGCGAAGCCCTGATGCGCTCCGACCTCATCCTCATCACCGGCGGCCTGGGGCCCACCTTCGACGACTTCACGAAGGAGTGCTTCGCGGAGGTCGTGGGCGCGAAGCTGCGCGAGGATGCCCAGAGCCGCGAGGACATGCTGGCGTTCTACGCCGCCCGGAAGCGCGTGCCGCCCGCTTCCAACTTCAAACAGGCACTGCTGCCCGAAGGGGCGGAAGCCCTGCGCAACCCGGTGGGCACCGCCCCTGGCGTGTGGTGGCAGGACCCGCCAGCCCATCCGGGGGTGCGCGTCGTGATGCTGCCGGGGGTGCCCCGCGAGATGAAGCGCATGTGGGAGGAGCAGGTGGAGCCTCGCTTGCGGGCCCTGGCGGGCCAGTCCGTCCGCACGCTGCGCATGGTGGTGGCGGGCGTGCCGGAAAGCGCGCTGGACGAGCGCATCCGCGAGGTCCGCGAACGGCACTGCCACCTGGACTGGACCATCCTGGCCAGCCTCACCCAGGTGGAATTGCTGGCCCGGGGGGCGGATCCCGCCGCCCTGGAAGCCGCCCGGGCCGATTTCCTGCCCGTGCTGGGCGAGGACCTCGTGGGCGTGGGGGGTGGCAATCTCGAAGACGCGGTGCTGGCGCTCCTGAAGGCCCGCGATGAGACCCTCGCCGTGGCCGAGAGCATGACCGGCGGCCTGCTGGCGGCCCGGCTCACGGCCATCCCGGGCGCCAGCGAGGTGTTCCTCGGGGGTGCCACGGTCTACTCGGCGAAGGCCAAGACCGCCCTCATGGGCCTGGGGGCCGGGCGGCTGGCGCATGAAGGCACCGTCTCCGAAGCCACCAGCCGCGCCCTTGCGGAAGCGGTACGGATGAAGCTCGGCGCCACCTGGGGCCTGGGGCTCACGGGCAATGCCGGCCCCGGCGCCGAAGGTGGCACCCCTCTCGGTACCGTGTTCATCGCCCTGGCGGGACCGGATGGCACCCAATCAAAGGCCTACACCCTGCCGGGCGATCGGGCGGATGTGCAATTGCGCGCCGCGGCCTGGGCCCTGGATCTGCTGCGACGGAGGCTCGGCTAGACCGTTCGGCCGAGCGACGCGGCATCCCTTCGGTCGCGTGGTGGCCGGATGGGCTGGGATTTCGGGATCGGACCCTGGCGGTATGGAGTCGGGAGCCGATATTGGGGCTTCAACTCACTGCCTCTCCCGAACAGGGAGGACGGAGCCGGACTCGGAGGTGGCGCATGATCCCATCCGCACGCACCCTGGCCGTTTCATGCGGTCTGGCCATGGCCTTCCTCGCCTGTGGCGGTTCAGGATCGGGCTCCGGGTCGGCCATGCCGCCGACCCAGGCCGCCTCGATCAAGGTCGCTGGCCTCGTATCCGGAACCTCCGCGACGCCGACATTCAATCGGCAGCCCATGCTCACGGGCGGGGCTACAGTCACCGTCAACGGCCAGCCCGCCACCGCGGCCCAGATCCGGCCGGGGGCCGTGATCCAAGGGACCGCCACCCGGACGGCTCAGGGCCTCCAGTTGGCGTCCGTCAACCTGCACCATGACCTGGAGGGGACCATCACCAGCCTCGATCTGGCCGGGTCCCGCTTCGTGGTGCTAGGGAAGACGGTCCTCCTGGATGCCCTGACGCGGATCGTCCAGGAGGGGCCTGGAGATGCCGAGACCAGCCTGGTCCTGGCCGACCTCAAGGTCGGGGATTTCGTGGAGGTCTACGGTTCGGAGAAGGCCGATGGGACGGTGCTTGCCACGCGCGTGGAACGCGAAGTGGTCGGCGCTGAGGTTGAGGACACCTTCCACGGCACTGTGAGTGGGCTGGACATCACTGCCAAGACCTTCCAGGCCGGCGGTTTCCTCGTCTCCTACGGCTCCGCCACGATCCAGGGGACCCTGGCCAACGGCGTGCGCGTCGAGGTGCGCGGCACGGCCTCGGGATCAGCCTTCGCTGCCGTGTGGATCAAAGTCGAGACGGAGGTGGGCGGGACCGAATCCGAGTTCGAACTGTCTGGGCCCATCAGCGGCCTTGATACCTCCGCGAAAACCTTCCTGCTCATGTCGTACAAAGTGGATTACAGCGCGGCAGAAGTGGAAGGAACCCTTGTCGAGGGCGCCCAGGTGGAGGTGGAAGGGACCGCCGGTCCCGCCGGCACCATGACGCTCATGGCCCGGGAGGTGTCCGTGCGGTTCGCCTCCGCTGGGAGCGGGGCGAGCGACATGGAACGGGAGGGCACCATCACCGCCGTCGATCCCGTCGCCGGGACGATCACCCTTGGCGGCGTCACCTACTGGACCGACGGTGCCACCCTGTTCGTGAGGTCGGGCGCCCGCGTCTCCTTCAGCGCCGTGACCGTGGGGGCCATGGTGGAACTCCACGCGCTCAGCACGAAGACCAACGCCGCGGGGCAGGCCTACGCCACGCTGGTGGAGGTGAAGGGAGGCTGAAGCTGCGGCCGGCCCCTCGTTCCAGAGAGGCGCCCACAGCTGATAATCTGAGCGGATGCCTGCGATCCACTCATCCGCTCCCCTCTTCTGGTGCCTCGCGGCCTTCCTCTGCGGCAGCATCCCCTTCGGCCTGCTGCTGGTGAAGCTGGCCGGAAAGGGGGATGTCCGCGCCCACGGCAGCGGCAACATCGGCGCCACCAACGTGAGCCGCGTGGGCGGCAAGGCCCTGGGCATCGTCACACTGCTGCTGGACATCGCCAAGGGCTTCCTGCCGGTCTTCCTGGCCAAAAGGGCCGGACTCAGCGTCGATATGCTCGCCCTCATGGCCCTGGCGGCTGTGCTGGGCCACGTGTTCACGCCCTGGCTGAAGTTCCAGGGCGGCAAGGGTGTGGCCACGGCCCTGGGCGTGATCCTCGCCGCGGATGCCTCCATGGTCCTGCTGCCCATGGGCGCCTTCCTGTTCGTCCTCTGGCTCACGCGGCATGTGAGCCTGGGCAGCATCCTGGCCGCGGCCATGGTGCCCGTGCAGCTGCTGCTGGCCCGCGGGGCCCATCGCCCTGTGGAGGAGCTGCTGGGCCGGGGCCCGGCGCCGGTCCTCCCCTGGGCGGCCCTGGCGATCCTGGTGATCTGGAAGCACCGCGAGAACATCCTGCGCCTGCAGGCGGGGACGGAGTCGAAGCTCTGGGGCGCCAAGAAGGAGGGCGCGCATGTCTAGGCGTGTGGACATCGGCGTCTTCGGGTCCGGCGCCTGGGGCACGGCCCTGGCCATCACCTGGGCCCGGGCGGGCGCCAAGGTGGCGCTCTGGGGCAGCTTTCCCGACGAGATGGCCCAGATGGCCGCCACGCGGCGGCACCTGCGCCTGAAGGATGTGGAGTTCCCTGACCGGCTGGAAACCTCGGATGATCCCACCGCGGCCTTCGCCGCGCCCCTCTGGATCTCCGCCATGCCCACCCAAGTGACACCCGAAGCCTGGCGCAACTTGCGTCCCAGAGCGCCCGGGGCTCCTGAACTTGTGATCCACGTGAGCAAGGGCATCCTCCAGAGCACGCACCAGACGCTCTCCCAGGCCCTGACGAGCGTGCTCGATGTGCCGGTGGGCGTCCTCTCGGGCCCCACCTTCGCAGATGAAGTCAGTCGCGGGGTACCTTCCGCCATCGTGCTGGCCCTGCCGGGAACGGTTTCCCACGAACGCGCGAAGGCCCTCCAGGCCCACCTTTCCTCCGAGAAGCTGCGCATCTATCTCAGCCGGGATGTCGTGGGCACGGAACTCTGCGGCGCCCTCAAGAACGTCCTCGCCATCGCCGCCGGCCTGGTGGACGGCCTGAACCTGGGCTACAACGCCCGGGCGGCCCTCATCACCCGGGGCCTGGCGGAAATGGCCCGCCTTGTGGAGGTGCTGGGTGGCCAGCCGTCCACGGTGATGGGTCTGGCCGGCATGGGTGACCTGCTGCTCACGGCCACGGGACCGCAAAGCCGCAACCGCACCTTCGGGGAGCTGGTGGGGAAGGGGAACAGCGTCGATGCCGCCCGGGATGCCCTGGGTGGCCAGGTCATCGAAGGCATGTTCACCACGGAGGCCGCGCTGGCCCTGGCCAAGGAGCACGGCCTCGAACTGCCCATCGCCGCCGAAGTGCTGCGCCTCCTCAACGGCGAACGCCCGGAAGCGGCCGTGCGGCGACTGATGACGAGGTCGTTGAAGTCCGAGTGACCTGGAGGCCGCCATGGCCGATCCGTTCCGTTTCCGAGTGAACCAGCATGGCCCGGCGGGATCGCCCGTCCGCGAATCCTTCACGCCCGCTGACCCGAAGCCGGGCTGGGTGCGCCTTGAGCTGAAGGCCATGGCCCTGAACCGCCTGGACCTCTGGACCACGGAGGGGCTGCCGGGCTTCCCGCTGCCCCTGCCGCTCACACCGGGCTGCGATGGCGCCGGTGTGGTCGAAGCCGTGGGTGAGGGCACGGTGCTGCCTCCGGGCGTGGAACTGGGCGGCAGCGTGATGATCGCGCCGGGGCTCAGCTGCGGCGTCTGTCCCGCCTGCCTCCGGGGCGACGACATGCTCTGCCCCTCCTACGGCGTGCTGGGCCACGTCTGTGATGGCACGGCGGCCACCCATGTGCTGGTGCCCGCGGCCAACCTGCTGCCCATCCCCGGGAACTGGAGCTTCGAGCAGGCGGCGGCCTTCCCTCTCGTTTTCCTCACGGCCTGGGAGATGCTCGTCCACAAGGCGGCCCTGCGGCCTGGCGAGACCGTGCTGGTCTGGGGCGGGGGCAGCGGGGTGGGCAGCGCGGCCATCCAGCTGGTGAAGGCCCTGGGGGGCTCGGCCATCGCCGTGGTGGGGAGCGAGGCCAAGGCCATGAAGTGCTGGGATCTGGGCGCTGAGCACGTGATCGTCCGGGGTGAGATGAAGGCCCTGGCCGCCAAGGTGCGCGAGCTGACGGGCAAGCGCGGCGTGGACGTGGTCTTCGAGCACACGGGCGCCGCCACCTGGACCACCAGTCTTTCGGTCTGCACCCGGGGTGGGCGCATCGTCACCTGCGGCGCCACCACGGGACCGGAGACTCCCTTCAACCTGCAGGCCCTCTTCGCCAAGCAGATCCAGATCCGCGGGTCGTACATGGGCCGCCGGGAACACCTCTGGACGCTGCTCTCGCTGCTGCAGAAGAATCTCACCAATCCACCCTTCCGCCCCGTGCTCGACCGGGTCTTCGACCTGGCCGAATACCCCGAAGCCCAGCGCCACCTCGAAGCTGGCCAGGGCTTCGGCAAAGTGGTGTGTCGGGTGTCCTGATGCTGAGAAATCTG
>DASXUH010000086.1:0-8110 GCA_036504935.1 Geothrix sp. | reverse complement strand
ACCACAGTGCCTGGTTTCACGGCCAGGGAGGTGCCGATGAGCACCTCGCTGGCACCGTAGCCCGCATGAAGATTCTCCACCTCAAGCATGCCGGTCTCCTTCACGCGGGCAGCGGTTCGGCGCCGCCGGAAGCCCCGGAGTCGCTGGCTGTGCCCAGGTAGGCCTCGATCACCTTGGGATGCCGCTTGACTTCGGCCGGCGCGCCTTCGGCGATGACCTTGCCGCCGTCCAGCACCGTCACCTGGTCGCAGAGTTCGCTCACGACATCCATGTGGTGCTCGATGAGGATGATGGTGACGCCCCGGGCGTTGACCCGCTTGATGATCTCGATCTGCTGGATGACATCCGGATGCGCGAGCCCGGCCGCGGGTTCGTCGAGGATCAGCAGATCGGGCCTGCGGGCCAGGGCCCGGGCGATCTCGAGGAAGCGTTGGGCGCCGTAGGTGAGATCCTTCGCCTTGGCCCGCGCCTGGTCCTTCAGGCCGATGAGGTCGAGCAGGGCGAGGGCATCAGCCTGCGCGCGCCGCTCCTCGAGCCGGGCGAAGCCCAGCAGCACCAGGGGGAGGGGCATCCGGTAGACCCCCTTCAGCGCGACCATCACGTTTTCGATGGCCGTGAGTTCACCGAAGAGCTGGAGATTCTGGAAGGTGCGCGCCACACCTGCCCGGGCGACGCGGTTGAGGCTGCCCTGGGGCAGTTCGGAACCACGGAGGGACATCCCGCCCGAGGTCGCTGTGTAGAGGCCGGAGATCACGTTCACCACGGTGCTCTTGCCGGATCCGTTCGGTCCGATGAGACCGTGGATCGTGCCGGCGCGCACCTGCATGGACAGCCCATCCACGGCCTTCACGCCGCCGAAGTGCCGCTTGAGGTCCTTCAGGATGAGCAGAGGGCCGTTGCCCTGGGCGCGCTGTGGCAGCACCGCGTCCAGGTCCGAGGGCGCCGGCAGGGGCGAGGGGGGCACGCGGAACAGCTTGGCCAGGAAGATGGCCAGGAACCCCATGACGCCTTCGGGCAGACCCACCACTACGGAGAACAGCATCAGGGCGAAGATGCCCTTGCGCCAATCCTCGGTGTTCTCCACGAAGAAGCCGCCGACGGCGAGCAGGCCCATGGCCACGACGGGGGCGAAGGCCTGGAAGGGGCGCGTGGTCTTCTTCACCAGGCCCCGCAGGCCCGACATCAGGGCCACCGCGAATCCGGCTCCGCTGAAGATGTGGAAGAGCAGGCGATTGGACAGCAGATTGGGGAGCAGGACCACCACAGTGGCCCCCACGAAGGCGCCCCACAGGCTCTTGCGGCCACCCAGCACCACACCCAGCAGGAGGATGATCATCAATTCGTAGACGAAGCTCTGGGGCTGGAGGTACTGGAAGTTGAAGGCGTAGAGGCCGCCCGCGAGGCCGCCGAGGCCCGAGCCCAGGGAGAAGGCGGCGACCTTGTGGTAGTAGGTGCCCACGCCCATGGCGTCCGTGGCGATGGGGCTGTCGCGCAGGGCCTCGAAAGCCCGGCCCCAGTGGGAGGACAGCAGGTTCCGCATCACCATCCAGACCAGGGCCAGCAGGACCATGCACAGCCAGTAGAAGAGGGAGGGCGTGAGGACGTGGCCGAACAGTGGCGGACGCACGAGGCTGAGGCCCTGGGCCCCGCCCGTGAGGCTCTCCAGTTCATTGAGGGCGGTCGTGCTGAGGGCCGCGAAGCTGAGGGTGGCCAGGGCGAACTGCGGCCCTTCGAGCCGCAGGGCGGGCAGGGCGAGGAGCGCTCCCAGGAGCAGACCCACGGCCATCGCCGCGGCCAACGCCGGAACCATGCCGAGGCCGAACCGGGTGACGACCAGGCCGGCAGCGTAGGCGCCCAGCCCCAGGAAGGCCACATGGCCGAGGTTCACCTGGCCCAGGTAGCCCACCGTGACGTCCAGCCCGATGAGGAGGATGCCGTAGATGGCCAGCAGGGTCAGGAGGCCCAGGGCGTAGGGGTTCACCACCAGCAGCGGGACGGTGGCGAGGAAGGCGAAGACGACGAGCTCGGCGCCACGAAGGAGAAGGATGCGGCGCATGTCACACCTTCCGGATGACGGCTTTGCCGAAGACGCCGGTGGGGCGCACGGCCAAGGCGAGGATCAGCAGCGTGAGGCCGGGCGCCTCGCGCCAGCCGCTGCCCAGGTAGAAGCTCGCCAGGCTCTCCAGCGCGCCAAGCGCCATGCCGATGAGCACGACGCCGAAGCCCGAATCCAGGCCCGCCACCACGGCCACGGAAAAGGCCTTGAGGATGAGGGCCGAAGCCATGGTGGGGCCGACGGTGGTGATGGGTGACACGAGGATGCCGGCCAGGGCCGCGACGGCACCCGACAGCGCGTAGGAGAGCATCACCGTGCGCGTGGCCGAGATGCCCATGAGCTCGGCCGCGTCCCGGTCGGCGGACACGGCCTCGAAGGCCTTGCCCAGCAGGGTGCGGCGCTTGAACAGCTCGACCAGGCCCATGATGGCGAGCACGCCCACGGCCACTGACAGCTCAAGGCGGGTGATATCCACGCCCAGTATGTGGATGGGATCAGCGGAGATCGGAGTGGGGAAGGGGCGGTCGTCGCGCCCCCAGATGTTCTCGGCGGCCGAGAAGAAGAAGAGCCCGATGATGATGCTGAGCAGGATCCAGCCTTCACTCTTCTGTTCAAGCGCGAGCCGCACACCAGCCCGCTCGACGATCAGGCCGAGCAGGGCGCCGAAGAGCAGGCCGCACGGCACCATCACCCAGTAGGGCAGGCCCAGGTTGGTGAGGGTGAGGCTGAAGAAGGCGGACACCATCACCAGCTCGCCCTGGCCGAAGTTGATGCTCTTGCTGGTGGCGTAGGTGAGCTGGAAGCCGTAGGCGATGAGAGCGTAGACGAGGCCCATGAGGGCGCCGCTGACGGCCATCTGTCCGATGATCGAAGGGTTCATACCGGGGCCCTCGGTGACGGGCGGAAAAGGCGGGGGGCCGAAGCCCCCCGGAGTGGCGGTGGTGGCGGAAGCGCTACTTGGGTTTGCCCTTCTGGGGCTTGGCGGCCGGTTTCGCAGCGGGCTTGGCGGCGGGAGTCCCGGCGGCCTCCTTGATCAGGCGGGCCTTGTCGGCGGCGTTGCCGAAGACCACGCGGCCGTCCTGCACCATGCCCATGACGGTCTGCTCGCGGCGGAACGCCTCATGGGTGGTCACGTCCGCCGGATTCCACTTGGTGTAGGGGTGGTTCCAGGTGGCGATGACGCCCTTCACGGGCTCCTTCAGGTCCTCCAGGGCCTCCTTGATCTTGTGGGTGTCCGTGCTGCCGGCCTGCTTCACGGCGGCGGCGAAGATGTGGACCGCGTCGTAGCCCTGGGCGGCGGCCACCGCGGAAGGGATGCGGTCCACCTTGTAGGTCTTGTGGTAGCCGTCGATGAAGGCCTTCGCCTTGGGCGTGATGGGCTCTTCGATGAAGGTCTGGGGCATGAGGGTGCCGTTGCCGTTCTTGCCGGCATTGTCGATGTAGTTGGACATGGACAGGGTCCAGCCACCGATGAGGGGCGCCTTCATGCCGATCTTCGCCATGCCGTTGGAGACGGCGGCCAGCTCAGGGCCGATGGCCCAGATGAGGACAGCCTGGGCGCCCGCGGACTTGGCGCGGAGCAGCTGCGCGGTCATGTCCTTGTCGCCGATGTTGAACTTCTCCTGGGCCACCACCTGGAGCTTGTTCCCCTGCAGCTTGATCTGGTTCAGCATGTCGTCCCGGCCGGACACCCCGTAGTTGGTGGAGTCGAAGATCACGGCCACCTTGGTGAACTTGCGGTTGATGGCCTCCTCGACCACCATGGCGGCCTGGATGCCGTCATGGGCGGCGAAACGGAAGATGGAGAGGTCCTTCACGCCGGCCTTGCTCCACTGGGTCATGGAGGCGGAGCCCGCGGCGGGGCAGATGATCTTGGTGACGCCCTTCTCCTGGAAGTGCTTGTCCCCCGCCATGCAGACGCCCGTGTTCACGGTGCCGATGACGCCGGACAGGTCGTTCATGGCGGCCAGTTCCTGGGCGATGAGAGCGCCGCGCTCGTTCTTGGCTTCGTCATCGCGCTCGATAGCCTCGATCTTCAGCTTCTTCACGCCCACCTGGATGCCGCCCGCGGCGTTGATCTCCGCGATGGCCAGCTTGGCGCCGTCCCGCATGGAGGCGCCCATGGGCGCGGAGCCGCCGGTGAATGGGCCCGTGACGGCGAGCTTGACCGTATCCCCGGCGTGGAGGCCAAGGGCCGCCAGCAAGAGAGAACCATAGAAGGTCTGCCTGAGCATCGTATCCCCCTGAAGAGATGGATCTGGTTGGAGTGGCTAGGTGGGCGCAAGCATAGCGGTCCGGCCGGCCTTTGGGAAGGCTAGCCGGTTCCTTCCTGGGCGCCCTATCAGGCCAGTTGGGCCTTCACCCAGGCGAGCAAGGTTTCCCCACCGACGATGCGCTGTTCGGCGATGAACAAGGGCAGCTGCAGCACGCTGGCATGATCCCGGCCGAGCTTCACCGCGTCCTTCTCCGTGCAGACCAGCCAGGCGGCGTCCTCCGCCCGCGCGCGGGTCTGCAGCCGGGCCAGTTCGGCGGGCGTGGGGCCCCGATGGTCGGGATAGCTGTGGGACCCGGTCCAGGCCTGGCCGGCCACCAGCAGATCGGCGTAGAAGGCCTCCGGGTGGCCGAGGCCGCACCAGGCGAAGGCGGGCCCGCGGCCGGGAAGGGGGATGGGGAAGCGCTCTTCCGTGCCCCAGCGGCGCAGGGCGCCCAGGGCGAAGTCCACCCAGAAGACGGGGCCGCCGCTGCCGAAACGCGTCCACCAGGCTTCCACGGCAGCATGGTCCTTCACCCGGCTGGCGCGGGTCACGACCAGGGCATGGGCCCTCCGGGCGCTCTCCTGGGGTTCCCGGAGGTCGCCCAGGGGCAGCATGCGGCCGTTTCCCCAGAGCCGTACGCCGTCGAGCACCAGCAGGTTCAGATCCCGGTGCAGGGCGCGGTGCTGGAAGCCGTCATCGATCAGCAGGCAGCGCAGGCCTGGCCGCTGAGCCAGGGCCCGGAGGGCGGCGGCGTGCCGCTTCCGCCCCACTACCACCCGCTCCGGCCCCAGACGCCGGGCCATGAGCAGGGGCTCGTCGCCGGTCTGCCGGGGATTGGAATCCGCCGCCACGCTCATGGGATCGATCGTGCGCCGCCCGCCATAGCCCCGGGACAGCACCGCGTTGCTCCAGCCTGCGGCCTCGAGGCCCTCGGCCAGGAACAGGGTGAGGGGGGTCTTGCCCGTTCCGCCGGCGCTCAGGTTGCCGATCGACACCACCGGCACGGGCGCGTGGGCGACCCGCTCCGGGTGGGCGTCGAAGCTGCGGTTCCGGGCGCGCACCACCATCCCGTACAACGGGGACAGGGGAGCGGCCAGATAGCGCAGAATGGACATGGATCAGAGTGTCCAACAAAATCCCCACGGGGTCACGCGGACCAGGGTAGCGGAGGAGATGATGAGCGAGGGAATCCTGCTGGAGCCGGTGGCACGCGGCACCCTGCTGTCCGAAGGCGAGCGGGTGGCGCGCCTCGAATCCGCCCTTCCGCAGATTCTCGCGGCCCTCGAAGGGGAAAGGGACGAGGTGGCCATCGAGGCCACTCTCGCGTGCCTGCTTTGGGAGACACTACCCCAGGTCAACTGGTGCGGCTTCTACCGGCGCATCGGCGAGCGCCTGCTCGCGGTGGGACCCTACCAGGGCGGCATGGGTTGCCTCCGCATCCCCTTCGAGCGGGGTGTCTGCGGGGCCTGCGCCCGCACGGAAACCACCCAGCTGGTGCCTGATGTACACGCCTTCCCCGGCCACATCGCCTGCGATGATGCCACCCGGTCGGAGCTCGTGATTCCCATCACGGTTGGCGGCCACCTCTGCGCAGTACTGGATCTGGATTCCCCGCACCCGGGCGGGTTCTCGGCTGCCGAGGCCCGGATCCTGGAGGCTCTGATGGCCCGTGCCTTCTCCGAGGCGGTTCACCCGTCGCCTGGCATCGGTTAACCTAGGGCACTCTCCGGGACCCGCATGGCTGAACCCAGCTTCATCGATCAAAGCAAGCTGCGCTTCCGCGAAGGCGAGGTCATCTTCCGCAAGGGGGAGATGGCCCAGCAGATGTACATCATCCTCTCGGGACGGGTCCGGCTCTATGTCTCAGAGGAGCCCAAGGGGGAGTGGTCCGAGGAACTGTCCAAGGGGGACTTCTTCGGGGAGGGCAGCCTGCTGGAGGCCCTGCCGCGCCAGCACACGGCCCTGGCCCTGGAGGATTCGGACCTCATCGCCATCAACCGCGGCACCTTCATGCGCATGATCCGGCAGAACCCGGAAGTGTCTGTGAAGATGATGCAGCGCCTCGCTCAGCGGCATCGTGAACTGGGCGAGCGGGTGGAGGAGCTGGATGCCAGCCGGCCCGCCAAGGCCGCGGGAACGCCGGTCGCGAACCTGGTGTCCGTGCTTAGCGGCAAGCCGCATCCCATCCTGGCCCACGGGTCCCTCATCGGCCGGTTCGATCCCACCACGGGTGTGCATCCCGACATCGACCTGACCGACGAGGACCACAACCTGAGCGTGTCCCGGCGCCACGCCCGCATCCTCTGCGAGCACGGCCGATACTTCCTGCTGGAGGAGCCCGGCGTCGCCAACGGCACCTTCGTGCGGGGCGAGCGCATCCAGCCCGGCGAACCCCGGGAACTGAAGCACGGTGACCGGGTGGGCTTCGGCATGGTGGTGCTGTTCTTCGAAAAGAGCTAACTTTCCGGCTGCGGAACTCGGGAGGTGGGTATGGGAACGGACCTGCACGTCGAATTGTGGCGGGATGAGCACGGTGTCATCCGGGAACTGGTGCAGTTCGGGCTGGATGAGATCGGCGGGGCCTGCGTGATCCGGGAGCGGAACAGCCTGGATGCGCTGGATGGTGATGGGAACGAAGGCGACACGGTCGTCGCCCGTTTCGGCGATCCCGAGGACGCCCGGGACTTCCTCCGGGATGAAGGCTTCGAGCCCGTATAGCCTTTGCGCGCTCCAGAACATCACCCGGCGTCGCCGGGCGATGTTTTGGAGCGATGAACGGCATTCTGAGAAAGGAAACCAACGATGAATTCCCTGTTCAACCCGGCCGACCGCGATGCCCTGGCCCGGCGTATCGCGGAACTGGAGCCGGGTGCCCAGCGCCAGTGGGGGAAGATGGATCCCGCCCAGATGATGAAGCACTGCTCCATGGCCCTGGGCGACCTCCTGGGCGACCGCCCGGTGAAGCAGCTCTTCCTCGGGAAGCTGATCACGCCCTTCATCCGGGGCCACATCTTCGGGGACAAGCCGTTCCGCCGCAACTCCCCCACCGATCCCATCTATGTGGTGTCCGATCCCCAGGACTTCGAGGCCGAGCGCACCCGGCTGGCCACGCTCATCGACCGCGTCGTCCAGCGCGGTACCGCGAAGGTCGAGGGCAGTGTCCACCCCTTTTTCGGACGGCTCAGCGCCGACCAGTGGGGCCGGCTCATCTACAAGCACTTCGACCACCACCTGAGGCAGTTCGGCGTCTGAATCTTTGCTTATCTGCAGAATCGCCCGTCGAATGCCGGGCGATTCTGCAGGTGGGAACGGCCTTGGTCAGTTGGAACCGATCCCCATCGCCTTGGCGGCCTTGGTCAGTTCGGGAACCACTTCGAACAAATCGCCGACAATGCCGTAGTTCGCCAGCTTGAAGATGGGGGCTTCGGGATCCTTGTTGATGGCGACGATGTACTTCGAGCCGCTCATGCCGGCGATGTGCTGGATGGCGCCGCTGATGCCGCAGGCGATGTAGAGGGTGGGGCTCACGACCTTGCCGGTTTGGCCCACCTGCATGCTGTGGGGCAGGCCCCAGCCCGCGTCCACGGCCGCCCGCGAAGCGCCCACGACGCCGCCGATGGCGTCGGCCAGCTCCTCGAGGATCTTGAAGTTGGCGCCGTCCTTCATGCCGCGGCCACCGCTCACGATGACGTTGGCTTCGCTCAGGTCCACCTTGCCACCAGCCTTGGCGAGGATCTCCTTCACCACGGCCTTGAAGTCTCCGGCGGGGGCGGCCAGGGCCTCCACGGCGCCGGCACCG
>DASXUH010000085.1:0-11395 GCA_036504935.1 Geothrix sp. | reverse complement strand
GGCTCCCTCGTCGTGGACGAAGGCGGCACCCTCCAGGGCGTGTGCGTCCGCAGGGACCAGACCCGCAACCTGGACGCCGTGGGCACGGCCAAGGGCGGCACCCTCGCCCTCTCCCACTCCGGCCAGAAGGCCCTCGATACGTTCGAGACCAAGTTCTGATCAGCGGCCGGGGTCAGCGGAACAACGGCCCCGGATCGGACTCCACGCCCAGGTAGGCATAGGCCGCATCCGTGGCCTTCCGCCCTTGGTGGAGGGACCCGTGTCCGCAAGCGAAGGCCCCCCCGGGGGCCGAGCGAGCGGGAGGGCAGCGCGGGGCGCTGTCCGATACACGGGAGCGAAGCACGCCCCTACCGGAACAGCGGCCCTGGATCAGACTTCACCCCCAGGTAGGCGTAGGCGGCATCGGTGGCCTTCCGGCCCTGGGGCGTGCGATCCAGGAAGCCCACCTGCATGAGGTAGGGCTCCACCAGGTCCTCCAGCGCGCCTTCGTCCTCGCCCAGGGCCGCGGCCAGGGTCCGCAGGCCTACGGGCCCGCCCCGGTGCTTGTGGCAGATGGCCTGGAGGTAGTCCCGGTCCAGGCCGTCCAGGCCCAGGTCGTCCACCTCGTGAAGCCTCAGGCAGGCCTCGGCGGATTCCATGGTGATGGTGCCGTCGCCCTTCACCTCGGCGTAGTCCCGGCAGCGCCGGAGCAGACGATTGCAGATGCGCGGCGTCCCGCGGCTCCGGCGGGCGATGGCCTCGGCCCCCTCGGCGGCCAGGTGGATGCCCAGCAGGTCCGCCGACCGGCGGGCGATGATGGCCAGATCAGCCCGGGTGTAGAACTCCAGGCGGTGGACCAGGCCGAAGCGGTCGTGCAGCGGTTTCGAAATGAGGCCGGCCCGGGTGGTGGCTCCCACCAGGGTGAAGGGCCGGAGATCCACCTTCAGCGTCTGGGCGCTGGGGCCCTGGCCGATGAGGATGTCGAGCTTGCGGTCTTCCATGGCCGCGTAGAGCAGCTCTTCGATGGGCGCCGACAGCCGGTGGATCTCGTCGATGAAGAGGAACTCACCCGCTTCCAGGTTGGTGAGGATGGCCGCCAGATCCCCCTTCTTCTCCAGGGCCGGGGCCTGGATCACCTTGCAGGGGGCACTCATTTCGTTGGCCAGGACGTGCGCCAGGGTGGTCTTGCCCAGTCCGGGAGGGCCGAACAGGAGCACATGGTCCAGCACATCGCCTCGTTTGACCGCGGCCTGGAGGGCGATTTCCAGCCGGGCCTTCACCTTGGCCTGGCCGATATATTCCTGGAGGCGCTGCGGCCTCAGCGAATATTCAATGGGGTCCTCCAGGTTCGCGGAGGGGTCGAGGTCGGGGTGCCGGTGCATGACCTCTATTCCCTCACGGGACTTCCACTTGTGTCCAGCCGATGGCCGGATAATCTTGGGATCGCAGTCCAGAACCCATCCCATCCCTCACGACCGCCCGGGAGATGCCGTGGCCCAGCGCTACCAGCTCCTGATTCGAGACCGGCACGGGTTCGAGCGTACCGTGCCGCTCGCCCGCTCCGTCACCGTGGGACGGCAAAGTCTCTGCGACGTGGTGCTGTCCGATAACATGATCAGCCGCAATCACCTGCGCCTGGAACTGCGGGACGACACCTGGTGGGCCGAGGATCTCCAGACCACCCACGGCAGCTTCTACAACGACAAGCCGCTGGGGCGAACTGCCTGGGAACCCGGAACCCCCCTGCTCCTGGCCGACGGCGCCTACACCCTGACCCTGGTCCGCACGGATCACAGCAGCTCGGAAATCCACCTCCAGGCCATCCTGGAAGCGGCCCAGCTCCTGGCCGAGGAAGTGGACCTGGAGGACATGCTCGAGCAGTCCCTGGATCGCCTGCTCAACATCTCGGGAACGGACCGGGGATTTCTCATGCTCCTGGAAGACGGCGAGTTGGCCTGCCGCGTCCAGCGCAACCTCGGACAGGAACTGGAGGGCCAGATCCAGCTGTCGATGTCCAGCGTCCACAAGGTGTTCGAGACCGGCGACCCCGTCTGGATCCTGAACGTGGCCGAAGACGGCCAGCTGCTCAGCCAGCACTCGGTCCAGCGTCTCGAACTGAGGACCATCCTCTGCCTGCCGCTGCTGCTCCAGGGCCGGCGTATCGGCGTGGTCTACCTGGACAGCCGCCGGCCGATCATCGAGCCGCCGGACCGGCCGACCTTCGAGGCCATCGTCTCGCTCTGCGCCATCGCCATCGAGCGGACCCGCCTGTTCGAGGAGAACCTGCGCAGCCATGTGCTGGCCACCGTGGGCCAGGTGGCCAGTTCCATCGTCCACGACTTCAAGAACGGGCTCTTCGTGCTGCGCGGGCACGCCGATCTGCTTGAGCTGTCCACCGAAGACACCAAGGTCCGCCACCACTGCCGCAAGATCCTGGAATGCGTGGACCGCCTCACCCATCTCAGCCAGGACGTGCTCGATTTCGCCAAGGTCCGGGAACCCCGGCGGGAGACGGTGGATCTCCGCGCCTTCTTCGACGCCATCATCGAGCCGCTGGTCCCCAGGGCGGCCGAAATGGGGGTGATCCTCCGGGCCGAGGGACCATCCTGCCTGATCAAGCTGGACCCCGGCCGCTTCACCCGGGTGATGGAGAATCTCCTGGCCAATGCCCTGGATGCCACCGTCGGCATCAGCGGTGAGGTGCTGGTGAGCTGGATCCAAGTCACCGGCGGGGTGCAGATCCGCGTGAAGGACCAGGGCCGGGGAATCCCCAAGCGCGTGGTCAAGCGGATCTTCGAGCCCTTCTTCAGCTACGGCAAGAAGAAGGGGACCGGGCTCGGCATGGCCACCGTGAAGAAGATCGTCGAGGAACACGGAGGCACCCTGGAGTTCATCAGCGAGGAGGGCGAGGGGACCGAGGTCATCCTCCTCCTGCCCGATCACCCCATCACCGGGGCGATCAAGCTGTCGGACGAATCCACGGGGGAACACCGCAACCTGGGAGCTGAGCGGGTATGACCTCCATCCACACCGGCCTGGGATTCGATGTCCACCGCTTCGCGGCTCCCGAGGAAGGCCGCCCGCTGATGCTCATGGGCTGCGATATCCCCCACGACCGGGGCCTGGCGGGCCACAGTGACGCGGATGTGATGCTGCACGCCCTCATGGACGCTCTGCTCGGCGCTGCGGGCCTGGGCGACATCGGCCTGCACTTCCCGGACACGGACCCCGCCTACCGGGGCGCGGATTCCGCCGACCTGCTCGGACGGGTGCTGGGCGACCTCGCCGAGCGCGGCTGGCGGGTGGTCAATGCCGACGTCTGCCTCATCGGCGAGCGGCCGAAGATCGGGCCCCACCGCCAGCGCATGCGGGACCGCATCGCCCCGCTGCTGGGCATCCCCACCGACGCGCTGAACGTGAAGGCCACCACCACCGAGAAGCTGGGGTTCACGGGGCGCGGCGAAGGCCTGGCGGCCCAGGCCGTGGTACTGATCGAGCGGATCTAGCCGCGAAGCTTCTGTTCGGCCAGCTCCGCCAAGGCCTCGGGCGTGTTGAGGGAGGGATCCTCGATCACGGCCTCCAGCAGGTCGCGCTGCAGCTTCCCCAGCCAGGGGCCACCCTCCCGCCCGGTGAGCGCCATGAGGGCCGCGCCATCCAGGGCCAGGGCCTTCACCATCAGGGGCGGCGCTGCGGCGGCTACGGCCTCGAGCCGGACCAGGATCGCGGCATGGTCCCGCTCCCGGGCTTCCACCTCCAGCCCCTTGGCCTGCTGGTCCGCCAGGCGGAACGCCGCCCAACGGGCCAGGTCCAGCCCGTCCTCACTGAGGTGGCGGAGGAATCGGCGGCAGGCCGCATCGCTCCACTCCGCAGTCGGGTGGGTGCCGTGGTGGCGCACCAGGGCCAGGACCTCGCGCCGGAGTGCATGAGCAGCCTTGAGCCGCTCGAGGATGGTCGCCGCGAGAGCCAGCGAACCAGCCTCGTGGCCGTGGAAGCGCGCCTCGCCATCCGGCCCCAGGGTCCGCGCCGCCGGCTTGCCGGCATCGTGCAGCAGGGCCGCCCAGCGGAGGCCCGGGTCGGCCGGCGCCCGGCACACCACCTCCAGCGTGTGGTCCCACACATCCCAGCGGTGGTGCCGGTTCTGCCCGCAGCCGAGCATGGGACGCAGCTCGGGCAGCCAGAGATCCAATAGGCCCGCCCGGGCCAGGAGATCCAGACCCCGCCGGGGTTCCGCACCGCAGAGCAGCTTCGTGAGCTCCGCGAGGACACGCTCCGCCGCCACCTTCCTGGCCACCTCGAGCCGTTCGGGGATGGCCGCCAGGGTCCCAGCCTCCATCTCGAAGCCCAGTTGAGCGGCAAAGCGGCAGGCCCGCAGGGTACGGAGACCATCCTCCGCGAAGCGCTGCAGCGGGTCGCCCACGGCACGAATGATCCGCGCTCCGAGATCCGCCCGGCCGCCAAAGGGATCCACCAGGTCGCCGCCGCCCACGGGAAGGGCCATGGCGTTGATGGTGAAGTCCCGGCGGGACAGGTCCTCCTCCAGGCTGACGCCCAGCTGCACCGTTTCAGGCCGGCGCCCATCCAGGTAGTCGCCGTCGCTGCGGAAGGTGGTGATCTCGATGGGGCGATCCTCCAGGATCACTGTCACCGTGCCGTGCTGAAGGCCCGTGGGGATGACTTTCATCCCGGCGGCCCGCGCCCGGTCCATCACAGCCCGGGGCATCAGCTTCGTGGCCAGGTCCCAGTCCGCATGGGGACGCCCCAGCAGTTCATCGCGGACAGCGCCCCCGACCACCACCAGCTCCGCATCGGACCCCAGGGCCGCCTTGAGACGGAGCAGTGGAGCCCACATCAGTCCACGCCCCCAGCGAGTTTCGCCAGCGCCTCGCCTTCCACCCGGCAGGTGAGCCAGGGCCGCATGACCTTGGCCCCGTGGGCTTCGTAGAACTCAATGGCCGGTGTGTTCCAGTCCAGCACCTGCCATACGAAGCGGGTCCAGCCCTCTTTCACCGCCAGAGCGGCGAGGTGCTGAAGCAGAGCCTTGCCGATGCCCTTGCCCCGGAAGACCGGGCGCACGAACAGGTCTTCGAGGTAGATGCCGGGCTTGCCTTCCCAGGTGCTAAAGTTCAGGAACCAGAGGGCGAAGCCCGCGGGCTGGCCATCCCATTCCGCCATGGTCACCTTCACCAGCGGGTGGTCCGAGAAGGCGTAGCGATGGATGTCCGTCTCGGTGGCGATCGCCGCCTCAGGCTCGCGCTCGTACGCCGCCAGCTCGCGGATGTACTGCAAGATCAGCGGGGCATCGGCGGGGACGGCGGGACGGAGGCTCAGCATGCGTCTATGCTAACTCCATGGATCAGGAAACCGCGCTGCGCCTTCACGAGGCCATGCTGCTCACCCGGCTCGCGGAGGAGCGGCTGGTGAAGCTCTTCCGCCAGGGCCAGACCCTCGGCAGCATCTACCGCAGCCTGGGCCAGGAGGCCACCGCCTGCGCCACGGCCATGGCCCTGGGGCCGGACGATGTGATCGCACCGATGATCCGCAACCTGGGCTCCATGTTCGTCCGGGGGGCCACGCCGCTCGAACTCTTCCTCCAGTACCTGGGCCGCGCCACTGGCCCCACGGGGGGCCGTGAGCACAACAACCACTTCGGTTCCGTGGCGCGGGGCATCCTCGCGCCCACGTCCATGCTCGGCGCCCTCATCCCCGTGTTGGCGGGCGTGGCCCTCAGCTTCCGCCAGAAGGGCGAGGCTCGCGTCGCCATGACCTGGATCGGGGATGGCGGCAGTTCCACGGGCGCCTTCTACGAGGGGCTTAACTTCGCGGTCGTGCAGAAACTCCCTCTCATCGTCGTCGGCGAATCGAACGGGTACGCCTTCTCCACCCCGCCGGACCGCCAGATGGCCGGTCGGATGTCGGCCCGTTCCCAGGGGGCCTTCACCCTCACCGTGGATGGCAATGATGCCGCCGCGGTCTATGACGCCGCCGCCCAGGCCCGGGAGCACTGTCTGGAAGGCAAGGGACCGGCCTTCCTCGTCTGCGAGACCTTCCGCATGAAGGGCCACGCGGAACATGACGATCAGCGCTATGTGGACCCCGAACTGCTGGCCCAGTGGGCCACCAAGGATCCCCTGCCCCGCTTCGAGGCCTGGCTCGCACACCGGGGGTGGGCGCCAGCCCCGGGCCTCCAGGCCCGCCTTGAGGCCGACCTGCTCGCCACCGCGGAGACAGCCCTGGCCGCGCCTTGGCCGGATCCGGCCAACCTCGACTCAGGCGTTTTCTCGACCTAGGCCAGCCGTCCCCCGGATAAGCAGGAGCCATGGACGGATCGGCATTGGGACCCGTTCATCTACAATGAGTCACCGGTCACTTTCCTTGAGCGCTAGACTTTCCTGTCATGGGGGATTCTGTGTTCGTTCTCGTTCTGAATGCTGGCTCTTCGAGCCTGAAGTTCAACCTCTTCGATATGGTGAACGAGGCGTCCATCGCCGAGGGCATCGCGGAGCGCATCGGCTTGGCCGACGGCCTCCTCGCCTGCACCATCGACGGTGAGAAGCGGAAGGAGACCCTCGCCCTGCCCACCCACCGGGAGGCCCTGGAGGCCATCCTGGACCGCCTCCACACCAATGTGCTGCACGACACGCCCGTCCACGCTGTGGGCCACCGGGTGGTCCACGGCGGGCCCAAGTACGGCGACTCCGTGCTGGTGACGGACGAGGTGCTCCACGACATCGAGGCCTTCGCCATCTATGCGCCGCTCCATAACCCCGCCAACGCCATGGGCATCCGGGTCGCCCGGGAAACCTTCCCGGATGTGCCCCACGTGGCGGTCTTCGACACGGCCTTCCACCACAACATCCCCGACCATGCCCGCACCTATGGCATTCCCTACGAGCTGAGCCAGAAGTACGGCATCCGCCGCTACGGCTTCCACGGCACCAGCCACGCCTTCGTGGCGGCCCGCACGGCGATCCTGCTTTGCCGTCCCCTCCGGGCCCTGAAGGTCATCACCTGCCACATCGGCAACGGCACCAGCATCTGCGCCGTGGGCCAGGGCAGGAGCATGGACACCAGCATGGGCATGACGCCGCTCCAGGGCGTCATCATGGGCACCCGCTGCGGCACCATCGACCCCAGCGTGGTGGAGATGCTCATGGAGCACGAACAGCTGGACTACGCAGCCATCACGGACCTGTTGAACAAGAAGTCAGGCCTGCTGGGCATCTCCGGCGTGTCGTCCGACTTCCGGGAAATCGAGCTGGCAGCCGACAGCGGCAATGACCGGGCGCGGCTGGCCCGGGACCTGCTGACCTACAATGTGCGCCAGTTCATCGGCTCCTACGCCACCGTCCTGGATGGGGTGGACGCTATCACCTTCACCGCCGGCATCGGCACGCACAGCACCTATGTCCGCGCCAAGGTGTGCAGCAAGCTCGGCTTCCTGGGCGTCAAGCTGGACCCCGAAGCCAACGAGCACGGCACTGGCGAGCGCATCATCAGCACGCCGGATTCCCGCGTGGTCGTCACCGTGGTGCCCACCAACGAGGAACTGATGATCGCGCGGGAGACCGTGCGGTAGCGCGTTCGCCCTTCACGAAAGCGGCCCCCGTCCGGGGGCCGCTTTCGTGAGGAGAGGGAAAACCTTACTTGCCCTTGGCCTCCAGGCGCTCGCCCTTGCGTTCGACGCGCTGGCCGCGGTTTTCCTTCCGCTGGCCCTGGCGCTCATTGCGGGCTCCGCGCCGTTCCTGCCGCTCGCCCTTGGCGTCCTGCGCCGCGCCCACCGCTTCGCGGCGCTCGCCCTTGCGCTCGAGCGCTTGCCCGGCCTTCACATCACCCTTGGCCTCGAGGGCCTCGCCCCGCTTTTCCATGCGGGCGCCCTGGCGTTCTTTCCGCTCGCCCTGGCGTTCGTTGCGCGCGCCACGGCGTTCCTGGCGCTCGCCCTTGCGCTCCTGGGCCTCCCCGCGGCGTTCGACGCGCTCGCCCTTCTTTTCCACCTGCTGGCCGGTCGGCGGGGGCACGGGGGTCTGGGCCATGAGGAAGGCTCCGATGAGCCCCGCCGCCACGATGAAAGCCACGCGCTTCTGGATGTTGGACATGGTGTGCTCCTGGTGCGGCCAGGCCGCGAAGGGGAATCGTCCCGGAAGGCCCTCATGCCGCCCTCATGCCAATTCACAACATCTTTATTCCCTAGCAATTGAGAAAGGTTTAAAGCCTCCGCCGTGGATCGTTGCCTCATCCCCGTGGCGGGACGCCACATCGGCGCTCCCCGGCGGACCCGTCCATTGGCCGACGGCGGCCCACTGGCCGCCGATGTCTGCCGCCGCCCCTCCCTAAACGGCCCCAGACTCTGCTCCGTAGGCCATTCATCATCCCGGCAGGTCCGGCGTCTTTCCCATCAGGGGGTTCCATGAAGAAGCGGTGGGTCATCGTTTCCGTGGCCGGAGTCGCCTTGGCGACCGGCATGTTCTTCACCCTCAAGGGCAGCGATGGCAAAGGGAAGAAGGCGGAGGCCAGCACCCCCTTCCGCCTGGGCAAGGTCCAGGCCGAGGACCTCCAGGTGAGCGTCCGGGAGGTGGGCGTGGTGGATCCCCTCACCAAGGTGGATGTGAAGTCCACGGTGTCCGGCCGCATCGTGGGCCTGAAGGTCCGCGAGGGTGCCACCGTGAAGGCCGGTGAAGTGCTCGCCGAAGTGGAACCCGACGTGAACCAGGCCCAGACCCTGTCCGACGTCCAGGGCAGCGTCTCCCAGGCCCGGGTGAGCTTCAAGAATGCCGAACGGGACTTCGCCCAGCAGGCCGAGCTCTTCAAATCGGGGCTCATCTCCGATCAGGCCTACCGGAGCGCCCGGACCACCCGCGATCTGGCCGAAGAGACCTTCAAGAGCGCCCAGACCCGGTACCAGATCGTGGAGGACCGGGGCATCCCCATCAGCGGCAACGCCTCCACCCAGAAAGCCCGGGTCACCGCCCCCATGAACGGCGTGGTCATCAAGCGCGGTGTGGAGTTGGGCGACACCATCACTTCCGGCGTCAGCTCCTTCAACTCCGGCACCGTGGTGTTCACCGTGGCGGACCTGGCCTCCCTCATCGTGAAGGTGAACCTCAACGAGGTGGACATCGCCAAGGTGAAGGTGGGCCAGGCCGTGCGCATCACTCTGGACGCCTATCCCCAGAAGGCCTTCACAGGCAAGGTGCGCTTCGTGGCCCCCGCCGCGGACCTGGTGGAGAAGATCAAGGTCTTCAAGGTGGAGGTGGCCCTCGATGAGCTCACGGACGCCTTCCGCACGGGCATGAGCGCCAACGTGGAGATCCTAGGCGAGAAGCGGGACAAGGCCATCAGCGTGCCCCTCGAATCCCTCCAGCGCCGGGACGGACAGACTGTGGTCTACCGGCTGAAGGAGAACCTCCAGCCCCAGGATCTGGCCAAGGCCAAGGAGGGCCTCTCGGGCCGCGGCAAGTTCATCTGGCTCTCCGACCACTGGAAGGAATACTTCGACGTCGTCCCCGTCAAGGCCGGTATCGCCACCCTTGAGCGCGTGGAGATCCTTTCCGGCCTCAAGGCCAGCGACCAGGTGAGCCTGGAGGATCCAAGCAAGAAGAAGGTCGAGAAGGACGATGAGAACAATTGATCAGTCTTCAGGATTCAGTCCTCAGTCTTCAGTGGAACCACCATCCCCGTACTTTCACTGAGGACTGAAGACTCAGGACTGAGGACCGGCAAGCGGAGCGACCATGTCCAGCATCATCCAGACCCAGGCCCTGACCAAGGTCTACGGCGCCAACGGGGCCGCGGTCCACGCGCTGCGTGGCATCGACCTCACCGTCGAGAAGGGCGAGTTCGTGGCTCTCATCGGCCCTTCGGGCTCCGGCAAGTCCACCCTCATGGCCATCCTGGGCTGCCTGGACCTGCCCTCGGCCGGCACCTACACGCTGGATGGCCACCAGGTCCAGGGCCTATCCGGCGGCGAGCTGGCGCGGATCCGCAACGAGAAGGTGGGCTTCGTCTTCCAGAGCTACAACCTGCTGCCCAAGGCCAGCATCGCCCGCAACGTGGAGCTGCCCATGCTCTACGCGGGCGTGGGCCGCAGGGAACGCCGCGAACGGGCCATGGCCCTGCTGGAGAAGGTGGGCATCGCCGACAAGGCCGACAAGCTGCCGGGCACGCTCTCCGGCGGTCAGAAGCAGCGCGTGGCCGTGGCCCGGGCCCTCGCCAACGAACCTGCGCTGCTGCTGGCGGATGAACCCACAGGCGCGCTGGACTCTAAGACCGGTGCCGAGGTACTGGATCTGTTCCGCGAGCTGCACCAGCAGGGAAACACGCTGCTGCTGGTGACCCACGATCCCTCCATCGCCGCGCTCGCAGAGCGCAGGGTCGAAATCAGGGACGGGCTGATCGCCCTCAACGAGGGTGCCGCGTGAAAACCTCGGGCGCCTTCCGCGAACGGCTGTCCGGGGCCTGGGTGGAGATCCGGGAGAACCTCGGCCGCTCCATCCTGCAGGCCCTGGGCGTGCTGCTGGGGGTGGCGTCCGTGCTCGGCGGCTTCTCCATCTCCGACAGCCAGCGGCGGCGCGCGGACCAGATGTTCGTGAAGATGGGCGGTCTGGACAAGCTGAACGTCCAACCCAAGGCGGCCGTGCGGGATGGCCGCCCCACGGCGATGCAGCAGGCCAACCTCGGCCTGCGGGATGCCGACGCCATCGGCGGCGAGGCCCTGAAGGCAGACGCCATCCAGGGCGTGAGCCGCCAGAAGAATGCCCGTTCCCGGGTGGTCTCAGCCTACGGGGACCAGGACCGCCAGATCAGCGGCATCGGCGGGGACTTCATCCCGGCCAACGGCTACGGCGTGGCCCACGGACGTGGCTTCTCCGCCACGGAGATGGATACGGGCGCCCCCGTCGTCATCCTCGGCACCGAGGCGGCCCAGGTCTTCTTCCCCAAGGGTGACGCCCTGGGTCAGACCCTCCGCATCGGGAGCGTTCCCGTCACGGTCATCGGCGTCTTCGAGGAGCGGGTCTTCCGCTTCCGCGAGGGCCAGCGCAACCAGTTCTGGTGGCGGAACCGCATCATCGCCGTGCCTGCGAACCTGGTGCAGCGCCGCATGAACGGTGACGCCTACCGCCGGGTGGACCGCATCACCTTCCGCATTCCCGACATGGGGGCCATGGGTGCCTTCGCCAAGCAGCTCTCCGACCTCGTGAAGGCCAACCACCGGCTCCAGGAGGACTTCCGCCTGGATGACGTGGCCGCCCGGATCCGCCGCCGCAACAGCCAGGGAGATGTCTACGACATCATCTTCATGCTCTCGGGCGTGCTGGCCCTGGTGGGCGGCGGCATCGTGAACGTGAACATCCAGATGGCCGGCCTCAAGGAGCGCGTCCGCGAGGTGGGCGTGAAGATGGCCCTCGGCGCCTCCGGCCGG
>DASXUH010000084.1:0-13828 GCA_036504935.1 Geothrix sp. | reverse complement strand
CGTCCATCCATACCTTGAAGAGTTCGTCCACCCAGGGATGAATGAGTTTCCCTTCCAGGCGTAGCCGCACGGCATCTGGTTCGTTTTCAACGTGGATTCTCAACACACGGACCTCCGTTCCTGGAGTCCTTAGGGCACGCTTGGTGCCAACTTGCCAATAATGTTTTAAGCTGTTTTATTTAAATAATTGAAACAAGTTCCTATTCTTCCGATCTGACGACGATGCCGCCACGCCGAGACGACATGGAGTCTCGAGACTTTATGTCGTCATCTGCCGCGCAGGATGGTCTGCGGAAGGCCACGGCAGCGACCGGAGAAGCTTCATGCGGACAAGGGGTACGACTTCAGGCGATGCCGAGCAGCCTGCCGGGAACGCGGGATCACGCCGCGCATTGCACGCAGAGGCATCGAGTCGAAGGAGAAGTTGGGCATTCACCGATGGGTCGTCGAGCGGACGTTCGCATGGCTCCACCGCTTCCGAAGGCTGGCCGTTCGATACGAACGACGTGCCGACATCCACCAGGCATTCCTCAGCCTTGGATGCATCCTGATCTGTTGGTATGCGCTGGGTTGGTGGTTTTGTTAGGCGCTCTAAATGTCTTGTAAAGTCCTATGCAACGAGGATCCCTCCGCCCCTTGATCCACAAGGAAATTTTGAACCTTCGACCAAGTAGGGAATCGCTCCGTGTCAATCCCCAAGCACAGGGCCGGTCGAAGTGCGATTGGATCCAGTGCTGGGTGGTATGAGGTCCACCAGTCCCATCAAAGTGGGTTGATTCGGCACTCCCTGTCTCGGATCTAACTGGTAAGGAATTTCGGCATACCCCGACCATAGCTTTCGCGAGGTGGATCGCTCGACCATCTCCATGACCGTAATTCGATGACGGGGTGTCGACTCCTCGGTGAAGGTAGTCAGGATGATCCGAACCTCCGCCTCCTGAGGCGAAACCATCCGGTAGCCCTTCTCGGCGAGTCGGTCAGACACAAGTGGCTTAAGTTCCTCAAAGGGGATGGGGCGCATATTCCAGATGTAGAGCGCGGGGTCTGGCTGATTGTCGATGCTGAACGTATTGACCGTGGTGAGGCGATCCTTCTCCAGGGTGGTGCCAGTGAAATTTGGCCCCCTGCATGACAACAGAACCTGGAGCAGCAGCAGGGCAAATAGAAATGCCAGGCATCGAATCATGATCCGCACCGCTGAGCTTCGAGGGGCGCTGGCCAGCCGTACGGCCTCTTGCCGTTTTTCGACGTGGGTTCGCAGCACCTAGGGCCTCCAATCATGGAGCCCTAGCGCACACCCGATGCCAATTCCCCGATATCACTCAAATCGGTAGATCAATACGATTTAACTTTCGCTTGCCGGCTCCATCCGTGGGCAAGGCTGCTCTGACGAGACGAAATGGAGTCTCCCGACTTCATGTCGTCATTTGGGGCGATCGAGGCCGAGTCGCTTCATCTTGGAGTTCAGCGTCGTGCGTTTCAGTCCAAGACGCGCTGCTGCTCCGTGAGGCCCCCCCACAGCGCCGCCGCTCGCCTTCAGCGCCTCCAGGATGCCCTGGCGCTCCAAGTCTTCGTAGGTTTGGGTCGTGGCGATCGGTGTGTGGTCTGCCGGAAGGACCATCTCACTCATGGGCACGCGCAGATCCGGGCCTGGGCTGAGGATCACCGATCGCTCCACCAGATTCTGCAACTCCCGGATGTTTCCTGGCCAAGGCCATCGGACCAGGAATTCCATGGTCTCCCCCGGAATGCGCTCGATGTGCCTATCCATGGCCCTTGCGAATTTCTGAGTGAAATAGCGGACCAGGTTGGGGATGTCTTCCTTGCGATCACGCAGGGATGGAACCCGGACGGGGAACACGTTCAGGCGGTAGAACAGATCCCGCCGGAAGCTCCCGTTCTCGACCATCTGGGCCAGATCCTGGTGGGTGGCGGCAATCAGCCGCACATCGACACGGATCGTCTGGGTACTGCCCAGGCGTTCAAACTCGCGCTCCTGAATGGCGCGCAGAAGCTTTGGCTGGAGCTCCGTGGGCAGGTCGCCGATTTCGTCCAGGAACAGTGAGCCCAGGTGGGCCAGTTCGAAACGGCCCACCTTGCGGGCGATGGCCCCGGTGAAGGCCCCCCGCTCGTGGCCGAACAGTTCGCTCTCCACCAGGCCCAAGGGGATGGCCGAGCAGTTGAGCTTGACGAAGGTTCGTGCCCTCCGTTTGCTGCGCTCATGAATGGTCCGAGCCAGCAGCTCCTTGCCTGTTCCGGTCTCCCCCAGCAGGAGCACTGTGGCGTCGGAAGGGGCCACAGTTTCGATCTGTTGAAGGACCTTCAAAAAGGACGGGCTGGCCCCGACCATTTCCTGGGTCGCAAAGTCCTGGGCCACTTCCCCTTCCAGATAGAGTTTTTCCTCCACGAGCTTGTCCCTGGAGTGGCGGATGTCCTGGAAAGCCATGGCATTGTCCAGGGCGAGGGCGATCTGGCCCGCCACAAGTTCCAGCAGACGCAAGGTGGCGCCCTGGAAGGCATTCTCCTTTTGGCTCCCAAGGCTGATCACCCCGAGCGCTTTGCCTCTGGAGTGCAGGGGAATGAGGCAGATGGACTGGATGTGCTCCTGCTTGAGCAACCGAGCGAGTTCAGGCTGCTGGAAGGCGGCGATTCTTTCCGGCCCGAGAATTTCAATCTGTTTGGCATCCTGTCCGCTGAAAGCCCGTTCGAGGGATTCAGGGATCTGATCCCCAATCTTGATTTGCCCTCTGGACAAGGGAAGATCCAAGAGACGAAGACGCTCCATGGCACCACTCGGTTCCAAGGTGCTGAGGGTCATGTAGTGGTGGTGGGTGCGTTCCCAAATGGCCGTCGAAATGGCCACGAAGAGTTGCTCTGGATCAAGGTTGTTCAGAAGCAGCTTGTTGATGTGCAGCACGAGGTGCAGCTCGTCACGTTCTTGCGTCAGGTGATCCAATCGGCGAAGGAGTTTCTGGAAAACCGCCAGTTTGCGCAACGCGACTCGCCCACCAGTGTGGCCAGCGGATCTCTGTCCTCCCTCGCTCTGGCTTGGACGTCGGCCTTGCCGATGGGGAGGAGGCACGTGATCGTCTTGCATGGGACATCCTTCACCGGGGTTATATCATCGGGGCAGAATTGTGGTCCACAAGCCACATTTTTCGACCCATTTCGCCGCGAAATGAGTGAGTCGTCGCTCCAAGCGTACATGCACATTGTTGGATTTCGAATCGGTGCACCGGATCATGCTGATTGACGGAATGGCCTCAAAAACCCAAGTTCGGCCAGTGACGAAATAGAGTCGTCGCGACGAAATCAAACCGCCTAAACGCTTCTCGGCCGAGAGCAATCGGGTTTTCAATGTTATCTAATCTCTATTTTGAAATAAGTTACATCCATATCCATGGATTGGCATCCTACCTGCACCTAGCTGCCCCGAACCGAATTGGAGGTGAGTTATGGGGCAGATCCAGAAGAGAAGTCTGACGAGATGCAGGAGGATGCGTGCCGCGACTCCTAGAGTGCCATCCAGCTGGTGGCGTGATTTCTGCCGTCGATTGCATTGGCCCTGTCTATTGACTCCACCCGCTCTGTCCAGACACCGGACCAGGCATAGAGGGGCGAGGCCTTCTTGCCATCGCAGGAATCTTCGGCGGCGCCCTTTCTCCTGTGCGATCGATCTGCCATCGACCCTGTCATAGCCGCTATGAATCCCGCAAGTTCCCTCGCCTTGGGGCAAGAGCAGGGAACGCCTTCTGGATGTCCCAGAAAAGAGAATGCTCATGCGAACCGTTCCGGCTGCAATAGTTGCCGTCCTTCTATCTGCGGTCAGCCTCCTGGCTACGGATCTCACCCTCAATCAGACCAGTACGAGTCGCGGCCATGAAGGGGAACAGACCCAGCTTTGGTCGTCCCGATTCATGCGGATCAACCAACCTGGCAGCCATGTGGATTTTCTGGTCGATTTCGCCCTGGGAGTCTCCTACAACATCGATCACAACAAAAAGCTCATTCAGAAGATGAGCTGGGATGACCTTGAGATCGCTGCGGAGGCTTTCGGAGAGAAGCTCAAGAAGGTGGCGCCCTTGGTCCTGAAGCTGATGGGTGCCAACGATGCTCCCGTCACCGTGGTAGACCAAGGATCCGAAATCCTCCTTGGCCGCGATTGCCGCAAGTGGAGGATCGTCATGGGCCCGATGATCATCGAGGTCAGTAACGACCCCTCGGTCAATCCCCCGGTACCCGCCATCCCCTATCAGCGATTCCTCAGGCTTCATACCGTCATTGGCCAGCCGCAGGCCGATGATGTCCCGATGCTCAAGGTTGGTGAGGAACTGGCCAAGGTGCAGGGAATCGCTTTGAAATACCGCATCGTGCTACCCATCGCGGGTCAGGCTACGACCATCACCACCCATATCGAGGAAGGGCCCATTCCCCCCTCAGCCTTCGAACTACCTGCGGACTATCAGGTGGAGGACTCAGGCAAGAAGATGCGGGAGAACCTGGGCGTATACGTCAGTCGTCCTGATTCTGTAAGCCAGGTCCAGCCGTGTTCAGGGATCTGAGAACCGTCGTCAGCCCGTGGCGGCGATGGGTGGCCATCGGTCTGCTGTTGATGACAGGGATCCTGGCCGTCTCAGTACTGGGCGATGGCCACGGCTACCCCGTGCTCGTGCGGGCGCGTGAGTTTGTGTTCTGGGCCCTGGGCTCCTACCTGGGAATCCGGGTCTTCACCCACGTGTTGCTGGACCCGCTGCTGAGCCACTGGCGCACCTCCACCCCTGGGTTCGCCCGGGATTTGGTGGTGGTGACCCTGTATTTGGGTACCGCCGTGTTCCTGCTGCACAAGTCGGTGGGCGTGAATCTGGGCACCCTGATGAGCACCGGGGCTATCGCTGCCGCGGTGCTTGGCCTTTCCTTGCAGGAGACCCTGGGCAATCTGTTCGCCGGCGTCTCCATGAGCCTGGCCCCGGCATTCCGCGTGGACGACTGGGTGGAAGTCACAGGCAATTTGCGGGGTGGCAGCGGTCAGGAGACCTTCGTCGGCCGGGTCGATACCGTAACCTGGCGCACGGTCCAGATCATCACCGAGAACGGCGACACCAGTATTTTCCCCAACCGGATCCTCGCCCAGGCGGTGGTCACCAATCTTTACGCCCCTTCCGGCCTGCACCGGCGCACTCTGAAAGTGACCGTGGCCCCCCACGACACCATGGCGGCCACCCTGGCGGCCTTGGAGCAGGCCTTGGGAGGCATCCCCCACCACCCCGACCACAAGCCCGAGGTCAGGACTCACAGCTTCGACATGGGCGGGGTGGTGTTTGAGATTCGCTTCTGGGCCCTGGGCTGGCGGCACGGCCGGGCCGCCAACTTCCAGGCGGTGCGCCTGACCCAGACGGTGCTGAACCGCCTGGAAGTATCCCTGCTGGGGCCCCACGGGCCCACCCCTACCTGGACCAAACCAGTGGTGCTCCACGACGGAGTCTTGGAGGACATCCTGGAACGCTTCGGGCTGCCGGGGGAGTGGGCCCCGGAGCTCAAGGAACGCGTGGTCCTACGCCGCACCGAGCCAGGCGAGGGAGTAATCCGGGAAGGGGATCCGGGCGAATCCCTGTTCATGGTCATGACCGGCACTCTTCAGGCCGTGAAGGTGGTCGAGCGCTTTGAGCCCTACACCGGGCTGTTCTGGGAGGTGATCGGAGATCTCGGTCCCGGGGACTGGTTCGGCGAAGGGTCCCTGCTCACGGGCGCCCCCCGCCGGGCCACGGTGGTGGCCGCGACGGCATGCGAGCTGGTGGAGGTGCCCAAGACCGCTTTGGAGCGCGCCCTGCGTAGTGCCCCCCATCTGGTGGAGGGCCTGGTCGAACTGAAGGAATCCAGGTCCGGGCACATGGCTGACTTGCCCAAGACGGCCAATCGCCGAGACTTGGCGCGGGCGGAGATCAAGCGCTGGTTCGGGCTCTAATCCATATGCGATGTTTCCTAGCCATCCTCTTCCTGAGTTTCTGCCTCTGGGCGCAGGCCCAGGAACGCCTCGCGCTGACCGTGAGTCCGCCGGACCAGCGGTTCCGTTTCCTGCCGGTGCTCCACGCCCCCGGCGAGCGCCCCCTCGTGCTGGCCCTCCGGGGCGGGAGCGCCAAGGGCTTAGCCCACGCCGGCGTGCTGCGGCGCCTGGAGGAGGAAGGCTGGCACCCCGAGGGAATCGTGGGCACCAGCGCCGGCAGTTTCGCGGCGGCGCTCTACGCCAGCGGCTTCGGTGGGGTCGGGGCCGAGCGGATCTTCCTGCGCCGGGACTACTCCCTGGTGCTCGATGATCGACGGCGGACGCCGGGCCTGAGCGCCTCCGAGGACGAGGAACGGCACGGCACCTTGATGGGACTCTCCTTCGTCGGCGGTCGGCCCATCCTAGTGCCCGGCGAGGACCGAGCGCGCCGCCTGCGGATCGCCCTGTTCGAAACCCTGGCCCGGGCTCAAGCGCTGGGTGGTACCGACTTCGACCGGCTTGGTTCACGCCTGCGGATTGTGACTTCCAGCCTCACGCGGGGTGAGGCCCGTATTCTGGCCCAGGGGGACCTGGTGGATGCGGTGAAGGCCTCCATGTCCATTCCGGGGTTGTTGGCCCCCGTAGCCATCGGCGATGAGCGCCTGGTGGACGGCGGCCTGGTGGAGAACCTGCCCGCCATGGCAGCCCGCTCGGCCTTTCCCGGCGCTCGCATCCTCGCCGTGAACATCGGGCGCACCTGGGATGCCACACCACCTTCGGACATCCTAGCCCTGCTGGACCGCAGCCTCGACCTGGCCATGCGGGTCACCGAAGCGCGGAGCGAGGCGAATTCGGATTTGGTGATCCGGCCCGAGACCGACAAGGTGGACGAGTTCGCCTACCGAGGCAAGGAATCCCTGCTCTTCGAGGCTGGCGCGACCGCCCTAAGTGGCGCCCTGCCCCAGTTGGAGTCCCTCCTGATGACGGATGCGGGGGTTCCTGCCGCGGCCACCCTGAGGGTGGATGGCCCCGGCCATCCTGATCTGGCTGGATTGCTGGCCGACACCCGGCCGGCCGCCAGTCCCTGGTGCCGCGCCGACCTCTGGCGCCTGCTCCGCCGCGCCCACCGGAGGCTGCCTCTGGACCGGGCCTGGGTGGACCTGCCCGCCACTCCTCAAGGCGAGGCCACCTTCCACTGGGAGCCTGCGCCTCTCATCCAGCGGGTACAGTTGGACCTGCCCGTGGACTGGGCCACGGGCTACAAGGCCCGAGTGGCCCAGAGCCTGCGCGAGCGGGGCCTGGTCCCGGGGCAGCCCTTCCACGCCGCACGCTTCGGACTGGCTGAACAGGAACTCCTCGCCGAGGCCGTCGGCAAGGGCGCCGCCATGCTGGATCTGCGGGGCAGCGGTTTTGCCGACGGGGTGCTCACCCTCGCGGTGCGTGAGCCCAGCCTGGTGCGCGTGGAAGTGGAGCCGGGCCCCATGGCGGCCTCCACCCGCGCCATCGCCCAGGAGTTGGAAGGCCAAGCGCTTCGCGCCTCGGAACTGGAGGAGGTGCTGGGACGCGCCCAGGACCGCATGGGCATCCAGCGGCTTGAGACCCGCCTCCAAGAGCGCGAAGAGGGCCTTGTCCTCAACCTTCGCCCCGTGGGCAGCCAACCCACCCTGCTGAACCTCACCCTGGCCTACGAAAGTGACTGGGGCCCGCACGGCGGCGTCCTTATGCGAGGCCGAAACCTCTTCGGCGGCGGTGAGAGCGGCTCCCTCGAAGCGGCGGCCGACAACCTCCAGAAGCGCCTGGAGGGACACGTGGCCTGGAGCTTCCCCTCCCTTCCTGCCTTGTCGCTGGGGGCCTTCGGTACCTGGTCGCAGAACGACGTGCGTGGCGGCGTCCTGTTCGTGGAACCCATGGCGGACCTAGCCTCGCGCTTCACCCGGAAGGAATTGGGGCTGGAGGCCATCCTGCGCTGGGGCAAGGAGGATCGAGCCCGCTTTGGCCTTGCGGCCTTCCAGCACAGGGGCACCTTCACCCGCGCCGGGACCGACGCCGACACGCCGAATGCCACGGTGGTGCGTGGCTGGCTGGAGTGGGACGATCTGGACTTCCACACCATCCCCACCGAAGGCACCCTCCTGCGCTTCTCGGCGGACCGGAGCCTCTCCGTGGAAGGCGAGGCCCGCCCGTACTGGCGCGGCTATGCCCGAGCCAAACGGCACCAGCCCCTGAGTTCCAACTGGGGACTGATGGTGGACACCGAGGTGGCCCTGTCCAAAGATGCGCCGCCGGATCGCCTGTGGATCGCGGGCGGCAGCGATTCTTTCATCGGCACCCGCAGTGCCGCCTACCTCATGCCGAACCTGGCGGCCATCAAGATCGGCCTGCCCTACACCAAGGCTTCCATGGTGGGCACGGGCTGGCAGATCGGCCCCCGCTTCGATCTGGGCCGGGCCTCAGACCAGCCGTCCACCCTGGGCGATGGCCTGCGCATCGAAGGGTTGGGCCTGGTGGCCAGGACCGGCTTCCGGGAATTCTTCATGGAGCTATCTGCCGGCCGGGTGCACCTCCACCGAGGCTCCGCCTCCCAACACGAGAACCGGGTGTCGATCCTCCTGGGCGCTCGGCCTTTCGATCTCTGGCGGCGGAAGTAGCCCGAGGGTCAAGCCCAGCTACACCATGGGTGCCTTCCACCCTCTGGGAAAAACACGGACTCCGAGGCTGGAACGGACCCCATGGACATTTCCTGTCCTGAACCCTGTGGCAGGATGATCAGGAACCCGTTGGTTTTCGAAATGCCTGCATGAGCTACGACCCCTTTGATGGTGTGCTGCTGAACGACCCCCGACCACCTGTGTCGGGGGCCGTCAGCCTCATGCTGCATCTGCGGGTGGCGCGGAGGCTGGCCAAGGCCCAGGGGCGCACGGTGGGTCCCAGCCTGGAGGCGCTGAAGGCACGCGCTCAGGCTTGCCGGGAGCTGCTGGCGCAAGGCCTACTTCCAGCCACCCTGCGGGAATTGCAGAAGCATGGGCTGGACCTGGGGCTTCCCAAAGCCGCTCACAGCCTGGCAAGCGTGCTGGCCCACATGGAGGCCTACCTCAAGGAGGTGGAAGCGGGCGGCTACCTGGAGCCGGACTTGGCCCTCTGGCAGGCCGTGGACCTGGACCTGGCTGGAAAACGGGGACTCTGGATCGAGCGGACCGAAGCCGATGGGCCGCTGGAGGCTGGCCTCCGCGACCTGGTGCCCACACGTCTGCGGGCCCTGGCCTGCGTGCCGGGCCTGGGTGGCGCCACGTTCAGGCTTGCTGCCAAAAAGGGCGGCGAGGCCTCCGGCCTCTTCGGCAGTGCCCAGCCCTTGGTGGCGTGGTTCCTCGATGGGCTCGAAGCCCATGGCGAAAGCCTCCCCAATGATCTCGATCTCTCTGAACCGGAGGGCTGGGGATCAGCGCCCTGGTCGCCCGCTCTGGAATCCCTGTTCGAGGGACCGCTGGATCTGAAGGACCATGCAGACACCTTCCAGCGGGGGCTCGTCGAAGGCCCCCTCGATCTCCTGCGCCATGCGGTCGAACAGGTCTGCGTCTGGCTGGACGCCGGGATCCCCCCTTCTGAGATCTCCCTCATCCATCCCGAGCCTCAGGCCGTGGCGGCCTTCCTCGCGCCCCTGCTGGCAGAAGAGGGCGTGGCGCTTCACGTGCGCGGTGGCCTGATCCCCCTCCGCGCCAGCGAAGCCTGGAGTCCGCTCTGGACCCTGCTGATGGGCATGCAGCGGCTGGATCCCTGCGCTGTGTCTGCCGGACTCCGCGCCTCGAAGCGCGACGACCTGCGCCACTGGGCGGACGCCCTGGCCCTTGCTGACCAGAGTGGGACGCTCGCGTTCGAAGGCAGCTTCATGCACCTGCGGGACCGCGTGAAGGACTACGCCCAGGGCATCTGGCAGGAACTGGCCGCGCTGAGGGGCACCACCCAGACGGCACACCGGTGGGCCGAGCGCCTGGAATCCCTGGCCACCACGCTGCGGCTGCCCATGGATCCCGACGATTTCTATTCGCCGCTGGGCCTCCTCAAGGAAGCCTGGGGGCTTGAAACCTGGACCTTCGCCGACATGCTCCTGGCGCTGGAAGGCTTTCTGGACGCGGCCCGCAGCAGCGAGATCCCCCGGGCCGTGGAGGGCCTTCGCCTCGTGACCCCCGGCACGATCCTCGACGACTGGAACGGTGCCCGCGCCACCCTGATCCTCGACCTCTCCGAAGGCGCCTGGCCCAGCCGCCCCGCCGAGAACCCCGACCTGGACGGCGACCGCAAGGCCGCCCTCAACCGCGCGCTGCTCGCCTGGAGTCAGGCGGAGCCGTCAGCGATCTTCCCCCCTGCCCTGCAGCGGTTCTGGCTGCCCCGCAGCGAGCACGGCGATCAGATTCCCCGCGCCTTCCAGCGGGAGGCCTACGCCTTCAACAAGGTGCTGGCCATGACCCGTGAGCGCCTGGTGGTGCTCAGTCCCGCCCAGGATGAGGATGGCCGCATGACGTCCCAGGGACCCTTCTGGACGGCGCTGGAAGGCGCGGCCCCATGGCGTCCTGATTCCGCGTTGCACAGCCGCCTGCGCTGGCGCTGGGAAGGCCACGATCAGTCACCTCAGCACCAGGCACGGGCCACCGCCGCCCAGGCCCGCCCAGCCAGCGAGGCGCTGCTGGCGGAAGCGCCGAACTTTGACTTTGCACCGGGACTCCGCGGCGCCTGGCTCAAGGGTCAGGACAGCGCCAGCCCCACGGCGCTGGAGGGCCTCGCCAAGTGCCCCTTCCGTTCTTTCGCTGAGCGAGTCTGGGGCCTGCAGACCTTCGATGCGCGCACCCGGATGTCCATGGCCGTGGGCATCCTCGTCCACCACATCATGGAAGAGGCCCTGGCGCCCTTCGTGGGCGTAGAGGACTGGCCTTCCGCCTTCCAGTCGGCACTGGGGCTTGGTCCCGAGGCCGGAGCCGATGACCTCATCCCGCACCTGCAATCCCTCTGGCAGGACCACCAGGATCAATGGCTAAAGGAACTGGACCGCCACATCCCGCAGGAGCAATGGCCCCAGGCTGTGCTCCGCCTGGAATCTCTGCTGCCCAACCTGGCCGCAGGCCTGCTTCGGGATGTCCAAGCCGAGGCCCCCGACAAGGGGGAACTCGCATTGCTCGACCCAGCACGTCTGTCCGCGCCGAAGGCCAAGAAGGCCGCAGCGCCTCCGCCCGAGACCTGGCACCGGACCCTCCTGGCCCTCGAAGGCAGCCTCGGTCCAGTTGCCCTGGACCTGGGGGACGGACACCCACTCACCGTCAGTGGCAAGGTGGATCGCATCGAGCGCTGGACCAGCGAGGGCCTCTCCTTCCTGCGGGTGGTGGACTACAAGACCTCCAAGGAGACCTACCTCAAGGCCTACGCCGAGGACGACGCGCCCTTCGGGTCCCACCTCCAGACTCCCCTCTACATGCTCCTCGCGGAGCAGGTCTACCCAGGTGAACGGGCCACGGCAGTGCTCTTTCCCCTGAAGGAGGATGAGCCCAAGCCCTTCACCAAGCACCTGGCCACCTTGGCTGATGCCGGACCCGACGGAGCCTGGCGCAAGAGGTTGCTGGCGAACCTCGCCCGCTTCGATGCGCGGCTGGAGTCGGGAGATTTCCCTCCCACCCCCGGTGAGCACTGCAGCCAGTGCCAGTTGGCGGCCCTCTGTGGGCGACCCGTGGACGTGACCGTCGAGACCGATGGGGAGGGGGACTGAGATGGACACCCTCGACCTGAGCGATCCCCGCATCCTCGACCAATCGCTGGTCGTGAGCGCCAGCGCGGGATCAGGCAAGACCTTCACCCTCACGGTGCTGGTCACCGCCCGGCTGGGTCGTGGGGACATCCACCCCTGGGAGATCCTGGCCACCACCTTCAGCGAGACCTCAGCGGCGGACCTGCGTGAGCGGCTGCTCCGCCCCCTGGACCTGCTGTCCGCCCTGGATGAGGCCGCGTGGCAGCAATTGCTGCCCCGCTTGGATTCGCCCGTGGCCAAAGACCTCGAAGCCATCCTCAAGGACCTTCCCGCCATCCAGCACCTTAAGAAGTCCGCCGGGGAGGTGGCCCAAGCCGCCGCCCACTGGCCGGGTGCGCCCTGGCTCAGCTCGCCCGCCAAGGCTCGCGCCTATTGGCGCCGTGTGCGGCGGGAGGCGGAGCTGCTGCAGGTGTCCACCATCCACAGCCTGGCCATGCGCGTGCTGAGCAAGGGCGAGGGCAGCAACGACACCATCCTCGAGGTGCGCCATCCCTCCCTGTTGCGGCTGCTGCGGCTGACAGTGCGCGAGTCGCTGACCCTGCCCTCCGGCCATGCCGATGAGGTACCCGCCCGGTTGCTGCTGGCCTGGGCCGAGCAGAACTGGGAAGCGCTATCCCAGGGCTTCGACAACCACCTCGATGCCCTTGGGCACCTGAAGGGTGAAGACCCCGGCCACCACCGCGACGCTCTGACCCGTGCCCTGGCCAAGGCCCGGACCGCCCTGGCGCCCTTTGCGGCGGATGCTGAGCTGGCCAAACACCCCAGCGGGAAGGGAATCCACAACTTCAAGAAGGAAAACCTCCTCCCGGTCCCCCTCGATGGCGCAGACCTGCAGACGAACCTCCGCTGGGCCCAGGCCCAGAGCGGGCGTGTGTCGAACCCGCCCCCTGCCTACTACTCCGACGCTTTCTGTGATGCGATGGCGACCCTCAAGCCCGTGGCCAGCGCATTGGAAGCCTGGCTGCGCTGCCTGCTGGTGAACGCGCTGCAGCGCTTCGAGGCAGAGAAGCAGGCCCAGGGGCTGGCCACCTTCGGCGACTTGGTTCGCAAGGCCTTGGACAGCCTCAAGGCCCACGGACTGGAGACCCCCGCGCCCAAGCTGCTCCTGGTGGACGAGTACCAGGACACCTCCAAGGTTCAGGATGCCTTCCTGGAGGCCCTCGGCGCCGAGCGCATGGTGCGCGTGGGCGATGTAAAACAGGCCATCTATGGCTTCCGTGGCGGCGATCCCGACCTGCTGCGGGACCGGCTGGCTGCGGCGGGAGAGGGCGCCTTCCGCCTATCCTCCAACTTCCGCTCCACACCTGAGATCGTGACCCTGGCCAATACCTATGTGGACCAGGTCTGGCGCCAACTCGATCCCACGGTCGGCGATCTCGACGGTGCCCAGGAGCCTGTCGCTGCACCCGGGCCTCCGGTGGGGTTGGTGCGAACGCCTGCGCCATCGACTTCGGGCGACCTTCCCGCACTGGCGGATTGGATCTCGGGGCTCTCCAGGGAATCCGGCTGGACCGAATCCCTCGGCGCTCCCACGAAGACCGGCAGCCGCACTCGGGCACTCCTGCTCAAGCAGCGCACCCGCCTGCCGGGTCTCCTCCAGCGCCTCAAGGCGCAGGGCATCCAGCCCTACGTAGTGGCCAAGGAGGGTTTCTGGGACAGCCCCGGAGTGCGGCTCATCCTGGCGGCCCTGGAGGCCGTGGCCCACCCCGAACGTCCCATTCCCTGTGCGGCGTTGCTGCGCCAGGTGGTAGGCCTGACCGATGCCGAGATGGCGGCGCTGGCTCGAGGCAGCGAAGGTCGCCCCGGACTGCCCGGCCTGGGTCAATTAGATCCTGAGCGGCTGCCCGAAGCACACCGAGAGGCCGCCAGCTTCCTCATCGACCTGCGGCAGGCCTCCACCCAGACCATCGCGGGCCGACTGCTTCGGCAGGGAGCCCTGCTCCAGGCCGTCGCAGCCCTGGCGGTGCATGGTTCGCTGGAGCCCCTGCGGGCCCGGCGCAACCTGGCCGGACTGCTTGCCCAATTGCAGAACCTGCCGGCCAGTCCATCTGTGGCCTACG
>DASXUH010000083.1:0-14256 GCA_036504935.1 Geothrix sp. | reverse complement strand
CTGGCGCCGTATCTGAAGTAGGTCTGGGGATCAGCGCCGCTCGCTGCTGTCCCAGATCAGGCCGTCGGCGGCGTCCCCGTTGTCGAGGGTCTCGTGGGCGCCTTCCTCGAACACAGCCCAGAGGGCATCTGCGCGCTTGCGGCGGAAGCGGGGGTTGGGGATGGTGCGCTCCAGGGCCTCCCGGGTGGCGGGGGGGTGCTCCAGGCGGGCCATGAGCCAGCGGTTGCCCAGTTCCATGACAGCGCCCACATCGCCTTCGTTGCCCCAGGCCCAGCGGAGCGCTGTGAGCTTCTTGGCCCGGTCCACGGCCAGGTCCCCCAGGTGCCGGACCTTGTCCACCACGGGATCGTGCTTGGGCGGGGTATAGGCCCGCACCCGCTTGAGCAGGTGGCGCATGTCCTTGGGCAGGGCGGCCAGGCGCGGGCCGATCTCCGGATGCTCCCGCTTCGCATCGGCCTCGTCGGCCAGGATGCGCAGCAGAGGCAGCAACAGCGCCGCGTCGCGGCTGGCGTAGCTGATCTGCGTGTCGCGCAGGGGGCGCAGCATCCAGTTGGAGTCCTGCTCCTCCTTGGGGATGTCCAAGCCCAGCTTGAGCTTGGCCATGGTCTTCAGGCCGGGCTGGGGATAGCCCAGGGCGCGGGAAAGCAGCATGGTGTCGAAGATGCTGTTGGGCACCACGTCGTAGAGGCGCTTGAACACGATGCCGTCACCGGAGAAGTCGTGGACGATCCAGGGCACCTGGGCCATGGCCTCCAGCGCCGGACGCATGAGGCCCTCGAGGGCCAGCGGATCCACCAGCCAGGCCTGGTCGTGGGTGGCCACCTGCAGCAGCGCGAGCAGGCAGTGGTGCATGCCGGTGAGGCTGCACTCGATGTCCACGGACAGCACCCCCGCGGCGTGCCACAGGGGCAGCGCCTCCTGGAGCTTCTCGGGGGTGTCCACGTAGGTCGTGGGAAGGTCGAAGTGGTCGAGCACCATCCAGTCAGTATGGCAGTCCGGTACCATGGACCTTCATCACGATATGCGGGGCCCCATGAACCGATCGCTCTTCTGGACCACTTTCGCCACCGTCTTCCTCGCCGAGGTGGGCGACAAGACGCAGCTCGCGGCCATGACGGCGACGGTGCGCAGCGGCCAGATCTGGACCGTGTTCCTCGCCGCCAGCGCGGCCCTGGTGTGCGCCACGGCCATCGGCGTGGCCGTGGGCGGCGTGCTGTTCCGCTACATTCCCGAAGCTGCCATCAAGTGGATCGCGGGGACGGCCTTCATCGCGGTGGGGCTGTGGGTGCTCATCAAGGGCTGACCGCCGTCATCCCCGCTTCAGCGTGAGGATGACGATCTCCGGCGGGGCGCCGATGCGGAGAGGGAGGCCCACCACGCCCAAGCCCCGGCTCACGTAGAGCAGGTCCTCACCCTGATGGTAGAGGCCCTCGGTATGGGGGCCGATGAGGTGCGCGCTGCTGACCCCGGGGATGGGATTGATCTGGCCGCCGTGGGTGTGGCCCGACAGCGTGAGCCGCGCGCCGGCTTCCAGGGCGCGCTCCCATTCGCTGGGCCGGTGGTTCATGCAGAGGCGGAAGGCGTCGGCGGGCAGGTCGCGGGTCGCTTCGACGGGCCGGGGACCAGGGCCGAAGACCAAATGCCGGAAGCGGCCGTTCCGCGCCATCGGATCCTGGAGGCCAATGAGGGCCAGGGTGCCGCCTCCCCGCTGGATGAGGACCGAGGCGTTCTCCAGGCAGCGGATTCCGGCGGCCTCGAGGTCCCGCCAGATGGGGCGGGGGTCGTCGAAATAGTCGTGGTTGCCCAGAATGGCGAACGTCCCGTAGGGCGCGGGGAAGCCCTGGAAGGCCTCGATGATCGGCGCCAGTTCCTCGGGCCGGCTGTCCACCAGGTCGCCGGTGAGGAGGAGCAGGTCCGGGCGTTCCCGGGCTGTGAGATCCCGCCAGCGGCGCACCAGGTATGGCCCGATCAGGGGCCCGGAATGGAGGTCGCTGAGCTGGGCGACGCGCAGGCCATCGAGCCCTAGGGGGAGGTCGGGGAAGGCCAGCGCGCGGCGGGTGATGAGCGGGTCTCCGTAGGCCTCCCTGCCCCCGACCCCGCCGAAGGCGACGGCCGCGCCGGAGCTGGCGAGGGCGGCGGTCCGCAGGAAGGCCCGGCGGCCGGGATCCACCGCCTCTCCCGGTGGCTCGGGGCGGTTCCGGCTCGAGAGTTGCCACAGGCCCTCGGCCGCCATGCCCGCCAGCAGGTGCAGCACCGTGAAGGCCTGGAAGTAGAACCCGCCGCGGGCCATGCCCCGCAGCAGCGGCAGGGCTTCGTGCCCGCCCAGGCCCAGGATCCGGAGTCCCGCGAAGACGATCAGGGGGACGTGGATCAGGCCCAGGATCCAGGGGAGCGCCTGGTAGAACCGTCCGGGCAGTTCCAGGCGCAGCAGGCGCAGATGCAGCCACTGGATGAGGAAGATGAGGACGAGGCCGGTGAGGAAGAGCATCAGGATCCTGGGGATGACATCACGGCCGCACGATCACGCTGAGGGTTCCCACAGTACGGCCCTTCATGGTGCCATCCAAGGGGCGGTGCAGGCCCAGGGTGAAGGAGAGGTTGCCCGCCAGGCGGCGGAGCACGTCCAGGGGCAGGCCCAGGTTGCGGCTGTCCAGCTCAAGGCCCGCCACCCGCTGTGCTGAGGGCCGGGGGGCCGGATCCTGCCAGAGGGCCGTGTGCTCCACGTAGGCCTGGACGGGTCCCAGCCCCAGGTTGCCCCGCAGGCGCCGAAGGCGGTTGCCCGTGGCGAGGTAGGCGGGCAGCGCCGCCTGGACCAGCCGGTTGGCATCGAGGGCGGTGGGCAGGAGGGACGTGCCCACGCCCCCCAGGTGGAAGCGGTCCAGGGCGGTGGGCTCGCCGCCGATGCGGCCCTCCTCCAGGCTCACCGTGAGCGGGGCCCAGGGATTGATCCAGCCGAGGGTGAGGGTGGCGCGGGTCAGGTTCCAGCTCCGGCCGTCCGTGCGCCCCTGCTGCTCCCGGGCGGCCAGGGCCGCGCGCAGGCCCTGATCGTCGCGGCTCCAGAAGCTGCCCAAGCCGGCCTCCACGCCCCACAGAGTGCGGTCGAGCGATGCTCCGCCGGCGGGCGTGACGCGTTCGAAGGCGGCCACGGGCCGGAAGTGGGATCGGGGCCGGCCCAGCTCCTCCCGGTCGAAGGCCAGCTCCGCGCCCCGGCGTTCGCGGTCGAAGCCCGCTGCGGGCGCGAAGGACTGGCTCGAAGGACGCTCCAGGAGGGAGAAGGCCTGGAAGGAGGGCGCCCACCGCCATCCTCGCCAGGCGGCACCGGCCATGCCGCCGCGTGGGCCTGCCCCGTCCCCGAAGCCGGCCAGCGCCTGCCAGTTCAGGCGATGGAGGAGGTCGTTGCCACCGGCGCCGAGCTGGGCGCTGAAGCCCGAGGGCGTGGCGCTGTACCCGGCCAGGGTGAAGGTGTCGTGGCTTTCACCCACGCGGTAGGGATGGGAATCCACCGGGACCGGCGGCGGCAGCAGACTGGGCTCGTCCGCCTTGGGCAGGATCTGGTCCTTCACCAAGGCTGCGGGATCCTGGGGCAGGGCCCTCGCCTCCAGAGGCGGCCGCGTGGCATCAAGGCGCCGGATCTGGAGGCCCGAGGCGCTGAGCTGGGTGTAGTAGATCCACTTGCCATCCGGCGTGGCGACGGGGTTCCAGGCGGCGGCCAGGGTGCGCGTGAGGGGCCGGCCCTGGGCATCCACCAGGTTCCAGATGCCCTCCACCTCCTTCCAGGCGGGGCCGCCCGGTGCCACCTGCTTCGCCGCCAGCGGGGCCAGGGCCAAGCCCCGCCCGAAGGTCCACTGCCGTGGCTGCGGTTTCAGCACACCCTCGTCATCGGGCAGCCGCAGCTGGAAGGCGATGCGGTCCGGGCCGGTCCAGACGGGCTTCCAGGGGAGGGCGCCGTGGACCCGGCCCAGGCGGAGGGTGGGTGGCAGGACGGATGCGAACGGGGCGCGGTCCGCGGGCTCGCCCGGTTCCGGCTTGGCGGCCTTGGGCGCGGCCTTCAGATCCCACACATAGAGACCGGGTTTCTTGGGATCCAGCACCCGGACCAGCAGCTTCGAGCCATCGGGGCTCAGAGCCAGATCCGTGGCCCAGCCCTGGAGCTGGGCGACGAGCTCGCCTTCGCGCAGGCCCTGGGCCCTGGCGAAGCGCTCCAGCTCCAGGGCCGTGTGGGTCAGCTCCGCGCAGTAGCGCTGGTACCCATCCTTGGGGCCGAAACCGAAGGTGGCGGTGAAGGCCGCGTCGAAGTCCCGCCTGCCGGCCAGGCGGATCCAGAGCGTCTGGAAGATCTTCGGATCACCGGTCCTGGTCTCGAGCCATTCCAGGTAGGCGCTGCCTCCCAGGTAGGCCAGGCTGCTGCCGAGGAAGCCGTTCGTGCCGCTGAGGGCCTCGTAGGTGGGCAGCTTGCCCTCGATGGCCCACTGCCGCAGCACCGCCGCGCGGATGGCGCTGTGGGGCCGGCCGCTGCCCGTGAGTTTCCCCTCGATGAGCGTGGCGTAGCCTTCCGTCAGCCAGCGGGGCGACTTCTGGGGAATCGGCCCCAGCACCGCGGTCCAGCGCCGCCACAGGCTGGGCTCCCGGCCGGGCCGCAGCAGGTGGTGCATGTGGCCCAGTTCGTGGGCCACGAGCAGCTCCGCCCAGCCCCGGTGGTGGCCGATGGGGGAATCCGGCTCCGGCTCCGTCTTCCACAGCACCACATGGGGGCGCTGCAGGATCGGGAAGGCCCAGCCGTTGGCCTCCAGGATGGGGTCCAGGACCAGGATGTCGATGGGCTTCCCGGGCTTCTCGTAGGCGAACCCGACGAGGCCGAGGTACTGGGCGTGGACGCCCTCCACGCGCCCCGCCACCTCGCGCCCGAAGGCCTCGAAGGCTGCAGGGCAGTGGATGCGGTAGTGGGCCGTGGTGAAGGTGAGCCAGGGGGCGTCCGGGGTCTGGACCCGCGCAGAAGCCCCCTGGCTCAAGGCGGGAAGGAGGGCCAGGGCGGTCATCAGGATCCGGGGGCGCATCTCCCCAGTGTGAACCGGGGCGTGACGAGGATCACTTTTTGAGAACCCATCTCAAATTTGAGTTTGAATTTGAGAAATAAGTTTGTGAGACTCATTCTCATGTTTGTAGATTCCCTCCTCTTCCTGGTTCCCGCCCTGGTGGCGGCCCAGGCTGCCGCACCCACCCAGGACCGGGTGGTGCTGGCCATGGGGACGGAGCTGCGCCTGCACCTCGAAGGCCCCGGCGACCTCGGCCGGGCCTCCGAGGCGGCTCTGGCCGAGGCGGCCCGCATCGAGGCGGCCTGTTCCACCTGGGACGCCACCTCCGCCTGGAGCCATCTGAACGCCGCCCAGGGGCGGCCGGTGGCCCTCGCGGACGAATGGATCGATCTGCTGGGCCGGATGAAGGCCTGGCAGGCCCGGACGGAAGGCGCCTTCGATCCGGCGCTCCTGGCCCTGCTGCGCGCCTGGGGCATCCGGCAGGGGGGGAAGACCCCGGCTCCGCAGGCCCTGGCCGAAGCCCGCCGGGCCTCGGGAGCAGAGCTTCTGGAGCTCGATCGGACCGCCGGCACCGCGCGGCTAGCACACCCCGCCGCAGGCGTGGAGGAGGGCGGCTTCCTCAAGGGCTATGCCCTGGACCGCATGCGCCAGGCGGCGGCCAGCCCTGCGGGTCTGCTCGACTTCGGCGGCCAGCTGTTGGCCTGGGGTCGGCCTGAGCCTGTTTCCATCGCGGATCCATTGGATCGCCAGCAGCCCCGTCTCTCCTTCACGCTGCGCGATGCTTCGCTTTCCGGCAGCGGCACCTCGGAACGGGGGCGCCATATCCTCGATCCTCGCACGGGCCAACCCTGCCCGGCCTGGGGCAGCACGGCGGTGGTGGCCCCGGATGCGCTTACCGCTGATGTGCTCTCCACGGCCCTCTACGTGCTGGGTCCCGAGGCGGGCCCCGCCTGGGCCGAACGCCAGGGCGTGGCCGCCGCCTTTCTTCTCAACGACGGAACGGTCCGGATGAGTCCGGCCTTCCGATCCCTCCACCCCACCCTGATGTCCCGGGAGTCTCGATGAAGTCCCTGCTCACCCCCCTCATGTGCGCCCTGCTGGCGGCGCCCGCCTTCGCCCAGGAGAAGCCGGACACGGACAAGCGCATTGCCGACCTTGAGCGCCGGCTGAATGCCATGTCCCAAGAACTGGAAGCCCAGAAGACAGGCGCCGCCACGCCTGCCGCCGCGGAGGAGGGCCGCTTCGGCCTGGCTCCCGCCGCGAGCAAGGTCTACGCGGTGCCGTCGGGCCTCAGCGTCGGTGGCTACGGCGAGTTCCTCTACCAGAACTTCGACTCCAAGCTGCAGGACGGGACGAAGGCCTCCCGGGAGAACAACCTCGATGCGCTGCGCCTCGTGCTGTACACGGGCTACAAATTCAACGAGCACATCGTCTTCAATTCCGAGATCGAGTTCGAGCACGGCGGCTATTCCGACGAGTCCACGGGCGGTGAGGCCAAGGTCGAGTTCGCCTACCTGGATTTCCTGATCAACAAGGCCGTCAATGTCCGGGCCGGCATGATGCTCCTGCCCGTGGGTTTCATCAATGAGATGCACGAGCCCCCGGCCTTCCTCGGGGCCCAGCGCCCCCTCGTGGAGCGCCGCATCATCCCCAGCACCTGGCACGAGAACGGCGTCGGCCTCCACGGCGAGCTGGCGGGCAACCTGAGCTACCGCCTGTTCCTCGTGAACGGCATGAACGCCAACCCCGATCCGGGCACGGGCCACGAGGGTTTCACCGCCAAGAGCATCAAGGGCGGCCGTCAGTTCGGCAAGGAGGCCCAGGCCAACAGCCTGGCCTGGACCGGCCGCCTGGACTGGGCGCCCATCCCCGGCACCACGTTCGGCTTCAGCTTCTACCGCGGCAACTCCAATCCCGTGGACGGCGCCGAGTCGCTCGTCACGACGCTGTGGGATGTCCACGCCGAGTACCGGGCCCAGGGCCTCCAGCTGCGCGGTCTCTTCTCCCGCATCACCAACTCCGAGGCCGGAGTGGCGGCGCTTCCCGCCACCGGCGACGGATTCCGGACCGGCACCCGCCAGTTCGGCGGCTACCTCGAGGCGGGCTACGACCTGCTCCGCGGATCCGGCAAGCAGGCCCTCATTCCCTTCGTCCGCTACGAGCGCCTGAATTCCCAGCAGCGGGTGGTGGATGGCGTCACCCCCGACCTGGCCAACGATGTGACCGTGAAGACCTACGGCGTGAGCTACAAACCCATCCCCAACGTCGCGGTGAAGGCCGATTGGAACCAGATCGAGAACCGCGCCCGGACCGGCCGCAGCCAGTTCAACGTGGGCATGGGTTTCTACTTCTAGGGCCAGTGCCGATCCACCCCGGGAGCCCCGCATGATCCGAGTCCTCGCGCCCCTCTGTCTCACCCTGCCGCTCTTTGCCGCCCTGCCCTCCTCCCAGGAGGCGCTGGCTCTGGCCTTTCCCGGGGCCCAGTTCCTGCGGAAGGAACATGTGCTGACCGAGGTCCAGGCGAGCCGCGTGAAGGCGCTGGCAGGGACGGAGGTACCGGGGCGCTGGACCGTGGCCTACGAGGCCCAGCGGAACGGAGCCCTGGTGGGTGTCGGATTCTTCGACACCCACCGGGTCCGCACCCTGAACGAAACCTTGATGGTGGCCATCTCACCGGAAGGCCGCGTCCTCCGCGTGGAGGCCGTGGCCTTCCACGAACCCGCCGAGTACATGGCGAAAGAAGCTTGGGTGAGGCAGTTCGAGGGGAAGGCCCTCGATCGGCAGCTCAGCCTGAAGGGCGCCATCCACCCGCTGTCCGGCGCCACGCTGACGGCCCACGCCATGACGGACGCCGCCCGCCGCTGCCTGGCCCTGCACCAGGTGCTCTACCGGGAGGCGAAATGAACCCCCTGGAACGCTGGAGCCTCCACCTCGCCGCCCTGGCCACCGCGGGCACGGGGCTCATGGACGGCCTGCTGCGGTGGTTCGGGCAGCGGGCCGGGGAATTCGGCCCCGAGCCCCATCCCTGGCTCCCCATGGCCCAGCATCTCCATGTGCTGGTGGCGCCCCTCCTCCTGTTCGCCCTGGGCATGGCCGTGCGCGGCCATCTCCAGATCAAGCTAAAGAAGGGCCCCGAAGGCCGCCGCACGGGTTTGGGCGCCGCCTTCCTCATCGCCCCCATGGTCCTGTCGGGCTACGGCGTGCAGGTGGTCACCAGCCCCGCCTGGCGCACGGGTTTCAGCTGGGCCCATGGGATCTGCGCAGGCTTCTTCCTGCTGGCCTACCTGGGGCACCTCTTCATCCCGCACGCCCAGTCGGTGCCCCGGACCATGGCCGAGTCGCCGCAGAACTGACAGCGGACAGCCGATAGCTGATAGCTTTCTAGGCCATGGCCAAGATCCGAGTCCTCCCCGACCAGGTCGCGAACCAGATCGCGGCGGGCGAGGTCGTTGAACGGCCCAGCTCGGTAATGAAGGAGCTGGCCGAGAACGCCCTGGATGCCGGAGCCAAGCGCATCGAGGTGGCCTGGGAAGAGGGCGGCAAGCACCTCCTGGAAGTGGCGGACGACGGCTCCGGCATGGCCCGGGACGACCTCTACCTGGCCCTGGAGCGCCACGCCACCAGCAAGGTGCGCACGGCGGAGGACCTGGGCCATCTGGCCTCCTTCGGCTTCCGGGGCGAGGCCCTGCCCAGCATCGCCAGCGTGAGCCGCTTCGACCTGACCAGCGCCGAGTCCGAGGGCGCAGGCCACCGCCTGCGCTGCGAGTTCGGCATCATCAAAGAGGTCACGCCCACACCGCGCAGCCGGGGCACCACGGTGACCGTGCGGGACCTCTTCGCGCAGCTGCCGGCCCGGCGGCGCTTCCTGAAATCGACCGACACCGAGCACGCCCAGCTCTGGGGCGCTGTGGCACGGCTGGCCCTGAGCTCACCCGGCGTCCACTGGACCATCCGGCCCGATCGCGGCGCCCCCTTGGTGCTGCCCCCCGTGGAGGGCGCGGGCCAGCGCCTGGGTCCTCTGCTTGGCGAAAAGCTCACGCGCCTGGTGCCCTTCGTGAACGGCGAACTGCCCTGGCGCCTGCGGGGCTTCGTCTCGCCGCCTGACCTCAGCTTCCGGGACCGCAACCACCTCTACCTCTTCGTGAACGGCCGGGCCGTGCGGGACCGCCTGTTGCTGGCCGCGTTGTCGGAGGCCTGGTCCGGCACCTTCGCCAAGGGCTCGTATCCGGCGGCAGTGCTCTTCCTGGAATTGCCTCCCGAGGCCGTGGACGTGAACGTGCATCCGACGAAAGCCGAAGTCCGCTTCCGCGAGCCCCAGCGCATCTTCGCCTGGGTGCGGGGTGGCGCCGAAGAGGCTTGGGCGAAGCTGCGGGGTGGCCTCGCCTCGGTGCTGGAGCTGCCCCCCAAGCCGCAGGACGCTGAGTTCGACCTGGACCCTTCGCGTCGCGCCGGACCCCAGCATCCGCGCCTCTGGTCGGACCATTCGGGCGGCGCCCTGGCGGCCTACCGTGCCCTCGGCGACACCTTTGGCACCCGCCCCCTGGAGACGGTCTACGCCTACGAGCCCATGTCCTCGGGGGCAGCGGAGAACCTGGACTCCGGCGGGGCCATCCGCTACCTGGGGAGCTTCCAGCAGACCTACCTGCTGGCGGAGATCGAGGGGGAGCGGGGCCCGGAACTCTGGATCGTGGACCAGCACGTGGCCCACGAGCGTGTGCTCTTCGAACGCCTCTTCCTGCGCCGCCATGCACCCGCCATCCAGCCTCTGATGCCGCCCCAGGTGGTGCAGGTGGGGCCTGAGGCCCTGGCGCGGCTCTCGCCCTTCCTGTCGGAACTGGAGGCGGCCGGCGTGGAGGCTGAGCCCTTCGGGGATGGCGCCTTGGTGGTGCGCGGCCTGCCGGATTTCCTGGCGGACCGTGATCCCCAGGCCCTGCTGGAGGATCTCCTGGCCCGGCTGGAACGGGAGGGCCGCGTGGACCTCGACACCTTCCGCCGCGATCTCAACGCCGAGCTGGCCTGCCGGGCCGCCATCAAGAAGCACCATGCGCTGCCGCCGGATCTGGCCCTGGGCCTCATCCGGGATCTGCTGGCCTGCGAGGTGCCCAACACGTGTCCGCATGGGAGGCCGATTCTGAAGAAGCTCACCCTCGACGACCTGGAGCGCAGCTTCGGCCGGCGGCTGTAAGCGCCTTCACTCGCTGGACCGGCTCCGTTCAGCCACCAGGTCCACCCCCAGCCGCCGAGCCGTGGCGTAGAGGGCCGGCCGCGCGAGGCCCAGCGTCTGGGCCGCCTCGGCCATGCGGAAATCACTGGCCTGGAGGGTGTCCAGCAGGAGCCGCCGCTGGAAGGCCCGGGTGGCGTCATCCCAGGTGCGGGCCTGGAGGGCGGGGGTCTCCAGCTCCGGCACGTGGATGGATTTCAGGGTGCCGCCCTCGCAGCGCAGGATGGCGCGTTCCAGAGCGTGCAGCAGCTCGCGCACGTTCCCGGGCCAGGCCAGGCGGGCGAGGGCCTGGGGGAGGCCGGGAGCCAGGGCGGGTACGGGCCGTTTGGCGGCGGCCGCCGCCTTCACCACCAGCCGGGGCACCAGGAAGGGGAACTCGTGGCGGCGGGCGGACAGGGACGGCAGCCGCAGCACGGCGCCCTGGAGGCGGAAGAGCAGATCCCGGCGGAAGCTTCCGGCTTCGGTCAGCTCCTCCAGAGGCCGGTGCGTGGCCGCCGCGAAGCGCACATCCACCCGGATGGACTGGTCCGAGCCCACCCGGCGGATTTCGCGCTCCTGAAGCACCCGCAACAGCAGGGACTGGAGCCGCGGGGACAGATCCGCCACCTCGTCGAGGAACAGGGTGCCGCCCCGGGCGGCTTCGATGGCGCCGCGCCGGTCCCGGTCGGCACCCGTGAAAGCCCCCTTCACGTGGCCGAAGAGTTCGGATTCCAGCAGGCCTTCTGCGAAGGCCGAGCAGTTCACCGCCACCAGGGCCCCCGAGCGTCCCGAACGGTGATGGAGTTCCCGCGTCGCGAGCTCCTTGCCCGTGCCGGTGGCGCCGAGGATCAGCACCGGCAGGTCCGAGGTGGCCACGCGATCCAGCTCCCGCAGGACCGAGGCCATGGGTTCGCTGCCATCCGTCAGCAACAGGCCAGCGTCCTCGATGGCCTCCGGTGGGCGGGCCTCCTGGAGCTGGGCCAGCCAGGGGGCCAGCAGCAGGGGCTCCAGCGGCGGCCCGGGCACCGTTTCCGGAGCCTGGGCCAGCAGGACGCTGCCCACCGGACAGCCCTCCCAGACGAGGGCGTGGCCCTGCCAGATCCAGCCACCATGCTGGAAAGGCGCGAGGGCGCCATCCTGGGCCAGGCGATTCAGAGTTCCTTCCGGCGGCGGCTCCCCGGCGCCCAGGGTGCGGAGGGCTGTGCCGTGTCCCCAAGCCAGCCAGGTGGGGGTGGTCCGCTGGGCCAGCCAGCGATCGAGGAGGGTCTGGGGGGCCAGGGGCGGCGCGGCCTCCGGGGCGGGCCACAGAGCCGCGAGGCGACCCTGGTGCCGGGACGATTGGGCACGGTCGGCGATGGCCTGGAGGGCAAGGAGGACCTCGGCGCGGCGGAGGTCCGGCCGCCGCTCCAGCACTTGCAGGCCCAGCTCCAGACACATGATCTGGGTGGGGCAGGCCCGCCAGGCCGTCCAGAAGCGCTGCTGATCGCCGCTGCCACGGAAGAGCCGGTGGGCCTCCCAGCTGAGGCGGGTCTCGGGATCCGCATCCGCCGGCGGATCCTCCGTCAGCGGGCCGAGGGCAGCCCGCAGGAAACGGGCGTAGGGGTGCTCCTGGACGTGGGCCAGACCTTCCCGCACCAGGTCCCACCGTTCCCGGTCGGCCCCGTGCAGGGCCAGCAGGCCCCAGCCCGCGGGGAAGTCCGGCTGGGCCGCCACCAGGCCGCGGATCCGCGTCAGGGCCACGTCCGGCGCGAGGTTCACCTCCGCCAGCTGGGCCTCCTCCAGATCCTGCCAGGGCTGGGGGAGGGGGCCGCGCAGGCCGGCCCACCGGGCATGGGCGGGAAGGTCGGCCCACTTGAGGGCCAGGTGCGCGGCGTTGGAGGCGGCCCGCTCTGCCCAGCCTGCGGCCCCCAGACGAAGGAAGTGGGCATGGGCCAGGGTGAAGGCCCGCAGGGAGGCTTCCGGATCGCAAACTCCGTCCGCCCGCAGCCCCTCGGCCATCCAGTGGAAGGGATCCGCGCAGGGATGCGCCTTGGTGCCCCAGGGCGGGTAGCCCTCAGGGGCCGCCGCTGCTTCGCCACCCCAGCGCATGCGGATCCGGTCCCAGGTGGGGTGGCCCGAGGGCGGCGGCGGGGTCGGGCGATGAAGGGTCTCCCGGATGTCATCCTCCAGGGCTTCCCGCCAGCCCCGGGGCTGATCCTCGGCTGGTTGCAGGCGCAGGAAGTCCGCCAGGGGCGGATCCGGGGGCTCGCCACCCGCCAGGTTGGCCGGTGCCAGGGGCGCCAAGCCCGGCGCCGAGGCGCCGAAGCCCCGCGCCCAGGCCCGCAGACGGGGATCCAGCATCCACCGCCCATCTGGAAGGGCCGTCAGCCAAGGCGCGCTGGCATGCGGCGCCAGATCCTCCGGCAGGACCTTCAGCACCAGCGGACCGGCATGGGTCTGGAGCAGGGGCCAGGGCAGGGCCGGATCCAGGGGCCCCTCGGGCAGGAGGCGGCCCTCCGCGTCCTGGCTCCGCAGCAGGCATTCCCACCAGCCCGGCGGCAGGCGGTGGAGGGCGGTGGGAACCAGCAGCTCCAGGAAGGGCGGCAGGTGGAGGCCACCCGCTTCATCCACGGCTCCCAGCAGGGCGATCCAGCGCAGACGCTGGGAGCGGTCCAGCAGGACCGGACCCGCCGCCATCCAGGGCTCGCCATCCCCGTCCAGCAGGGCCTCCCAGGCCCAGGCCCGCAGCTCGTCCTCGCGACTCCCCCGCTGGGCGGCGGGGACCGCGGGGCTCCCGTGGCGGAGGAGGGCCACCCAGGCTGGATCAGGGCGGGGCCCGAAAGCGATGGGCAGGTTCACGACCTGCGGGCCCTGGGGGCGCCGGGCCTCCTGCTCCAGGCGGGGCCAGCGTCCGTCCCGGCCGCCCAGCAGCCAAGCCTGGCTGATGGCGGGCAGGGCCCAGAGGGGGTCCCCCCAGCGGCGCCCCCGGTCCAGGCCCCAGGGGGCCTTCCAGTGGCCGAGCCAGGCGGCTCTCAGCACCCCAGCATCCCGCGCCAGACCGTCCAGAAATCCGGGAAGGTCTTGGCCACACAGTGGGGATCGCGCAGGTCGCCGCCGCCGCGCAGGCCGCCCACCGCCGCGGCGAAGGCCATGCGATGGTCGTTGCGCGGGTCGAAGGCGGGACGCGGGCCGGGCGGCGGTCCCGGCTGGATCCGCAGGGTGTGGTCCCCGATCACCTCGGCTTGGCCGCCCAGCCAGCGCACCAGCTCCGCCGAGGCGTCCAGCCGGTCGCATTCCTTCAGAGGGAGCGTGTGCAGTCCGCGCAGCTCGGAGGGGCCTGGGGCCAGGGCCGCCAGGGCTGCCAGCGCGGGCCCCAGGTCCGGGCAATCCGTGAGATCCGCGTCCAGGCCGCGCTGGAGCGGACCTTCCAGCTCCAGGGATTGGGCCGCGATCCAGCGGGCCCGGCAGCCCGCCGCCTCGAGGATGGCCACCATGGCGCGGTCACCCTGGGCGTCCGCCGGATCCAGGGGCGCCAGCCGCAGGACACGACCGGTCACGGCGGCGGCGGCGAGGAAGGCCGCGGCGCCGCTCCAGTCGCCGGGCAGGTCGAGTTCCCGCGGGGCCAGGGCGCCGCCTGGGATGACCCACCGGCCCGGCTCCAGGCGGGCCTCGCAGCCGAAGCGCTGGAGCCACTGGGTGGTGAGGACCAGGTAGCTGGGGCTGGCCACCTCAGTCCAGCGCAGGGTGCCGCCGCCGGGCAGCGCCGCCGCGGTCAGGGCCAGGCCCGTGAGGAACTGGCTGCTGAGGCGGGCGTCCACCGCCAGGTCCAGGGCTTCTGGTGGCGCGGGGGCGGGGCGCAGCCAGGCGCCCTGGGCATCCGGCTCCCAGGCTGCCCCCAGGGCCTCCAGGGGCGCCAGCAGGGGCCCCAGGGGGCGTTCGAAAAGCCGCGGGTCGCCTTCCAGCCGGACGGGGCCCTCGGCCTTCAGAGCCAGCCAGGGCAGGAGGAAGCGCAGGGTGGTGCCGGAGGCGCCGAGCCAGAGGGGT
>DASXUH010000082.1:0-2028 GCA_036504935.1 Geothrix sp. | reverse complement strand
TTCATGGGCGCGCTCGCATGAAGGGCCAGTTTAGCCGAACCCACCATTCCTGACAGGGCCGGGGCCGCCGCGCGGGCGCAAAAAAGGAGGCGCCGGACCGGGTCCGGCGCCTCCCATCGCGGCCTCCATCCGGAGGATCAGAGGTCGCAGTGCGCTCCGTCACAGAATGGCGCGGTCTTGGTCTGCTTGCACTGGCAGAAGGCCTTGGGGCCACGCTCCAGGATCTCCACCTTCATGGGCGTCATCGAGGTCACCTTGTGGGCTCCGTCGCAGAACGGCTGCTTGGAACTGAGGCCGCAGGAGCACCAGTAGTAGGTTCCGGGTTCGAGGTCCAGGACCGCCGGGCTCTTGGCCGCGACCTTCGGGTACGTCTCACTCATCGCTTCCCCTCACTTCTTCACGGCAGGCGCGACCTTGCCCGCTTCGGCGTTCAGGCTGACGGCCACGGACTCGCCGACGACGCCGGGGAAGGTCTTGATGCCGTAATCATTGCGGTTCAGGGTCAGGGCGCCGTCCACGAAACCGGCCACCACGCTGCCGGGGGTCATGCCAGGCTGGGTCCCCGCGTTGGTGATGGGGAAGGTGATGCGCTTGGTCACGCCGTGCAGGGTGAAGTCGCCGGTGATCTCGAGCTTGCCCTTGGCCACTTCCTTCACCGAGGTGCTCTTGAAGGTGATGGTGGGAAACTTGGCCACGTCGAAGAAGTCGGGGGACTTCAGGTGCTTGTCCCGGGCTTCGTTGTCCGTGGTGAGGCTGGTGGCGTCGATGGTGACGGCCACGCTGGACTTGCTGATGTCCGAGGTATCCACCTTGACGGTGCCCTCGAACTTCGTGAAGCGACCGCTGACCTTCGCCAGCAGGTGGCTGACCTTGAAGCTCACTTCGCTGTGGACGGGGTCGATCTTGTAGGCATCCTCGCCGGCCAGGGCGGGCACGGCCGCCAGGGCGAGGGACGCGAGCAGAACACGGAAGGGGTGGCGCATGGAACCTCCAGGAAATAGGTGTTTCACCATGCAATCAAGTCTAGAAGGTTTTTAAGGCGTTGCAACACCTTTTTTTGAAAATCTGTCAATCTGGATCCGCGGGAGCCCGGCCATGCATATCCACGAAGAACTCCAGATCACCAAGCCCCTCGAACCAGGCCATGAAGTGGCCCTGGCGCTCCTCCTGACCCGGGAGTATGTGGCCCGCCTCTTCGACCAGGCCCTCTATGAGCCGGAGGACCTCTCCGACCAGCAGTTCAACGTGCTGCGCATCCTCAAGGGCGGCGGCAAGGACGGCTACCTGGTGAAAGACATCCGCTGCCGGATGATCTACCGGTTCGCCGATGTGCCCCGCCTCGTGAACCGCCTGGAGGCCCGGGGCCTGGTCAAGCGCTGCGAGAACCCCGCGGATCGCCGGGGCAGCCGGGTGCAGATCACGGCCAAGGGCCTGGCCCTCGAGGCGCGGATGCACGACCGCCACCAGACTCTCAGCCAGCAGGTGGACCGCTGCCTCAGCGTGGACGAGCGCACCCAGCTCCTGGCCATGCTGGAGCGCCTGCGGGACGACTACCGGACCCAGCTGGAGGCCCTGGGGAAGTAGTCAGCCTGGTGGTGATGACCCTTTAGCGATCCAACTCACCCGCAATAATTCTCACTCGGCGCTTCGCGCCTCGCCCTTCGGGCGGTGCCTACGGCACCGTGGGACTCGCTGCGCTCGTCCTCATCGCCCCCAGCCCGGCACCGGGCTTCGCCCGCTGCGGTGCTTGGCGCCTTAGCGATCCAGCTCACCCGCAATGATATTCATGGCGCCAAGCACCGCGACGGCGTCGGCGATCAGGCAACCCTTCACCTGGTCGTGGAAGCTGCTGAAGATGGGGAGGCAGGGGGGACGGACCCGGATGCGGTAGGGGTTCTTGCCGCCGTCGCTCACGATGTAGAAGCCCAGCTCACCGTTGGCGGCCTCGGTGGCGCTGTAAATCTCGCCTACGGGCATCTCCATGCCGTGCATGATGAGCTTGAAGTGGTGGATGAGGCTTTCCATCCG
>DASXUH010000081.1:0-2184 GCA_036504935.1 Geothrix sp. | reverse complement strand
GAGGGCCACGCTGTAGAACTCGCCGATGCTGTCGTCGCCCAGCAGGATGCAGCTGGGGTACTTCCAGGTGATGGCGCTGCCGGTCTCCACCTGGGTCCAGCTGATGTGCGAGCCCTTGCCCTTGCAGAGGCCGCGCTTGGTGACGAAGTTGAAGATGCCGCCCACGCCATCCTTGTCGCCCGCGTACCAGTTCTGCACGGTGCTGTACTTGATGGAGGCGTGGTCCAGGGCCACCAGCTCCACCACCGCCGCATGCAGCTGGTTGGTGTCGAACTGGGGCGCGGTGCAGCCTTCCAGGTAGCTCACGCTGGCGCCTTCTTCCGCCACGATGAGGGTGCGCTCGAATTGGCCCGATTCCTTGTTGTTGATGCGGAAGTAGGTGCTCAGGTCCATCGGGCAGGCCACGCCCTTGGGGATGAACACGAAGCTGCCGTCCGTGAACACGGCGCTGTTGAGGGCCGCGTAGAAGTTGTCGGAGGAGGGCACCACGCTGCCGAGGTACTTCCTGACCAGCTCAGGATGGGACTTCACGGCCTCGCTGAAGCTGCAGAAGATGATGCCGACCGTGGCCAGCTTCTCCCGGTAGGTGGTGGTCACGCTGACGGAATCGAAGACGACATCCACGGCGACGCCGGCCAGGGCCTCCTGCTCGTGGAGGGGCACGCCCAGCTTCTCGAAGGTGCGCCTCAGCTCGGGATCCACGTCATCCATGGAGGCGTACTTGGGCGCCTTGGCCCGGGGAGCACTGTAATAGACGATCTTCTGGAAATCGGGCTTGGGGTAAGCCACCTTGGCCCAGTCCGGCTCGGTCATGGTCAGCCAATGGCGGTAGGCCTTGAGGCGGAACTCAAGCAGCCACTCGGGTTCACCCTTCTTGGCCGAAATGAAGCGGATCACGTCCTCGTTGAGCCCGGGCGCGACGCTGTCCGCCTCGATGTCCGTCACGAAGCCGTACTTGTATTCCTGGCTGGTGACCACATTCAAGGTGGTGCTCATCCCCGCCTCCCGTGGAGCGTGTCTAGGTCGTGGGTGGGTGCTGCGCTGGGGCGCCAGCCGAGGGAGGCAAGGAAGGCGACGAAGGCCTTGGTGGGCCCCAAGGTCGAGGAGCCTGACGCTGCATCCCGATGGCTGCCGCCCCAGCCCGGAGGGTTGATGGCAAAGGGCTCCCATGCTGCGTCAGCGGGCTTGAACGGTGAACCTGCACCGCCCTGCGCCCACTTCCTGGCCTGGAAACCCTTTGCCATCAACGCAGCTCCTACCCACGGCCTAGACACGCTCCTCCCCATTCTGGAATCTCGACTAAAATTGTCAACTTAATACGCAGTGCGGTCGATCACGCCTGGTTCAGGCCTCCGTAACCCCGTCCAGCTCCTTCAGAAGTCCCCGGATCTGGTTCTTCACACCCTTGGCCTGGGATTCGTTGAGATCGCCGGGCTCGGCGTCCAGGCCAGCCTTGAGCAGGGTCCGCGCCTCCTCCCGCTCGCCCAGGCCCGCCAGGGCGGCACCGAGCTGGAAGTGGTTGATGAGGGTGGGTTCCTTCTCCAACAGGGGATCCAGCAGTTCCAGTACCTCCTGGTGCCGCTTGAGGGCCAGGAGGTACTGGCCCAACAGGGTGCGGGCGCGGGGTTCCATGCCCGGCAACGGATGGGCGTGGAGGCGGCGGACCTCGACCAGATCCTGCTCTGAGGCCTGGCCGTTCATGAGGCGGTAGGCCAGGCGCATGAGGGCGGCCTCCCAGGCGCCGGTGCTCTTGGGATGGCGGGTGAGGAAGGCGTCCAGGATCCGGGCGATCTCCGGCTCACGCTTCTGGGCCATGAGGTGTTCCAGGCCCAGACGCAGGGCCAGGAAGCAGAGGCGCGGGTGCCGATCCGAGCAGGCGAAGTCCAGGGCGGGCTTCAGGGATTTTTCCGGATTCTGGAGGAAGGCCAGACGCAGGTCCAGCCATTCGGAGCGCTGGCTCCTCCCCTTGCGCCGGGCGCGCTTGAGGAGGAGGGCGGCCGGTTCCAGCTGGTTCTCGTCCAGGAGGTTCTCGACCTCGTCCAGCAGGGTCTGGGTGCCGGTCTTCCCGTCCCGGGCCTCCCGCAGCTGCTGGTGGTCCTCGGCGTCCACCATGAGCAGGAGGTGGGGATCGCCGGGGTTCTGCATCAGCAGTTCCTGGAGGATGGCAAAGGCCTTGGACCGGTC
>DASXUH010000080.1:0-4936 GCA_036504935.1 Geothrix sp. | reverse complement strand
TTTTTCGCCTACTTCCCCAGCAACACCAGCTACAGCTCGATCCTCGGCGACCTGGCCGCGTCGGGCCTGGGCGCCCAGGGCATGAGCTGGCAGACCAGCCCCGCCGCCACCGAAGTCGAGGAAGTGGTCATGGACTGGCTGCGTCAGGTGGTGGGGCTGAGCACGGCCTTCACCGGCGTCATCCACGACACCGCCAGCACCGCCACCTTCACGGCCCTGCTCTGCGCCCGGGAGAAGGTGTCGGATTACTCGCAGAACACGGAGGGCCTCCAGAGTGGCGAGGCACCCCTGGTGGTCTACGCCACGGACCAGGCCCACAGCTCCATCGAGAAGGGAGCCCTGCTCGCCGGCTTCGGCCGCAGCTTCCTGCGGCTCATCCCGACCGACGAGAACCACGCCATCCGGCTCGACCTGCTGCAGGTGGCCATCGAGAAGGACATCGAGATCGGCCTGCGTCCCTGCGCCCTGGTGGCCGCCATCGGCACCACGGGGACCACGGCCCTGGATCCCCTGCCTGCCCTGGCGGATCTGGCGGAAAAGCACGGCCTGTGGCTCCACGTGGACGCGGCCCTGGCGGGCACGGCCATGGTGCTGCCCGAGTGCCGCTGGATGTGGGAGGGCATCGAGCGGGCGGACAGCCTGGTGTTCAACCCCCACAAGTGGATGGGCGTGGGCTTCGACCTCAGCGCCTACTACGTACGGGACCCCCAGCACCTCATCCGCGTCATGAGCACCAACCCCAGCTACCTGCGCACGGCCCAGGACGGCCAGGTGAGCAACTTCCGCGACTGGCACATCCAGCTGGGCCGGCGCTTCCGGGCGCTCAAGCTGTGGTTCTACTTCATGGACGTGGGCGTAGAGGGCCTCCAGGCCCGCATCCGCCGCGATCTGGAGAATGCCCAGTGGCTCAAGGACCAGGTGGATGCCGCCCCGGACTGGGAGCGCCTGGCCCCAGTGCCCCTCCAGACCGTCTGCCTCCGCCACCTCAGGCCCGGCCTCGACGAAGGCGCCCTCGCCGCCCACAACCTGGAGATCGCCCGCCGCATCAACGAAGGCGGCAAGGCCTACCTCACGCCCTCCATGCTCAAGGGGAAGCAGATGCTCCGTGTGAGCATCGGGGCTGAAACCACCGAGCGGCGGCATGTGGAGGCAGTGTGGGAAGCGCTGCGGCACGTGGCGAGTTGATCCGCCATTCCCGGTTGCATCCCTCGCCCCACCCCGGCACACTTGGCACACCATGATTCCTGTCGCGACCCTCAATCCCAGCCTGCCCATCCCCGGCATTCCGGTGGGAGGGGTCTGAGCCAGTCGTCCACACGAACCCGCTCATCCACCCCCGGTGCCCACCAGCCCGGGGGTTTTTCTTTCGGCAGGCCCCATGACGCACAGAACCGAAGCCACCCCCGGCCGGGCGAGCCTCTCCAGGGCCAAACGCATCGTGCTGAAGCTCGGCACGCAGGTAGTGCTGGACAACGAAGGCCGGCCGGCCCTGAGCCGCCTGTACGGATTGATGGAAACCGTGGCCGCCCTCCGCCGGAAGGGCGCGGAGCCCGTGCTGGTATCCTCCGGCGCCGTGGGCCTCGGCGCCCGGCAGCTCGGCATCCAGCCCGAAGGCCTGTCGCAGAAGCAGGCCTGTGCCGCAGCCGGGCAGGGCCAGCTCATGTCCATCTACCAGGAGGGCTTCGCCCGCATGGGCTTGTGCGCCGCGCAGGTCCTGCTCACGGAGGATGACTTCACCGATCCCCTCCGCCACGCCAACCTCCGGCGCACCCTGGAGACCCTGCTGGAACTGGGGGCGATCCCCGTGCTCAACGAGAACGACACCGTGTCCACCCTGGAGCTGGAGCGCCCTTCCCCCGGCCGCCGCCCCATCTTCAGCGACAACGATCATCTCTCTGCCCTGGTGGCCGCGCATCTCGAGGCCGACCTCCTGGTCCTCCTCTCAGACGTGACGGCCCTCCACACCCGGAATCCCGGTTTGCACCCGGACGCGACGCCCCTGACCGAGCTCCCCTTCGGGGCCGATCCCCAGGCCAAGCTCGACGGCACCTCGGGCCGCGGCCGGGGCGGAATGGTCAGCAAGGTGGCGGCGGCCCGCGCCGCCACCCAGGCCGGAGTACCCGTGGTGCTGGCGTCGGGCCTTACCATCGGAGTGCTCGATCAGATCCTCGCCGGCGAACCCATTGGCACGCTTTTCCTCGCCGGCCCCAGGGGAGTCCAGTCATGAGCGAAGCCTCTTTGAGCCCCCTCCAGATCCAGGCCATGGCCCAGGCCGCCCGCGCAGCCTCGCGGCGCCTGGCGACCACCTCTTCCGGCCTCCGGTCCGTGGTCCTCCTGCGGCTGGCCGACCTCCTGGAGCGCCAGGCATCCGCCCTCCTCGCGGCGAATGAAGAGGATGTCCGCGCGGCCGGAGACACCCTCCCTGCCGCCACCTTCCAGCGGCTCCACCTGGATGCTCCCAAGCTGGCGGCCATGGCCCAGGGGGTCCGTGCCGTGGCGGCCCTGCCCGATCCCCTCCACCGGGTCCAGCTGCGCCGGCTGCTGGATGACGGCCTCGAACTCACCCGCGTGACCTGCCCCCTGGGCGTGCTCTGCGTCGTGTTCGAAGCGCGCCCCGACGCCCTGATCCAGATCAGCGCCCTCGCCCTCAAGAGCGGCAACGCCGTGCTGCTCAAGGGTGGCAGCGAGGCCCGCCATTCCAACACCGCGCTTCTGGCCATGGTCCAGCAGGCGCTGATGGAAGCGGGGCTGCCGGAAGCGGCGGTCCAGGGCCTGCCGGACCGGGCGGCCGTCGCGGCTCTGCTGCAGCGTCCCGACCTGGTGGACCTTGTGATCCCCCGCGGCTCCAGAGAACTGGTGCAGAGCCTCCAGGCGTCCACCCGCATCCCCGTGCTGGGGCACGCGGACGGGATCTGCCACATGTACCTCGACGAGGCGGCGGACACCGCCATGGCCGTGAGCCTCGTCCGGGACGCGAAGCTACAGTATCCGGCGGCCTGCAACGCTGTCGAAACCGTCCTCATCCACCGCCGGGCCGCGGCCCGCCTGCTGCCGGCCCTGGTGGCGGACCTGGTCCCCCGGGGCGCGGAACTGCGCGGCTGTCCCGCCTGCCTGGCCCTCATGCCCACGCTCGGGAGGGCCGCGGAAGCCGACTGGGATGCCGAGTACGGCGCCCCCATCCTGGCCCTGAAGGTGGTGGCGGATCTCGATGAGGCCCTCGCCCACATCCGCGCCCACGGCAGCGGCCACACGGAAGCCATCGTGACCGGGGATCCTCGCGCCGCGGCCCGGTTCCTGGCCGAGGTCGATGCGGCGAGCGTCTTCCACAACGCCTCCACCCGCTTCGCCGACGGCTACCGGTACGGGTTCGGCGCCGAGGTCGGCATCAGCACCGGGCGCATCCATGCCCGCGGCCCGGTGGGGCTCGAAGGCCTGCTCAGCTACCGGTACCTCCTCCTGGGCCATGGGCAGTGCGTGGAGGACTACACCGGACCTTCCGCCCGGCCCTTCAAACACCTCGAGCTCGGCGTCGATTCATGAGTATCAATTATTGACATATAAAGTTCTATAACTTGAGCCCATGACCTGGGCTGGTAATCTTAACCAATGCTTGTCGCCCCCGGGTTGCCGCAGGGGCGACATTTTCGTATCGGGAGGATCCATGGCTGCCCTTCTCTCTCCTGAAACACCCGCCTTTGCCGTGCCTGAGGCCAACCTCGTCCCAGTGAGCGACCATTTGAAACGGCTGGCGCCCATTCCCGCCTCCCGCATGTTCCTCATCAACAAGTCGCTGAAGGTGTTCCAGGAGAAGCAGCCGGGCGTGCCGGTCTTCGACGCCAGCCAGGGCGACGGCGGGGCCTCGCTCCCCGGCGTGCCCGAGGCGTTGCTGGACCGGGCCTTCGAGCTACAGAAGCAGCATGGCACCGCCTACGACATGCCCTTCGGCACCGAGGCGTACCGCAAGAGCGTGGCGGAATCCTACTGGAAGCTGGCGCCGGACACCGGCTGGGGCACGGCCAATGTCATCGGCACCCAGGGTGGCCGCGACGGCCTGCAGAAGGCCTACCAGGCCATGCTGGCCCTGGGCCATGGCCGGCAGGGCGATGTGGTCGTGGTCAGCCGCGTGCCCTGGATCAGCTACAACTGGGGCCCCTACGGCATCGGCGCCAACGTGATGTGGGCCCCGGGCCGGGCGGAGGAAGGCTGGGCCTATTCCGAAGACGGCATCCGCGCCTGCGTCACGGAAGCCGCGAAGTCGAACCGCAAGGTCGCGGGCCTCGTCATCACCAGCCCCGACAACCCCACGGGCCAGACCCTCACCCTGGAGCGCCAGATCGCCCTGGCTCGCGCCGCGCTGGAAGCCGGCGTGGCCTACGTCCTCTTCGACTGGATGTACCACGCGGTGGGGGATGGCGAGCCCTACGATGTGAATGTCCTCCTCCGCGCCTTCGAGCCCGCCCTGCGCAAGCGCCTGATGGTGCTGGACGGCCTCACCAAGAGCCTCGGCGCCTCCAACATCCGCAACTGCCACCTGCTGGCGGACGCGGAAGTGGTCAAGGTCATCGTGGCGCAGGCCTCGCACACCGTGATCCCCTCCTTCTTCAGCCTGGCCGTGGCCATGGCCGCCTATGAGAAGGGCTTCGCCACCGCCAGCGCGCCCATCGCCGGCCCCACCCGCGCCAGCCGCGCCTGGCTGCGCGGCTACCTGAAAGAGCAGAAGCTCACCCACATCATCGGCCAGGGCTACTACGCCTTCATCAAAGTGGCGGATTCCTTCGCGGCCAAAGGTTGGGCCGACTCCGAGCCCATGGGCCAGTACCTGGCCGAAGAGCACGGCGTGGCCGTGGTGCCCGGCGCCTTCTTCAGCCCCTACGGCGCCGAGTGGATCCGCTTCTCCTACGCCACCCCCGTCGAACGCACCCAGGGCGCCGCCGAA
>DASXUH010000079.1:0-13319 GCA_036504935.1 Geothrix sp. | reverse complement strand
TGCGCCGACAGCACCAGCAGGGGCAGCTCCCGGCCCTGGGGGCTCATGCCGAAGGAGGTGACGTGCAGGCGCTTGTCGCCCTTGGCCGCAAGGCCGGCGATGAAGGCCATCACGTCCGCGTGGCGGCTGGTCTCCTCGTAGCGGGTGGCTTCGGCGCGGGTGAGCAGGGGCATGGCTTCTCCTTCCGGATGGGATTCACAGGCTCCGCTTCAGCACTTCCAGGCCCATGTGGGACACGCGGTAGCGCCCGATGGCCCGTTCGCGGATGAGGTCGTGGCGCTCCAGGTAGGCCAGGTCTGCGTCCGTGGCGCCCGCCTTGATCAGGTGGTCCCGGGGCACGTCGGGATGCTTGGCCACCACCTGGAGCAGGGTGAGCTGGCGGGAGGAGATGGGGTCGGTCACGGAGGCTCCTAGCCGCTGTTCTGCCGGCGGTAGCTGGCGCGGTGAAGATCGCTGATCTGCACGGTGAGATTCAGCCGCATGCCCTCGGCGCTGCGGGGGAAGGCCCTGGCGAGGACCGCCATCAGGACCTCGCTGAGCTGGGCCTTCACGTCATCCGTCCGTCCCGCCAGGAGCTGCACGTCCAGAGTCACGAAAGCCCGGTCCGGGGCCCCATCCGCGACGAGGAAGGTGGCGTGGCGGATCACGCGGCTCTTGAGGTCCGCCTCCTTGAAGAGCCCCGTGGCCACCAGGGTTCCGTGGATCTCCCGCAGCAAGCCCGTCCAGTCCGGCTGGTCCAGGAGGTTGTCCGAGGTTTCGAGGATGCAGTGGGGCATGGCAGGTCCGGGGCTCCAGAGGCAGGTACCGGATGCTACCGCCGATGGTCCGGCCTGCGCTGGATCCGTTTCGCGCCGCCCTTGTCCCAGTAGCTCGTCTCCTCCGCGAAGCAGATGTTCTCCAGGTCCGTCACGCGCTCCTGCAGACAGGCCTGGGCGTCCGCGATGGCCTGGTTGTAGATGGCCGGGCCGAGCTCCTTGAGGCAGAAGTTGATGAAGTTACCCGCCCCGAGTTCACCCAGGCTTTCGCCGTACTCCTCGGCCACGAAGCGCTGGATGGCGCCGTGCAGGCGCTTCTCGGTGTCGGGGGAGAGCTTGATGTCCATGGGCGGCCCTATGCCGGTCGGCGGCCGGGCAAGTGTACAGTGGGGGACTTGCCGGGAGGTCCCATGCCGTCGAATGCCCGCCTGGACGCCGACGGCCGCCTCCTCTTCGTGACCCGCGCGGCGCGGATGTTCTCGTACGGCTTCCTGTCCGTGGTGCTGGTGCTCTACCTGGCGGGCCTGGGCTTCAGCGAGGGGCGCATCGGGCTGCTGCTCACGCTCACCCTGGTGGGCGACACGCTCATCTCGCTCTGGATCACCCTCCACGCCGATCGCCTGGGCCGGAAGAAGATGCTGATGCTGGGCGCGGCCCTCATGATGGCCGCGGGCATCCCCTTCGCCCTCAGCGGCGATTTCACCGTGCTGGTGCTGGCGGCCACCTTCGGCGTCATCAGCCCCTCGGGCAATGAGGTGGGACCCTTCCTGGCCATCGAGCAGGCCGCCCTCTCCCAGGTGCTGCCCGAAGCCCGCCGCACGGGTGTCTTCGCCTGGTACAACCTGACGGGCTCCTTCGCCACCGCCCTCGGCGCCCTGGCCGGGGGGTGGTCCGCCCAGGCCCTCCAGGCCGCCGGCCATTCCCCCGTGGCCAGCTACCGGGTGCTGGTCTTCGCCTACGCCGCCGTGGGCCTGCTCCTCGCGGGGCTGTTCACGCGCATGTCGCCCGCCGTGGAGGCGCCGCCCGCGCCCGCCCACGCGAGCCGCTGGGGCCTGCACACTTCCAGGGGCGTGGTGCTGCGGCTGTCGGCGCTGTTCTCGCTGGACGCCTTCGCCGGGGGCTTCGTCATCCAGAGCATCGTGGCCTACTGGTTCCACGTGAAGTTCGGCGTGGCGCCGGGGGCCCTGGGGTCGATCTTCTTCGCGGCCAACATCCTGGCGGGGCTCTCCAGCCTCTACGCGGTGAAGCTGGCGGCGAAGATCGGGCTCATCCGCACCATGGTGTTCACCCACATCCCCTCGAACGTGCTGCTGATCCTGGTGCCCCTCATGCCGAACCTGCCGCTGGCCGTGGCCCTGCTGCTGCTGCGCTTCAGCATCTCCCAGATGGATGTGCCCACCCGCCAGGCCTACACCATGGCCGTGGTGGCCCCGGACGAGCGCTCTGCCGCCGCTGGCGTGACCGGCATCGCCCGCACCACCGGCGCCGCCATTTCGCCCGTGCTGGCCGGGCCCATGCTGGCCGTGCCCGCCCTGGCCGGGGCGCCCTTCCTCATCGCCGGAGGGCTGAAAATCCTCTACGACCTGCTGCTGTACCGGAGCTTCCGATCGTCGGAAGTCGGCAAATCGGGCGGGGCTTGAACTAGGGTCTGTATTCGAAGTGGGGTGTGGCCGCGCAAGGGGCGCCGCCCAAGCGAGGCAAAGAAAGCGACGAAGGCGATAGCGGCACTATCGACGAGGAGCTTGACGCAGCATCGCGCCGGGCGCCGCCCCTTGCCCTCCGGGACGGTGGCCAGCCGCACCCCTGGCTGCGTTGGCGGCCTTGAACGATGTCCCGCATCGCCCTTCGGCCGCCGTCTTGCCATGAGCGCGGCTGGCCGCCGTCGCGGCTCGCATCCACTTTGAAAACAGACCCTAGGATCTCCACGAAGGACACGAAGATCCGGCCATGATCCAATGGCTCAATGACCGGACATGGCGACAGCATGCGGGGCGCGGCCCTGGTGGCGCTGGCGGCCCTGCTATGGAGCTCCAGCGGGCTCTTCATCAAGGTGCTGCCCCTGGGCACGCTGCAGATCGCCTTCGCCCGGAGCCTGGTGGCGGCCCTCACCATCGCCCTGGTGGTTCGTCTGCGCGGCGGGCGGCCCTTCCCGCGACCGGATGCCCTGGCTCTGGCCTGTGCCGCCGCCTACGCGGGCGTGCTCATCTTCTTCGTGGCCGCCACCAAGCTCACCACTGCGGCGAACGCGATCTTCCTCCAGTTCTCCGCGCCCATCTACCTGGTGTTCCTCGAACCGCGCCTCGCCGGCCGCCCCGTGGCGAGGCGTGATCTCACCGCGGTGGTGGTCTGTCTCGGGGCCATGGCGCTCTTCTTCGTGGGACGCCTGGGCGCGGGCACCCTCTCCGGCAACCTCTTCGGCGTGGCCTCGGGTGTCTGCCTGGCCCTCTTCTCCCTCACCCTCAAGCTGCAGCGGGACCGCCGCCCGGAAGCGGATCCCATCGGCGCCATCATCCTCGGGAACCTGCTGGTGGCCCTCCTGTGCGCGCCATTGGCCCTGCGGGACTTCCACCCCACCCCTGCCCAGGGCGGCATCCTGCTCTACCTCGGCGTCTTCCAGATCGGCGTGGCGTACCTACTGTTCAACGCCGGCATGAAGCACCTCTCCGCCACGGCCGCCGTGGTGACGGGCACCCTCGAAGCCGTCCTCAATCCCATCTGGGTGTTCCTGGGCATCGGAGAACGTCCCTCCGCCTGGGCCCTGCTGGGAGGCTTGACGATCCTCGGCACCATCGTCTGGTACAGCCTGCCGCCCTCGGCCTGGCGCCGGCCTCAGCCCCGCTGAGCCACCCGCATCTCCACCACTCCGGTGGTGAAGGGCACCAGCAGCACGCCCGCCGCCAGGGCCACCACGCCGTGCCAGCCCCCGAGGTGGTAGGCGTGGCCGCTGAGGGTGATGCCCGCGGCTCCGCCCAGGTAGTAGAACAGGGTGTAGAAGGCGTTGGCGCGCCCCCGCCCCGCGCTGAGCTTGCGATTCAGGGCGCCCGCGGCCGACGCGTGGATGGTGAAGAAGCCCGCGCAAACCAGGGCCAGCGCCAGGGCCATGGCCCAGCCCTGCGGAATGAGCGTGACCGCGAGGCCGGCGCCGAACACCAGGGCCCCCGCCACCATGGCCGTGCCATTGCCGATGCGGTTGCTGAGACGGCCCGCCAGGGGCTCGGCCACCACGCCCACGATGTAGGACAGGTAGAGCAGGGTCACGGCGCGCGTGGACCAGTGGAAGGGCGCCCCGTGCAGGTAGAAGGGCATGTAGTTGAAGACCGACGAGAACACGAAGAAGCCACCGCCGCTCACGCAGTAGATGCGGAACAGGTCGTGCCGGAACAGGACATCGCGGAAGCGCACGACCTCGGCCTGGCGGATCTCCTCGTGATCCTCCGCCGGCAGCCCCGCGTAGGCCGCCAGAGTGGCGGCCAGCAGCAGGGCCGCGGCCACCAGGAAGGCCCAGCGCCAGTGGGCGGGAGGAAAGACGAAACCGCCCAGCAGCCGGCCCGAAAGCCCGCCCACCACCGTGGCGGACACGTACGAACCCATCACCACGTTCAGGCGCTCGGCCGGCATCACCTTGGCCAGGTAGGCGGCCAGGCAAGTGGTGAGGGCTGGCACGAAGAGCCCCTGGACAAATCGGGCGCCCACCAGCAGGGACAGGCTCGGCGCCAGGGCCGACACCACGCCCGCAGCAGCCACCACCAGCCCGCCCGTCAACAGGATGGGACGGATGGCCACGCGGTCGGCCAGGGCCCCGAAAGGCAGGTTCGCCAGGGCGATGCCCAGCACCACCGCGGACACCGTGAGCGAGGCGGTGCCCTCGCCCACGCCGAAGGTCTGCCGCAGCACCGGCAGCACCGGCTGGGGGATGTAGACCGTGGTGAACACCGCGCTGACCAGGGCGAAGACCAGCCACTGGAGGCGGGAGAGGGGATCACGTGGCATCGGGCGTCAGACCTCGGTGGCCATGCGGTAGAGCTCGGAGGCGGACACGCCCAGGTGCTTGGCCAAGGGCTTCACGGCTTCGCGGAGGGTCATGCCGCCTTCCCGGGCGGCGGCGAGGTAGGCCTTGGCCCAGTCCGGCAGGGTGGCGCCATCGAGGGTCGCCTCCGCTTCCGTGACCAGCCGCTTGGCACCGGCGCCCGCCAGCACCAGCACCATTTCGCCACGATCCTCCCGGCCGAGCTGGGCCGTCACCTGGGCGGGAGTGCCGCGGTACCAGGTTTCGTGCAGCTTGGTGAGCTCCCGGCCCAGGGCGATCTCCCGGCCCGGCAGCAGCGTCTCCAGGTCCGAGAGCGTTTCGTGGATGCGGTGGGGCGTCTCGAAGACGACCACCGTTTCCTCCTCGGCGCCAAGCTTCTTCAGCAGGGCGCGCCGAGGTTCCCCCCGGTTGGGCAGGTAGCCCCAGAAGCTGAAGGCATGGCAGGGCAGGCCCGAGGCCACCACCGCCAGCAGCACGGCCGAAGCGCCTGGCAGCACCGTGACCTTGGCCCCCGCGGCCCGGGCGGCCCGGGCGATCTCGAAACCGGGATCGTTGATGCCGGGCATCCCCGCATCGCTGCAGTAGGCCACGGTGCGGCCCGAACCCAGCTCCAGCCCGATCCGTTCGTAGGCCGCGGCCCCGGCGTGATCATCGAACCGCAGCAGGGGCTTGTCGATGCCCAGGTGCTTGAGCAGGCCACCGGTTCGGCGCGTATCTTCGCAGGCCACCAGGTCGGCTTCCGCCAGGGCCTCCTTCGCGCGATCCGTGAGGTCGCCCATGTTGCCGATGGGGGTGGGGACGAGGATCAGATGGCCAGCCATGCCTTCATTCTGGCAGGCCGGACGGAGGGCGCCGCATCCGCAACGCCCCTCCGGCCGGATCAAGTCACCCGTTCGAGCTGTCGTTCACTGCGGACCAGCCGGCTGTAGAGCATGCCGGTGTGGTACCAGTGCAGGAAGAAGGCCTCGACAACCGCCCGCCGCCACCATGCCAAGCTCCCGGGCACCGGGGGGCCACCGGGCGCGGGACTGCAGCAGACCTCCAGGCCCAGACCCAGGGCCGTGGCGCGGGCGCGGGCCAGATGCAGGGGGTCGGACACCAGCAGGAGGGTGCGCCAGCCTTCGGCCCGCAGGTGGGCCCGCACATTGAACAGATTCTCCAGGGTGTGCTGGCTGCGGTCTTCCAGCAGGATGGCCTCCGGAGGGACACCCCGGGCCACCAGCCAGTCCCGGCCGGCTTCGGCCTCGCTGCGGGTGGCGTCGCCCGTGGTGCCGCCCGCCACGAGGATGCGGGGCGCGAATCCCTGGCGCCACAACCCTTCCGCATGGGCCAGCCGCGCCTCGTACACGGGCGTGGGGCCATCGCCCTTCAGTTGCCGCCCCAGCACCAGGATGGCGTCCGCGGGCTCCAGCGGGTCGCCCCCGGCACCCTGCACCACGCGCCGCAGCCGGAACCCCACGGGCAGCAGCAGCAACCCCAGCGCCGTGGCCAGGGCCAACCCCAACGAAGCCGCCCCGCCGGGGCCGAGCTTCTGGAGGAAGCTGGCGCGGGGCGGGGCGTGGTAGGGCTGGGACATGGGAAGGAGGCTAGGCCTCGGATCGCTTCTCTGACTTCTTCCGTTCGCTGGTGTCCAACACCCGCTTGCGCATGCGGATGAAGTTGGGCGTGACCTCCACCAGCTCGTCGGATTCGATGTACTCCAGGGCCTGCTCCAGGGTGTGCTCCCTGGGGGGCGTGATGCGGGTGGCCTCATCGCTGCCGCTGGAACGCATATTCGACAGCTTCTTGGCCTTGGCCACGTTCACCACCAGGTCGTTCTCGCGGGCGTGCTCGCCCACGATCATGCCCTCATAGCACTTGGTTCCGGGCTGGATGAAGATGACTCCCCGCTCTTCCAGGTTCATGAGGGCGAAGCCCACGGCCTCGCACTGTTCCATGCTGATGAGCACGCCGTTCTTGCGGCCGACCAGGTCGCCCTTGTGGGGGCCGTAGTGGCTGAAGAGGCTGTGGATGAGGCCTTCGCCGCGGGTGTCGGTCATGAACTCGTTGCGGAAGCCGATGAGGCCGCGGCTGGGGATCTTGAAGTGCAGGCGCAGGCGCCCGCCCTCATTGCCCATGTCCTGCATCTCGGCCTTGCGGTTGCCCATGTGCTCCATGGTCACGCCCATGTAGGCCTCGGGGATGTCGATGGTGACATCCTCATAGGGCTCGAGCTTCTCGCCGGTCACGGGGTCGGTGTGGAGGATCACTTCGGGGCGGCTCACGCACAGCTCGAAGCCCTCGCGGCGCATGGACTCGATGAGCACGGAGAGATGCAGCTCGCCGCGGCCGCTCACCTTGAAGGAATCGGGGCTGTCCGTGTCCTCCACGCGCAGGGCCACGTTGTGCTGCAGCTCCTTCTGGAGGCGCTCGCGGATGCGGCGGCTCTGGATGTACTTGCCGTCCTGGCCGGCGAAGGGGCCCGCATTGACCATGAACATCATGGAGATGGTGGGCTCATCGATGTCCACATACTCCAGGGCCATCGGGTTGGAGGCATCCGCGATGGTCTCGCCCACCCGGATATCCGTGATGCCGGCGATGGCGACGATCTCGCCGGCGCTGGCCTCCTGGAGCTGGACGCGGGTGAGGCCCTCGAAGCCGTAGAGCTGAGTGATCTTCTGCTGCTGCACGGAGCCATCGCGCTTGACGAGGCCCACGCTGTCGCCCACCTTGATCCGGCCGTTCACGATGCGGCCGATGCCGATCTGGCCGACGAAATCGCTCCAGTCCATGAGGGTGACGAGCATCTGGAGGGGTGCGTCGGGGCTGCCGGTGGGGTGGGGGCAGTGCTTCACGATGGTGTCGAAGAGGGGATCCAGGCTGTCGCTGGCGTCGTTCATGTCCAGCATGGCGTAGCCCAGCTTGGCGCTGGCGAAAACACAGGGGAAGTCCAGCTGCTCCTCGGTGGCGCCCAGTTCGATCAGCAGGTCGAAGACCTGGTCCTGGGACCACACGGGGCGGGCGCCGGGGCGGTCCACCTTGTTGATGACCACGATGGGCCGCAGCCCCAGGGCCAGGGCCTTGCGGGTGACGAACTTGGTCTGGGGCATGGGGCCGTCGAAGGCATCCACCACCAGCAGCACGGAATCCACCATGCTGAGCACCCGCTCCACTTCGCCGCCGAAGTCGGCGTGGCCGGGGGTGTCCACGATGTTGAAGCGGTAGCCGCCCCAGTGCAGGGAGGTCGTCTTGGCCAGGATGGTGATGCCGCGCTCGCGCTCCTGGTCGTTGCTGTCCATGGCCCGTTCCTGGACCCGCTGGTTGTCCCGGAACATGTGGGCGCCCTTGAACAGGGCGTCTACGAGGGTGGTCTTGCCGTGATCGACGTGGGCGATGATGGCGATATTGCGGATCTTCTCGAGGGGGGTCATCTTGCTCCCGGGCAGCCCGGGCACAAGCCAGGCAGAACCTTCGATTTTACCAGATTCTCCGGCCATTTCCGAGTCTAAAAGACCGGCCCCTTCCCTTCCCCCGCAAGGGGTCTAAGATAAGCGGACCCTCCTCGGGAGAACCCCATGCATATCAATGAACTGCTCACCGTGGTCTGCGAGCAGGGCGCCAGCGACCTCCACCTCAAGGTCGGCAACCACCCCATCGCCCGCATCCGGGGCAAGCTCACCCCCATGACCCAATTCAAGCGCATGGTGCAGGAAGACACCATCGCCATGGCCTACGCCATCATGGCCAGCGACAAGCAGAAGGCGAAGTTCAAGGAGAACCTCGACCTCGACATCGCCTATTCCGTGCCCGCCCTGGGCCGCTTCCGCTGCAACATCTTCAACCAGCGGGGCACGGTGGGCCTGGTACTGCGTGTGATCCCCCGGAAGATCTACACCATCGATGACCTGATGCTCCCCAAGGTCCTGAAGAAGATCTGCGAGGAGCAGCGCGGCATGGTGCTGGTCACGGGCACCACGGGCTCAGGCAAGTCCACCACCCTCGCGGCCATGATCGACCTCATCAACGCCACCCGCACCGAGCACATCCTCACCATCGAGGACCCCATCGAGTACCTGCACCGGGACAACCAGAGCATCGTCAACCAGCGCGAGGTCGAGGCCGACTGCAAGACCTTCTCCTCGGCCCTGCGCGCCGCCCTCCGCCAGGACCCCGACGTGATCCTCGTGGGTGAGATGCGCGACCTGGAGACCATCGAGACGGCGCTCCACGCCGCCGAGACGGGCCACCTGGTCTTCAGCACCCTGCACACGCTGGATGCCACCGAGACCATCAACCGCGTCATCTCCGTGTTCCCGCCCCACCACCAGAAGCAGATCCGCCTCCAGCTGGCGGCCGTGCTCAAGGGCATCATCTCCCAGCGCCTGGTGCCCCGGGCCGATGGCCAGGGCCGCGTCCCCGCCGTGGAGGTCATGGTGGCCACGGAAACCGTGCGCACCTGCATCGAGGACAAGGACAAGACCAAGCTGCTGAAGGATGTCATCGCCGCGGGCACGGCCCAGTACGGCATGCAGACCTTCGACCAGAGCCTCTACTTCCTCCTGGGCCAGGGGCTCATCACCGAAGAGGAGGCCCTGCTCCGCGCCACCAACGTGGGCGAGTTCAAGCTTCGGCTCGAGGGTGTCATGGGCACCTCCGACATGGCCCGGGCCAACATGGAGCGCGGCATGTCCATCTCGCAGGGCGGCGGCCGGGAAGCCGGCGCCAGCGCGCCTCCGGCCATTCAGACCCCCGCCCCGGGGATGCCCATGGCCATGCCCCCGGCCACGGACGTGAAAATCACCCTGGCACGCTAGCCTCTGTTCCACGTATCCTGGCTCTCCCACTCCCTGGCCCGAGGTCGCAGATGATCAAGATCGACATCGCCAATTCGCTGATGAAGGTTCACCCCTGCTCCCGCGCCACCGCGCTCCAGGTGGTGGACCTCCTTACGGAGCGCCTCAAAGACGCGCTTCTGAACGGCCACCGCATCGAGATCCGCGGCTTCGGTGTCTTCGAGCCCCGCCCCCGCAAGCGGGGCATGGGCCGGAACATCAAGACCGGCGCCAGCGTCCAGATCCCCAAGGGCAAGAGCATCCGCTTCAAGCCTGGGAAGGACCTGCGGGAGATCGAGGTCGCGTAGCAACCTTCTGGTGCAGCCCCTGGGGGCAGAAAAAGATCACCACGAAGGACACGAAGGCACCCTGTGGGCTCACGAAGCCCACGAATGGGTCTTGACCCACCTTGGGCATCCCTTTGCGGGCGGCGGCCATGGCGGCCCTTCAAAACCGCCTGGGACCGCCGCCCGCAAAGCCGGTCGCGCTTACGCGCGGCCGGGGGCCGCAGGCCCGGATGCCCGTGCCGAAGCGCCGGAACCGGCCTTCGTGCCCTTGGCTTTCGCTTCGTGCCCTTCGTGGAGGCATTTGAAGGCCGAACCGGGCCAATCCTTGCAAACCGGCGGAATGGTCTATCGAACAAGCTCGGAAGCCGTGGACTGGAGCAGGTCCAGGGCTTCGTCCACCTCGTTCTTGTGCGTCCGCGCGGCGAGGATGGCCAGGCGCAGGTGGAAGGCGCCGTTCAGCTTCGTGCCGCTGAGGAAGACCCGGCCCTCGGCCGTGAGGCGCTCGAGCAGGGCCTGGTTGAAGGCGTCCGGATCGCCGGACGGCGGCAGGAAGCGGAAGGCCAGGATGCTGAGCTGGGGCGCAGGTCCGGGGTCCACGCCCGGCATCTCCTTGAGCCGGTTGTAGGCGTACCGGGCCAGCAGGAGCTTCTCCTCCAGGGCCGCCCGGAAGGCTGCGGCGCCGTGGAGCTGGAGGGGGAGCCAGAGGCGCAGGGCCCGGGCGTGCTTGCTGAATTCCAGCGTGGTTTCCGAAGGGCTCAGCTCCTCCAGGTCCTCCGGCGGGGAAGGCAGGTACTCGGCCCGGAAGGCGTGGGCCTTGCGCAGGGGATCCAGGTGGCGCACCAGCACGGCGCCCAGGCCCAGCGGCGTGAACAGGCCCTTGTGGGGGTCCAGCACGAGGCTGTCGCTGCGCTCCAGGCCCCGGAGCGCGGCCTTGCCCAGCTCCGTGAGGGCGAAGGAGGCCCCATAGGCGCCATCCGTGTGCATCCACAGGCCGTGATGAGCGGCCAGGTCGGCACAGGCCTCCAGGGAGTCCACCGCCCCGGTGTTGGTGGTGCCCGCCGTGGGCACCAGCAGCCAGGGGCGGAGCCCGGCGTGGAGGTCCTCCATGATGGCGGCCTCCAGGGCCTCGGGCCGCAAGCGGAAATCCGCATCCGTGGGGATGCTCCGGACGGGGGCCTCACCCATGCCCGCCACCCGGAGCGCCTTCACGATGCAGTGATGGGCCTGATCCGAAAGGTACACACAGGCTTTGAAGTAGTCCGCCGCCTTGAGGCCCCCGGCCTCCCGGGCGGCGCAGATGCCCACCAGGTGGGCCATGCTGCCGCCGGAGGCCAGGTTGCCCGAGCTGCCCTCGGGCAGGCCCATCTCCCGGGTCAGCCAGCCGATCACCTGGTTCTCCATGCGCACCGCGCCGGGCCCGGCGAAGAAGTAGGCCGCATAGCGGTTGGTGAGGGCCGCCAGCAGGTCGCCCAGGGCCCCCGCGAACAGTGAGGAGGGCGGGATGAAGGCCAGATGCCGGCCCGAAGCCCCGTTGGCCCCCACGCCATCCACGTGCTCGGCCAGGGCGTCCAGGATGCTGGGGAAAGGCCGCCCAGCCTCGGGGATGGAGAACTCCGCCAACCCCGCCCCGGGCCGGTCCTTCAGCACGAAGGCCGGGCCCTCCGGAAGGGCCTGGAGGAAGGTTTCGCCGTACCCCCGGGCGGCCTCCCACAGGGGCGCCCGTTCCCCGGCGCCGGGATCCAGCCTGCGGGACTGAACTTCCAGGTCCTTCAGCCGATCCAGCACGCCAAACCCTCCGGGGCAGCCAGGACGGAAGGGGCGAAACCGGCCCCCCACGGACCCCGGGCCTTCCAGCGTAACAAACGGTAAGCTGGAGGGCATGGAAGCTTGCCGCCGCCCCGAGATCACCTATCCCGTCCGCGTCCCCATGAAGATCATCGGGCGCCAGGAGGAACTGCGCCCCGGCATGGTGACGGAGCTGATCCTCGCCCACCTCGGGCCCCAGGCCGAAGGCGACGAACAGCACTCGGCCAACTGCAAAGGCGCCTTCATCAGCTACACCTTCTGGGTCACCCTCCCCGACGACAAAGCCGAGACCCCGCTGCGGGAGGCGATCCAGAAGCTGCCTGGGGTGGTGATGCAGTTGTAGGGCGAGAGGGCGAAAATTGCTGCGCGATTTTCGTAGGCGCGGGCAAAGCCCGCGCGGAAGACCGCAACAAGTCGAAATCACTTGAGCCATTCCGCGTTGGCCTTGGTGAATGGTCCGCCTGCGGCCCTTGGTACAAACAGCACTGGCGCCGGGTGGCTCGGGTCCTGGTGCATGAAATTGTAGAGTTCGCGATGGCTCTGTTTATCCATGATGCGGAAGTTCTACCGGGTGTGCTCAGCGACATCAAGGGCTAGTAGCTTCAGGGCCGCTTCATCCTCGTACCCGATGACCTCCACCGTGGCGCCCGCCTGGGTGCGGCTGGCCTGTTCCTGCGCCAGCATGGCCCGCAGCATGGCCTGAGGCGAAAGCGGGACCACCCGCAGCTTGAGGCTCGGTCCTGGGAGTGCGTGGGAGGTCTTGGGCGCAGGCTTTTCAGCCTGCCCGACAAGCAGAGATGTCGCGAGAAGGGCCAGCCAGGCACGCATGCTAAATCAATGCATCAAATGGAAGATAGGTTCCAAGCTGTTCAATATCGCGAAAATCGCTTCGCGATATTCGTATACGCGCGGGCGCAGCCCGCGCGCAGGGAACAGCCAAAAGGGGGACTACGGCCGCAACGTCCCCATCATGCGGGGGTACGGGATGGTTTCGCGGACGTGCGGCAGCTTGCAGATCCACGCCACGGCGCGTTCGAGGCCCATGCCGAAGCCGGCGTGGGGGACGCTGCCGTACTTGCGGACATCGAGATACCACTCGTAGTCGGCGCGGCTCAGGCCCTCGTGCTCGATCTGGTCGAGGAGGTACTGGAGGCTGGAGGCGCGTTCGCCGCCGCCGATGACCTCGCCGTAGCCCTCGGGGGCCAGCAGGTCCGCGCCCAGGGCCAGCTTCGGATCCAGGGGGTCCGGCTCCATGTAGAAGGCCTTGAAAGCCTTGGGGAAGCGATGGACCCACAGGGGCTTGTCCGTGGCGTTCATGAGCATGGTCTCGTCGTCGTTGCCGAAGTCCTCGCCCCAATTGATGTCGCTGCCCAGCGTCTTCAGCTTGTCCACGGCCTCGGTGTAGGTCATGCGGTCGAAGGTGGTATTGAGGGCGGTTTCCAGGGGCGCCAGGTCGCGCTCGAGGATCTTCAGCTCCTCCTGGCGGCCCTCCAGCACGCGCTGGATCAGGAACTTGGTCATGCGCTCGCCCAGGGCCATCACGTCGTCCAGGTGGGCGAAGGCCACTTCGGGCTCCACCATCCAGAACTCCGTGAGGTGGCGGCGGGTCTTGCTCTTCTCGGCGCGGAAG
>DASXUH010000078.1:0-3888 GCA_036504935.1 Geothrix sp. | reverse complement strand
GGCCGCTTCTCGTGCATGGCCTCCCCGGAGATGTCGTGGGCGCCCTCGAACTGGATGTCGCGATGGTTGCGGGTGGGCAGCGCCCCCAGCTCGTTGATGACGTTCATGAGCACCTGGGTGCCGTAGGTGGGGAGCCCCTGGCCCGTCACGCCGTTGGCGGCCAGCACCTTCTTGCCCGCCTCGGTGGCCGCGAAGAACGCTTCGGGGTTCGCCATCTGGTACGCATCCGTGCGGGTGCCCCGGACAGCCACGGCCTTGAGGTTCTTCGAGCCCATGACCGCGCCCACGCCGGAGCGCCCGGCGGCACGGTGCAGGTCGTTCACGATGGCCGCGTAGAGCACGCGATTCTCCCCCGCCCGGCCGATGGCGGCCACGCGGAGCTGGGGATCCTGGTGCTGGGTCTTGATGATCTCTTCGGTCTCCCAGACGGTCTTGCCCCACAGGTGGGAGGCGTCCACCAGCTCGGCCTTGCCGTCGTTGATGAGGAGGTAGACGGGCTTGGGCGAGGCACCCTCGAAGATCACCATGTCCCACCCCGCGAACTTCAGCTCGGCGCCGAAGTAGCCACCGGAGTTGGAGCAGGCGATGGCGCCCGTGAGGGGTCCCTTGGTGACCACCGAATAGCGCCCGCCCGTGGCGGCCATGGTGCCCGTGAGCGGGCCAGTCACGAAGATGAGCTTGTTCTTGGGGGAGAAGGGATCGACCTTGGGATCGATCTCAGATACCAGGTACTTGGTCGCGAGGCCCCGCTGGCCCAGGTAGTCCTGGGCCCACTGCGGGTTCAGCGGCTCCGTGGTGCAGGTGCCGGCCTCAAGGTTCACGCGAAGGAGATTCTTGGTCCATGCCATGGCAGTCGCTCCTTAGAGTGTGTTTTAGAATTCCCGCGGGTCGCGACGGAGGCCAGCCGCGTGCCCAGCAAGGCGGCACGCGATGGGCGATGCGGGACATCGTTCAAGTGTGCCAACGCAGCTGGGCGGGTGGCTGGCCCCGTCCCTTCGGGCTGGGGCGGTGGGCTTCGCCTGGCGTCGTCCAGGGCCCTCGACATGGAACCACCATGCCAGCGGGCCCTGTCCTAGCCAGGCTCGCCCAGCGCTCCCAGCGCGGCCCGTGCGAATTCTAAAACACACTCTCACACCGTCGCCGGGTTGGTGTCGGTCTTGCCGGCCCACTGGCGCATCTTCCCAAGCCCCGTCCAGTCGGCATCCACGTAGGTGATGGCGCCGGTCGGGCAGGCCTTGGCGCAGGCCGGCTCGCCGCCGCAGAGGTCGCACTTCTGCACCTTGCCCGTGGAGGCCACGTAGTTGATGGTGCCGAAGGGGCAGGCGATCGTGCAGACCTTGCAGCCCACGCAGGTGGGCTCCAGCACGATCTTCGCGCCCGTCACGGGATCCAGCCGGATGGCGTCCACCGGGCAGGCCGTCATGCACCAGGCCTCGTCGCACTGCGTGCAGGTGTAGGGCACGAAGCGGCCTTCCTTGTGGAACGTGAACACTTTGATTCGCGACTTCGCGATGGTGAAGCTGCGGTGGTTCTCCCAGGCGCAGGCCATCTCACATTGCAGGCAGCCCGTGCACTTGTTGGGATCGAGGTGGAGGGACTTCTGCATGGCGAAACCTCCTGGTGACCCGTTGGTCAGGATCTGGATAGCGGCACGATGATAGATCAGATGACCGGAGTGGGAGCGGTTCTTCGTTCGATTCCTTATCGACCCGCTCAGATGCAGTCGTGGCAAGGGTCTCCGCTTTGTCTATTTTTCTCCGGAGACTCTGTCTCAGCCCTTTCTTTGGGGCGGCCAAGTTATCATCATGCTTCCGGAAAGGAGCGCATGACCGCGGCCCCGCCCACCCCAGGCATCCTCGGCGACCTGGCCATGGTCCTGGGCGTGGCGGCCCTGACCACCGTGGCTTGCCAGCGGCTTCGCCTGCCGGTGGTGGTCGGCTACCTCTTCGCGGGTCTCATCATCGGCCCCCACCTGCCCATCCCCCTGGTGGCCGACCAGGGCAATGTCCACACGCTCTCGGAGCTGGGCGTCATCCTCCTCATGTTCTCGCTGGGCCTGGAGTTCAGCCTCAAGAAGCTCCTGCGCTCCGGCCCCTCCGCCGCCCTGGTGGCCCTGATCCAGGGGGGCTTCATGGCCTGGGCCGGCTACCTCGCCGGGCGCTTCCTCGGCTGGGGCGCCATCGAGAGCGTGTTCGCGGGGGCGGCGCTGGCCGTCAGCTCCACCATGATCATCGCGCGGGTCTTCGAGGCCATGAATGCCAAGGGACCCCTGGCGGAGCTGGTGCTGTCCACCCTCATCGTGCAGGATCTCCTCGCCATCCTCATGCTCACCCTGCTCACGGCGCTGGGCTCCAGGGCGGGGCTCAGCGTGCCGGCCTTCCTGCTCACCCTGGGGCGCCTCGCGGGCTTCCTGGTGGTGGTGACCGTCCTCGGCCGCTGGATCCTGCCGCGCTTCGTGCGCTGGGTGGCCGACACGGGCAGCAGCGAGACCCTCCTGGTCACCGTGGTGGGGCTCTGCTTCGCCTTCTCGCTGCTGGCGGCCAAGGCCGGCTACTCCGTAGCCCTGGGCGCCTTCCTGGCGGGCATGATCGTGGCCGAATCCGGCCGCGAACGGAAGGTCGAGCACCTCGTCCATCCGCTGCGCGACATGTTCGTGGCGGTCTTCTTCGTCTCCATCGGCATGCTGATCGATCCCACCCAGCTGCTGCCCAACTGGAAGGCGCTGATCATCTTCAGTGGGCTCGTCCTGGTCGGGAAGATCCTGTCCGGGGCGCTGGGCGGCCTGCTGGGCGGCAACAGCCTGCGGAACTCCATCCGCGCCGGCGCGGGTCTGGCGCAGATCGGCGAGTTCAGCTTCATCATCGCGGCGCTGGGCCAGGGGCTCGGCGTGGTGGGGCCGGCCCTCTTCCCGGTTCTGGCCGCCACCTGCGCTGTGACCACCCTCACCACGCCCCAGCTGATCCGGCACTCGGAGGGCCTGGCAGATGGCGTCGAGCGCTGGCTGCCCCGCCGGATCCGCCATTTCCTCCTGCACCATCGGGCCGCCATGGGCCACCTGCGAAGCCTCCCATTCCGGAAGGCGGCCTGGGACCACCTCCGCCGGCCCTTCGGCTACCTCCTGCTGGATAGCCTGCTGGTGGCCGTGTCCGTGGGGCTCGGCACGTTGCTCCATCGGACCCTCACGGGGCTCGTGGTCGCCCGGGGACTGTCCCATGCTCTGGCGGTGTACCTGGTCTGGCTCCTCGTCGGCGGCCTCGTCCTGCGCTTCCTTCTCGGCATCCTCAAGCAGATCCGGCGCATCGCGCGCGCCATCGCGGACCGGGCCATCCTGGTCTCCGGGGACCGGACCGAAGGCATGTCGGACGCCATCCGGTTCGTCATCGAGCTGGCCCTCGGGGCCACGGTGGCCCTGCCCATGGTGGCGGTGCTGCAGCCCCTCCTGCCCACGGGCCTGGTCCCGCTCCTGGCCCTGGCCGCCATGCTCCTGTCGGGCTTCCTCCTCTGGCGGCGCATGGGCGCCATCCAGCGGGGCTGGCTCGAGGGGAGCGAGGGGCTGGTCCAGCGCAGCCGCGACAAGGGCGGGCCCCCCACCCCCGCGCCTTGATGCCAGGCCGCTTCGCGGGTGCAATGGAGACGGGAAGGAACCACCATGAAAGCCATCTCCCTCCGCGTGGACGTCGACACCCTGGAAGGCTCGGTCACGGGCATCCCCACCCTGCTGCGCCTGCTGGACAAGCACCAGATGCGCGCCAGCTTCTACTTCAGCTTCGGGCCCGACAACAGTGGCAAGGCCATCCGCCGCATCTTCCGCAAGGGCTTCCTGGCCAAGATGCGCCGCACCAACGCCACCAAGCTCTATGGCTTCAAGACCATGATGTACGGCGTGCT
>DASXUH010000077.1:0-7315 GCA_036504935.1 Geothrix sp. | reverse complement strand
CACTACGATCCCGACGTGCTCATCCAGGGCCCCCAGACCAAGCGGAAACCCAGCGCCAAGAGCGACGCCGCCGAGGCCCTGCGGGCGCTGCTCACCGAAGAGCGGAAGCTGCACACCTATCTGGAAATATAGCTATCAGCTATCAATAGGGGATCTTGTCGGGCTTGGCCTCCCAGGCGCGGAAGATTTCCAGGGCTTCGTCGCGCAGCAGCTGGGTGGCGGGCAGGCTCCGTTCGCCGAGGGGCAATGCCACTTCGCGGTAGAGCCACTCGTCGTCGAACTGGATGGCCGCGGCGTCAGACCGGCCGTTGGCATACCAGATTCGATCCAATCGGGCCCAGTAGATGGCCCCCAGGCACATGGGGCAGGGTTCGCAGCTCGTGTAGATCTCGCAGCCCGGGAGCTGGAAGGTGCCGAGCTTCCCGCAGGCCTGCCGGATGGCCACCACCTCCGCATGGGCCGTGGGGTCGTGGCCGGACGTCACGCGGTTCCAGCCTTCACCCAGGATCTCGCCATCCTTCACGATCACCGCGCCGAACGGACCACCCTCGTTGTCCGCCATGTGGACGCGGGAGAGCTCGATGGCGCGCCGCATGAAGCGCAGGGAATGCTCATCTGTCCGCATGGATTGTCCCCGGGAGATGGTTCCGCCCCATTCTCCCACCGCTCAGATATCCCAGCGCGGATCGGGCCTCTGCTTCCACAGCCAGATGATGTAGTCCACATTCTTCGGCCCAGCGCCTAGGGCCTTGAGCCGCATCATGTTCTGGGCACGATGGTGCTGGGTATGCAGGCAGACCTGGGTCAGCGCCTCGGCCACGGACACCAGGCAGGGCGGATCCGGGAACCAGGGCACCCGCACGATGCGGGCCAGGGAGGCCTCGTCGAGGCCCCGGCCCAGAGCGCGGAAGGTCTCATGGTTGCCCTGGCAACACCTTTTCAATTCCTCGAAACCCTGAATGGGGCGGGCCTCTGGCACCTCGGTTTCGCCCTTGAGGACGCCCAGGAAAGCCTTCTGCACGTCCACCAGGTGGCCGGTCCTCGTCCGCAACTCGGGATCTTCCCGGAATTCCGACTTGCCCCAGGCGTGGAAGAACATCGCGTCGGCCCAGGCCTGGTGGCTGAGCAGATCCTTGAGCAGGCCGGTCATGGGCACCCCCCGGGGAATGGCCGATCATAGCGAAAGAACCCTACCGCAGGTCATCCTCCCGTCCGGCGCCCAACCGGCGGAGAATGGGGACCAGACCATCACCATTCCAACAGGGGGCGCGATATGGACATCCAGCGCATCGGCATCGTCGGTTGCGGACTCATGGGCTCAGGCATCGCGCAGTGCGCCGCGGAGGCTGGTTGCGAGGTGTGGGTGAAGGAGGTGGACGAGTCCCTGCTCACCAAGGGGCTGAGCCGGATCAAGGGCAACTGGGAGCGCGCCGTGGCCAAGGGGAAGATCACGGAGGAGCAGAGAACCGCCTTCACCGGACGGCTCCACGGCACCCTCGCCTTCGCCGCGATGTCCGGTTGCGATCTGGTGGTGGAGGCCGTCCCGGAACGCATGGACCTCAAGCTCGAGACCTTCACCGAACTGGACAAGGTCATGGCTCCGGGCGCCCTCCTCTGCACCAACACCTCCAGCCTCACCGTCGCCCACCTCAGCCCCGTCCTGTCACCGGGCCGCCTACCCCGGCTGGCGGGCCTGCACTTCTTCAACCCCGTGCCCGCCATGCCCCTGGTCGAAATCGTCCGCACCCTCGCCACCGACGAGGACACCCTGGCCGCCCTGAAGGCCTTCGTCCAGCGGCTCGGGAAGACCGCCGTGCTGGCGCCAGACGCCCCGGGCTTCGTGGTGAACCGGCTCCTGGTGCCCTACCTGCTGGACGCCCTGCGCTGCGCCGAGCAGAAGCTGGCCACGGTGGAGGACATCGACACGGCCATGAAGCTGGGCTGCGGCCACCCCATGGGCCCCCTGCACCTCAGCGACTTCATCGGCCTTGACACCATGCAGAGCGTGGCCGAGGTCCTGTTCGAAGCCTTCGGAGAACCCCGCTTCAAGGCCCCCCCGGTCCTGCGCCAGCTCGTGGCCGCCGGCCGCCTGGGCCGCAAATCCGGCGCCGGCTTCTACCGTTGGGAGGGCGAGAAGCGCCTGGAGGCCCTCCCGCTCTGATCCACCTGTTGTAGTCTGACGGCCATGCTGGACCTGCTGCTGATCCCCGCCGCGCTCCTCCTGGCCTTCGCCCTGCTCGCCGTCCGGCGGGGAGACCACCGGCTCCACGGGCACCTCATGATGGCCACCTTCACCGTGGTCTTTCTGCGGGTCATCCTCCACCCCAGGAGCCTGGGCCGGCTGCACCTCGCCCTGTGGCTGGCGGTCCTGGCCGCCGCCGGCTCGACCCTGCTCCTGGGCCGTGCGGCCCTGGCCTGGCGGGAGGGGCGCAGCGCCCGGTCCGGGATCCCGCGCATCCACCGCGCTTCAGGTGCCTTCACCCTCGCGCTGGCGGCCCTCACACTGGCTGTATGGTTCCTGAGGGATCGGCGGTAGGAGGAGGCGCCTGGTCGAACTCAACCTGATCACCAGGGGTCCTGAACGGTCTTCCCCGCCTCCGCATGCCGCAGAGCCTTGAGCCCGATGTCGTGGCGCACCTGCATGCCGGGCCACTGGATCTGTGGCAGGGCGGCCTCGATGGCGGTGCGGGCCGCGGCAAGATCCGGCGCGGAAGTCGCCAGGTTCATCACGCGGCCGCCGTTCGTCAGCCACTGCCCATCCTGCTTCCGCGTTCCGGCGTGGATGACGGTCACGGCGGGCGTCCCGATCTGGATGGGCACCCCCTTCTTCGCCCCTTCGGGGTAGTCCTCCGCCGCCAGCACCACGGTGATGGCCGTGTGGGGCTTGAGCTTCAGGTCGCGGGCCACCAGGCGTCCTTCGGCCACCTCCAGGAGCAGGGCGGCCAGGTCCTCGTCCAGCAGCTGCATGAGCACCTGGGTTTCGGGGTCGCCGAAGCGGACGTTGTACTCCAGCAGCTCCGGGCCAGCCGCCGTCCACATGACCCCCAGGAACAGCACGCCCCGGGCCGCGAGGCCATCCTTCTGGAGCCCGCGCACCGTGGGTTCCACCAGCTCCGCCTTCATGCGCGCCACATCCTCCGGCCGGAGGAAGGGGATGGGCCCGAAGGCGCCCATCCCGCCGGTGTTGGGCCCGCGGTCGCCCTCGAAGATGCGCTTGTGGTCCTGGCAGGCGGGCAGCATCGCGAACGCGGCGTGGTCGGCGTCCACGTCCACCAGCACATGCAGCGACAGTTCCATACCCACCAGCGGTTCCTCGAACACCACCGTCTTGCTGGCCTCCCCGAACTGACCGGCCATGAAGGCCCGGAACGTATCCAGGGCCTCACCTTCGGTCCCGGCCAGCACCACGCCCTTGCCCGCCGCCAAGCCGTCGGCCTTGAGCACGATGGGATAGCCGTGCGGCCAGGCGTGGATGAGGGCCTCGCCCTCCGCGAGGTCCGTCACCGTATGGCTGGCGGCGCAGGGGATGCCGTGCCGTTCCATGAAGGCTTTGGCCACGGCCTTGCTGCCCTCCAGCCGCGCTGTGGCGGCGTCGTGGCCGAAGACCGGGATGCCCAGGGCCCGCACGGCGTCGGCCACCCCAGCCACCAGAGGCACCTCGGGCCCCACCACCACCAGATCGGGGCGGTTGGTCGCACACCAGGCGGCCACGGCAGCGGGATGCTCCAGGTCCAGCGATACACAGGTACCCAACTCCGCCAGTCCATCACTGCCTGGCGCCGAAATCATTTCCAGGTCTGCCGAGGAGGCCTTCAGCTTCAGTGCCAGCGCATATTCCCGGCCGCCGGAACCGAGGAGCAGGATCTTCATGGGGACCTCCGACCCATCAGTATCGCAAATCCTTTGGGCGGACAAAGGAGGAAGGCACGGCCTCTGGGGGCACTCCTATCCCTGCCTCAATCGAGCCCCATTTTATGGACTACCGCCTTGAATCTGGAGTCTTCCCGGATGGCATCAAAGGCAGACACATCGTTGATCCATACGAGTGAGGGATCTCGTTGTTCATAGGCGATTTCCAGCCATTGCAAAGCCTTCTCGCGATTTCCAAGCTCCGCGTAAGTTCGGGCCAATTCCTGCGCGGTCCCTTGACCTCGGGCTCCACTACGTTCAGAAAAACGAAGAAACGTTTCCAGGACCCCCACTCGACCCCTTGTATTGAACCCTCTCCATAAGTCCTGCACATCCTTGGCCGTATAGACCTTCAGCCTCGTCTCGTTCTCCATGAATCCGTTAAGATCCCCGTTCTCGTAACAGGCCCAGCCCGCCACACCCCTGACAAAATCGGAGTCAGGGTTCATCGCCAACGCAATGTTCGCTTCTTTGACTGCCTCGCCAGGCTGCCTCATGAATATGTAGGCGATGGCCAACGCGCTCCGGGACCCTGGAGTGTATCCAAAGAGCTCCCGCGCCTGCTTCATCTGGTCCAGCCCTTCCTTCTTTCGTCCCTTGACGAAGAGAAGCCATCCCAGGGCATCATGGGCTTCGGGGAAGTTGGGGTCTAGTTGCAGGGCTTTCCGGAAGTGCGCTTCAGCGCCCACCCAATCCCAGTCAAAATAGAACTTGGCGAAACCAAGTGCCGTATGGGCATCGCCCAACGATGGATCTAAGGCCAATGCACGATTGGCAGCCTCCCGCCCCTTGGCAACTTCTTCCGCGCTGGCCTGATCGGTGAACACGGAATGGAGCAGGTAGAAGCGGGCTAATCCCGCGTAGGGTGGGGCATAGTCCGGGTCCAGGCCGATGGCTTGGCTGTAGGCCGCCTCGACCTTGGGGGAGAAATCCAAGCCCCCATGGTGCTCCAAGTACAAACCACGCAAGTAGGTGTCATAGGCTTCCGGTTTGGGCTTATGGCGTTGCACTTGCACCTGGGCCCCAGGCCGGAGGTGGCTGCGGATGTCCAGGGCCACCTGAGTCTGGAGGGATTGGAGGGCCCGCTCATCTGAATCGTAGCTCTCACCCCAAAGGTGTCGCCCATCGCGCCGCACCAGGTTGATGAGCAGGTGGTAGCGGCCCCCGTCCCGGACGAGGGAACCTTGGACGAGCACATCCACATTGAGCTTTCGCGCAAGCTCCTTCAGGGGAAGGGCGGAGTTCGCATACAGCGCGAGAGAACCCCGAGAAGTCACACGTAGGTCCCGGAGTTTAACCAATTCCGTGGTCAATTCATCGGTGAGACCTGCGGGGATGTAAGCCTTGGAAGGATCGCCCGTCAGGTCATGAAGGGGCAGGACTGCAAGGGTGTCGATACGGGCCGGCTCGGCGCTCCAGTGAGCCCATACGAAGGCCCCGCCAAGGGCGGTGGCGATAGCCAGCCCGGAAACCCACAGGAGCCCCCGACGGCGGGCCCCTACCTTTCCCTTAGGCCAAATCTCCGGCTTACGAGCTTCCAGGGATTCGTTCAGAGCGAAAGGGAAGACGAGCGCCGGATCCGGGATGAGTTCAGATGTTTCCGGGTCCCCCTTGGTGATTTCCCCGACGAACCGGTAGCCGCGCTTTGGCAGGGTCTCAATGTAGGTCGGGCGATCCGCGGAATCTCCAAGGGCCAGGCGGAGCTTGCGCACGGCCGTATTCAGCCCGTCGTCGAAGTCCACGAAGGTCCCCTTGGGCCAGAGCGCCGCACGAACTTCCTCCCGGCTCACCACCTGCCCAGGCCGCTCCAGCATCAGGCAGAGCAACTGAAAGGGCAGTTCCTGGAGGGGGACCCTGAGGCCTTCCTTGAGAAGCTCCCCCGAATCAGGATCCACTTCGAAAGGCTCGAAGCTGATCCGACTACGGGTTGACGGTCCGGCCTCACCCATACCGTCCTCGGTTCCCAGGGAGGATGACCTGCCCGCTGGAGAATCATAAATATAGCTCATGCAATCATGTTCGGCGATATGAAAAATAATACATTCATCATTCGGTAAGAATTCATTGCCAGTCCGGTTCCTGTCCATGGAGTCGGCGGGCGGATGCCCCAGCCTGAGCCTTCACCCGCCTCCACCGATGTGGAGGTTTCCTGGAGGTCGCGATGCGAGTCTTCGTGCTTTCCCTTCTCACCCTGGTCGGGCCGGTCCTGGCAGCCGAGGACTACCGGGCCATGGCTCAGGTAATCCAGGCCTCCTGGGGCATTTCGCCCAGTCTCGCCGTGGCCTGCAACTACGATAGCAACCGCGAGTCGGTGCAGCGGCTGGCCAACGCCTTCGGCGGCGCATGCCACGTCACCGTCGTCGACATCCGCAACCCTGATCATGCCGGCCGGGCCCAGGGCATCCTGATCCGGCTGCGACCAGACCTCATGGTACTCATGGCGACTGACCCATGTGTGCGGGATGGATCGTTTACGGCCACCAAGCTGGTTCACGGCCTGCGCACGGCCGGCATCCCCTCGGCTGGTACCAGTTCCGCCGCTCTGAAACAGGGGGCCCTGTTCGCCATCGGCGAGGGAACCGCCGGAGCATTACTGGTCAACGAAGGTCAGGTGGGCACGATTGGTCCACCGAAAGAACTCATGGATCAGCTCATCGAGCTTCGCAAGCGCTCCCAAGCGGGGGCCACGGACCTGGAGCGCCCTGTCCATGTCCGAGTGATCAGCCTGAAATAGGTAAGTCACGGCCTCTAACGGGGCGGCCATCGGCTCGCCCCCCACAGGTGCCCCTCCACCCAGCCATGGCTCGGCTAACCCCAGATCCGTGGCCGGGAGGAGACGCCTTCCGCATATTGGTCGGCGTTCCCCGCCCGTCGGATCGCCGCTCCGGGCCCCTAACCACCCACTGCCGGGGCCAGGTCCCCGACCACCTTTCCACCGGAGGCAACATGAACCGCATCTCGACTTCCCTCGTTGTGGCCGTGGCGGCCTTCGCCGGCCTGGCCCTCCACGCGGAGGACTTCCAGCCGTTGATGAAGACCACCCAGGCCACTTGGCCCGAGAAGCAGCACATCGGGGTGATCTGCGACTATGGCGCCAGCCGCGCCGAGGTGATGGCCCTGGCCAAGGCCGCGGGCGAGGGCGCCCTCATCACCGTGGCGGACACCCGCCAGGCCGGGCAGGCGAATGCCGCCGCCCACCTCATCGCCAACCAGCGGGCCGACTACCTGGTGCTGCTGCCTGGGGACCGGACGTTCCGGGATGGTACCTTCGCTGCGTCCCTGGCCATCACCCAGCTTGGCAAGCGGGGTGTGCCCGCCATCGGCACCACCGCCGTGGCCCTGAAACAAGGAGCGGTGTTCAGCATCGGTGACGGCACCAAGGGTGAGCTGCTCACCACGGACCGCC
>DASXUH010000076.1:0-15383 GCA_036504935.1 Geothrix sp. | reverse complement strand
AGCGCCTCGTCAATAGTGCCGCTATTGCCATCGTCGCTTTCCTTGTCTCGCTTGGGCGGCGCCCCTTGCGCGGCCACACCCCATTTTGAAGACAGGCCCTAGATCCGCTCCAGCACATGCACGCAGAGGTCCTTCAGCCGGGCGGCATAGCCGAATTCATTGTCGTACCAGGCGAAGACCTTGACCAGCCGGGGCCCGAGGATCTTGGTGAGGTGGGGGTCATAGAGGGTGCTGGCGGTCCGGCCCACCAGGTCGGCGCTCACCAGCTCGGCGTCGAGGATTTCGAGGTAGGGCGCCAGGGGACCACTGGCCGCCGCTGCGCGGAAGGCCTCCTGGACCGAGTCCAGGGTGGCGTCGGACTTGAGGGTGGCCGTGAGGTCCACGATGCTCACGTCGGGGGTGGGGACGCGCACGGCCAGGCCATCCAGGCGGCCCTTGAGGTGGGGCAGCACCAGCCCGATGGCCTTGGCGGCGCCGGTGCTGGTGGGGATCATGCTGAGGGCCGCGGCCCGGGCCCGGCGGAGGTCCTTGTGGGGCAGGTCCAGGAGGCGCTGATCGTTGGTGTAGCTATGCACGGTCGTCATGAAGCCGTACTCGATGCCGAAGGCGTCATCCATCACCTTCACCACGGGCCCGAGGCAGTTGGTCGTGCAGCTGGCGTTGGAGATCACATGCTCGGTGGCGGGATCCAGGGTCGTTTCATTCACGCCCATGACCACGGTGCGGTCGGCGTCGCCCGATGGGGCGCTGATCAGCACGTGGGTGACGCTGCCCTGGAGGTGGAGGGCGGCCTGGGCGCGCTTGGTGAATTTCCCGGTGCACTCCAGCACCACCTGCGCCCCCTGGGCGCCGAAGGGGATGAGCTGGGGATCCTTCTCCGCGTAGACGCGGATGCGCCGGCCGTCCAGCACCAGGTAGTTCCCGTCGGAGGCCACGGGGAAATCCGCGGGGCCGTGGACCGAGTCGTATTTCATGAGGTGGGCCAGCGTCGCCGCATCAGTGAGGTCGTTCACCGCCACCACCCGGACATGCGGAACCTTCATCAGGTGCCGCAACACCAGCCGCCCGATCCGCCCCAATCCGTTGATGGCCACCTTCTTCATGGAGCCCTCCGAACCCTTGTTGTACTGGCCCTGGCCGGTCCTGTCGAAAGAAAAGGGCGTATGGTCTGCGAAATGAAAAACCCGGCGGAGCCGGGTTTTCGCACGCGGGGATGGGCGGCGTCAGCTCGCGAGGCTCACACGGCGGAGCCTGCTGGGTGGCGCCTCGAGCTTCTTGGCGAGGGTGTTCCGGTGGATGCCCAGGTCCCGGGCCGCGGCGCTGTGGTTCCCTTCGTGGGTCGCCAGCACCTCTTCCAGGTACACCCGTTCGAACTCGCGGCGCGCCAGTTCCAGGGACACACCGCCACGCACCATTTCGGCTACGAGGGTACGCAGCTTTTCGCGCATTCCGTCTTCTCCATCAACCGTATCGGGACCAAGAAGGTAGCACCGCGGTGACAAGAGGGAAAGCCCCGTGACAACTTCAAAAGGCAGGCGCAGACTGTGGAAAAGTGTGTGGAATGCCTGTGCAGGCAAGGGGAGCTGACGTGCGCAAGACCAAACTCGTGATGACCTTGGGCCCGGCCTTGATGCAGGGCGATCGGCTGCGGGAATCCCTCCGCGAGGCCGATGCGGTACGTCTGAATGCCAGCCATGGAGACCTCACGACCCGCCTGGAGGCCCTTGAGAAGGTGCGGACCCTGGCCTTGGAACTCGGCCGGGCCATTCCCGTATTCCTGGATCTCCAGGGTCCCAAGTGGCGGGTGGGCCTGCTGGAGGCGCCCATCGATCTGGCCGACGGCAGCGAAGGCTACTTCCACGCGCTGGGGACGACGGCGCCTCCGGACGCCACCTGGGCCGCGCCTCTGCCGCACCCCGAGCTCTTCGAAGGCGCGGAGCCCGGCCAGCTCTGGCTCCTGGACGATGGCGCCATCACAGTGAAGATCCTCGCGAAAGGGGCGGATCTGTTGAAGGCCCAGGTCGTCGTCGGCGGGCCCCTGAAGGCGAGGAAGGGCATCCATCCCATCGGCATGGACATCAACGTGGATCCGCTCACCGAAAAGGATCACGCCGACATCCGGTGGGGAGTCGAGCACGGCGTGGATCTCTTCGCCCAGAGTTTCGTCCGCCGCGCCTCGGACGTGCAGCAGCTCCAGGCGATCATCCAGCACCTGGGCGGCACACAGCCCATCATCGCCAAGATCGAGCACCCGACGGCCCTGTCCCACTTGGCTGAAATCCTGGATGTGTCCTGGGGCGTGATGGTGGCCCGTGGGGACCTGGGGGTGGAGCTGGGCGTGGAGCGCGTCCCCGGTCTCCAGAAGCAGATCATCAAGGCGGCCCGCAAGGCCCTGAAGCCTGTGATCACGGCCACCCAGATGCTCGAGAGCATGATCGAGCACGCCCAGCCCACCCGGGCCGAGGCCAGCGACGTGGCCAACGCCATCTGGGACGGCACCGATGCCGTGATGCTCAGCGCCGAGAGCGCCACCGGCGCCCACCCGGTGGAGGCGATCCAGTGGCTGGCCCGCATCGCGGCGGAGGCCGACGCCAATGTGAAACAGCGCACGCCCACGCTGCCCGACGAACTGGCGGAGACGGTGCTCTCGCGCACGGACATCTCGGTAGCCTTCGCAGCCTGCCGCACGGCGGATGAGATCAATGCCCGCTGGATCGTGGCCTTCACCGAGGGCGGCGGCACGGCCCGCATGGTGAGCCGCCTGGCGGGCCGCACGCCCGTGCTGGGCGCCACCGTGGACGAGGTCACCGCCCGGCGCATGGGCCTGCTGCGGGGCGTCACGTCTCTCCTGATTCCCCGGGTGAGCAGTACGGACGAGATGGTGGCCGTGGTGCGCGAGCTGCTGGTGGCCAAGCATGAATTGAAGAGTCTCGACCGCGTGGTCATGACCATGGGCCTGCCCTTGTGGAAGACCGGAAGCACGAACACCATGAAGGTGATGACTTTCTAGCCCACAGGAGTTCCCCATGAGCCTGAGCCGTCCCCTCCCCGGCGAATACGCCGAAGGCTACGCACCCTACTTCGCCGATGCCACCGGCGGCGATGTGCTGGCCCAGCTCCAGAGTCAGCTGGACGAAGTGGCGGCCCTCTTCAGCGGGCTGTCCGAGACCCAGGGCGCTTTCCGCTACGCCCCTGGCAAGTGGAGCCTGAAGGACCTGCTCCAGCACCTCAGCGACGCGGAGCGCATCTTCGCCTACCGCTGCCTGTGCATAGGCCGGGGCGACGCCACGCCGCTGCCCGGGTTCGACGAGAACGCCTATGCGGCGGTCTCCGGGGCGGACGCCCGGACCCTGGCGGACCTGGTCGCGGATTGGCGCGCCGCCCGCGGCGCCAGCCTGGCCCTCTTCCGGAGCCTGCCGGACGCGGCCTGGATGAACCGGGGCACCACCAACGGCCGCGCCATCACCACCCGCTGCATCCCCTACATCATGGCGGGCCATGCGGCCCACCACGTGACGGTGATCCGGGAGCGCTACCTGCCCCTGCTGAAGTAACCCTTCCAGCTGTCCAAGGCGTCCGCCAGCTTCTCCAGCTGCGTGGTCTCCGTGGTGCGGAAGCGGCTCACCAGTTTCCAGCCCTGGGCCACCTTCTGGTAGCGGTGCAGCCAGAGGAAGGGGCCTTCCCAGTCACCTTCCGGATCCGTCTTCGTCTTCACGAGGAAGGCCACCGTGGTCCAGGGGCCCCGGGCCAGGAACCGTCGGCCCAGCTCCTGGATGCCGGATTCCTCGTCGGATTCCAATACCAGGTCGTCCAGGTCCGGAATGATCATGGGAACACCTCGCGCAGTCCCCTCATCCTAGATCCCTGGAGGCACCTTCGTGGAAAAGCTCATGGGTTTCGTCGGTGCCACCCTGGGGAGTCTCGCCGGATGGTATCTGGGGGCCCTCATCGGGATCACCACTGGAGTGGTGCTCAGCATGGTGGGCACGGGGGCCGGGATTTGGGCCGGGCGCTGGGTGGCGCGAGAGTGGCTGGAGTCCTGACCCGCGTTGAGCTTTCCCCCCCGCCGTGGTTCCATTCCAGTCATGCGCATTGAATGCATCGCCATCGGGACCGAGCTGCTCACCACGCGGCGCCTCGACACCAATTCCGTGTGGCTGGGGGAGCGGCTGGCTGCCCTGGGCCTGGGTTTCCACCGCAAGACCGCCGTGGGGGACAACCGGGAGGATCTGGCCGCGCTCTTCCGCGAGGCCCTGACGCGCTCCGACCTCATCCTCATCACGGGCGGCCTGGGGCCCACCTTCGACGACTTCACCAAGGAGTGCTTCGCGGAGGTCGTGGGGGTGGACCTGCGCGAGGACGCCCAGAGCCGCGAGGACATGCTGGCCTTCTACGCCGCGCGGAAGCGGGTGCCGCCCGCTTCGAACTTCAAGCAGGCCCTGCTGCCAGTTGGGGCGGAGGCCCTGCGCAACCCGGTGGGAACCGCCCCGGGCGTGTGGTGGCAGGATCCGCCCGCCCATCCCGGGGTGCGCATCGTGATGCTGCCCGGGGTGCCCCGCGAGATGAAGCGCATGTGGGAGGAGCAGGTGGAGCCCCGCCTGCGCGGCCTCGCCGGCGCCTCCGTGCACACCCTGCGCATGGTGGTGGGTGGCGTGCCCGAGAGCGCCCTGGACGAGCGCACCCGCGAGGCCCGCGAACGCCATGGACACCTGGACTGGACCATCCTCGCCAGCCTCACCCAGGTGGAACTGCTGGCCCGGGGGGCGGACCCCGCCGCGTTGGAGGCCGCCCGGGCCGACTTCCTGCCCGTGCTGGGCGAGGATCTCGTGAGTGTGGGGGCGGGCAACCTGGAGGATGCGGCGCTGGCGGGCCTGAAGGCCCGCGGCGAGACCCTCGCCGTGGCCGAGAGCATGACCGGCGGCCTGCTGGCTGCCCGGCTCACGGCCATCCCCGGGGCCAGCGAGGTGTTCCTCGGCGGCGCCACGGTCTATTCGGCGAAGGCCAAGACCGCCCTCCTGGGCCTGGGGGCCAGGCGCTTGGCGCATGAAGGCACTGTGTCCGAAGCCACCAGCTGCGCCCTGGCGGAAGCCGTCCGCATGAAGCTCGGCGCCACCTGGGGGCTGGGGCTGACCGGCAACGCGGGTCCCGGCGCCGAAGGCGACGCGCCGCTGGGCACCGTGTTCATCGCCCTGGCGGGGCCGGATGGCACCGAGTCCAAGACCTACACCTTGCCCGGCGACCGGGCGGACGTGCAGTTGCGGGGCACGGCCTGGGCGTTGGATTTCCTGCGTCGGAAATTGAACTTAGATCAAAAGGATTAGTTTATTTATATCAGTTTTTGGATATAAAATTTACATCATTGTTGCAGAAGATAAAATGAATGAGCCCCATCCTTCTGGCCAGCGGGTCTTCCCCAGCCATGGAGGTGCACCATGTCGAAGGTCTTCCAGCAGATGCTCATCGCCGGACTGGCCGCGCTCGCGGTGGCGTGCAGCAGCGGTTCTGCTTCCAGCGCCTCGTCCCAGCCCACGCCGTCCGCGTCCGTCAAGGTCGCCGGCCTGGTGTCCGGCACAACTGGTGCCCTGTCTTTCAACCGGCAGCCCATGCTCACCGGGAGTGCCACGGTCACCGTCAACAGCCAGCCCGGCACCACCGCCCAGATCCAGCCCGGCACGGTGATCCAGGGGACCGCCACACGCACGTCCCAGGGCATCCAGCTGGTGTCCGTCAACCTGCACCATGACCTGGAGGGCGTCATCAGCAGCATCGATCTGACCGGATCCCGCTTTGTGGTCCTCGGGAAGACGGTGCTGGTGGACGCCCTCACCCGCATTGTCCAGGAAGGGCCACGGGACGCCCAGACCAGCCTGACCCTGGCCGACCTCAAGACCGGAGACTACGTGGAGGTCTACGGATCGGAGAAGGCGGATGGAACGGTCCTGGCCACCCGGGTTGAGCGGGAGACCGCTGGGGCCATAGACGCGGACACCTTCCATGGGACCGTCAGCGCCCTCGACACGACGGCCAAGACCTTCCAGGCGGGCGGGTTCCTCGTCTCCTACGGTTCGGCCACCGTGTCGGGCACCCTCGCCAACGGTGTGAGGGTCGAGGTCCGCGGAACCGCCTCCGGGCTCTCCTTCGCGGCGGTCTGGGTGAAGATCGAGGTGCCTGAATCTGATGCCGAGGTGGAATTATCCGGGCCCATCAGCGGCCTGGACACCACGGCCAAAACCTTCCTGTTGATGTCCTACAAGGTGGACTACAGCGCAGCCGAGGTGGAGGGGACCCTCGTGGAGGGCGCCCAGGTGGAGGTGGAGGGAGCCGCTGGCCCCGCCGGAACCACGACCCTCATGGCCCGGGAGGTGACGGTGCGGTTCTCCTCGGGCGGGAGCGGGACGAGCGATACGGAGAAGGTGGGCACGGTCACGGCCGTGGACGCCGTGGCCCGGACCATCAGCCTGGGCAGCGTCACCTTCTGGACCGACGGTGCCACCCTGTTCGTGAAGGGGGAGGCTCCGGCCACGTTCAGCGCCGTGACCGTGGGGGCCATGGCCGAAATCCACGCGCTCAGCACCAAGACCAACACCGCGGGGCAGGCCTATGCCTCCCTGGTGGTGGTGGGAGGGAGCTGACCCCATGGGCTCTGGCACATTCCGGAGCGGAGGCCACTGCTGATAACCTGCGTGGATGCCTGCGATCCATTCATCCACTCCGGTCCTCTGGTGCCTCGCCGCCTTCCTCTGCGGGAGCATCCCCTTCGGCCTCCTGCTGGTGAAGCTGGCGGGGAAGGGCGATGTCCGCGCCCATGGCAGCGGCAACATCGGCGCCACCAACGTGAGCCGCGTCGGGGGCAAGGCCCTGGGCGTCGTCACCCTGCTGCTGGACATCGCCAAGGGCTTTCTGCCCATCTTCCTGGCGAAGAAGGCCGGGCTCAGCCCTGATCTGCTTGCCCTCATGGCGCTGGCGGCGGTGCTGGGCCACGTGTTCACGCCCTGGCTGAAATTCCAGGGAGGGAAGGGCGTGGCCACGGCCCTGGGTGTGATCCTCGCCACGGACGCCACCCTGGTGGCTCTGCCCATGGGTGTCTTCATTCTGGCCCTCTGGCTCACCCGCCACGTCAGCCTGGGCAGCATCCTGGCCGCGGCCATGGTGCCGGTGACTCCGATCATCGCCATCACGGCCTATTCGCCCCTGGGTGCCTCCCTCCTGAAGGACCGGGGCCTCGTCCTTCCCTGGCTGGCCCTCGCCATCCTGGTGATCTGGAAGCACCGCGAGAACATCCAACGTTTGCAGGCGGGGACGGAGTCCAAGCTCTGGGGCGCGAAGAAGGAGGATGCCCATGTCCAGGGCTGACATCGGCGTCTTCGGCTCTGGGGCCTGGGGCACGGCCCTGGCCATCACCTGGGCCCGCGCGGGGGCGAAGGTAGCCCTCTGGGGCAGCTTCCCCGAGGAAATGGCCCAGATGGCTGCCACCCGGCGGCACCTCCGCTTGAAGGATGTGGAATTCCCCCCGACCCTCCAGACCTCCGATGACCCCACCGAGGCTCTCGCCGCGCCCCTCTGGATCTCCGCCATGCCCACCCAGGTGACGCCGGATGCCTGGCGCAGCCTGCGCCCGAAGGCACCCGGGGCTCCCGAGCTGGTGATCCACGTGAGCAAGGGCATCCTCCAGAGCACGCACCAGACACTGTCCCAGGCGCTGACGGGCGTGCTGGACGTGCCCGTGGGCGCCCTGTCCGGGCCCACGTTCGCCGACGAGGTCAGCCGTGGCGTGCCCTCCGCCATCGTGCTGGCCCTGCCGCCCACCGTGTCCGATGAACGCGCCCAGGCTCTTCAGGCCCAGTTGGCCTCCGAGAAGCTGCGCATCTACCTCAGCCGCGATGTCGTGGGCACGGAGCTCTGCGGCGCCCTCAAGAACGTCCTCGCCATCGCGGCGGGCCTGGTGGATGGCCTGAAGCTGGGCTACAACGCCCGCGCCGCCCTCATCACCCGGGGGCTGGCGGAAATGGCCCGCCTGGTGGAAGTCCTCGGGGGCCAGCCCTCCACGGTGATGGGCCTGGCGGGCATGGGCGATCTGCTGCTCACCGCCACGGGGCCGCAAAGCCGCAACCGCACCTTCGGCGAGATGGTGGGGAAGGGGAACAGCGTGGAGGCGGCCCGGGATGCCCTGGGCGGCCAGATCATCGAGGGCATGTTCACCACGGAGGCGGCCCTGGCCCTGGCCAAGGCGCATGGGCTGGACCTGCCCATCGCCGCTGAAGTCCAGCGCCTCCTCAACGGTGAGCGCCCCGAAGAGGCCGTGCGTCGGTTGATGACGAGGTCGTTGAAGTCCGAATAGGAGGCAGCCATGGCCGAAGCCTTCCGTTTCCGCGTGAACCAACATGGTCCAGCGGGTTCTCCGGTGCGTGAATCCTTCGTGCCCGCTGATCCAAAACCGGGCTGGGTGCGCCTTGAGCTGAAGGCCATGGCCCTGAACCGCCTGGACCTCTGGACCACCGAGGGCATTCCGGGCTTCCCGCTGCCTCTGCCGCTCACGCCGGGTTGTGATGGGGCCGGTGTCGTCGAGGCCGTGGGTGATGGCACGTCCCTCCCTCCGGGCGTGGAGTCTGGCGGCAGCGTGATGATCGCGCCGGGCCTCAGCTGCGGGTTGTGTCCGGCCTGCCTGCGGGGCGACGACATGCTCTGCCCTTCCTACGGGGTGCTGGGCCACGTGTGCGATGGCACCGCCGCCACCCATGTGCTGGTGCCTGCGGCCAACCTGCTGCCCATTCCCCAGAACTGGGACTTCGAGCAGGCGGCAGCCTTCCCGCTGGTCTTCCTCACGGCCTGGGAGATGCTCGTCCACAAGGCGGCTCTGCGGCCTGGCGAGACCGTGCTGGTCTGGGGCGGGGGCAGCGGCGTGGGCAGCGCGGCCATCCAGCTGGTGAAGGCCCTGGGGGGCTCGGCCATCGCCGTGGTGGGCAGCGAGGCCAAGGCCATGAAGTGCTGGGACCTGGGGGCTGAGCACGTGATCGTCCGGGGCGAGATGAAGGCCCTGGCCACCAAGGTGCGCGAGCTGACGGGCAAGCGCGGCGTGGAGGTGGTCTTCGAGCACACAGGCGCCGCCACCTGGACCACCAGCCTCTCCGTCTGCGCCCGGGGCGGGCGCATCGTCACCTGCGGGGCCACCACGGGCCGGGAAACAGCCTTCGACCTGGTGGCCCTCTTCGCCAAGCAGATCCAGATCCGCGGCTCGTACATGGGGCGCCGGGAACACCTCTGGACCCTGTTGTCGCTGCTGCGGAAAAACCTCACCAATCCACCCTTCCGCCCCGTGCTCGATCGCGTCTTCGACCTGGCCGAATACCCCGAGGCCCAGCGCCACCTCGACGCCGGCCAGGGCTTCGGCAAAGTGGTGTGCCGGGTGTCCTGATGCTGAGAAATCTGCCCCTTCCCGCAGGCTCCACCTTCACCTGGGTGGACCTGGTGGATCCCCCGGCCGCGGAAATGGCGGAGGTGGCTGAGCGCTATGGCCTCCATCCCGCCGCGGTGAGGGACCTCCTCAACCAGCCCCACCTGCCCAAATACGAGCGCCTGCCCGGCCAGCAGCTGCTCATCCTGCGGGCCTATGACGAGATGGCCAAGCGGGGCGACACCATCCAGGCCATGACCCGCCGTCTGGTGGTGCTGATGCTGGAGGGCGTCATCATCACGGTCCATCGGCGGGAACAGCCCTTCTTTGCAGAAGCCGCGCTGCGTGCGGCGGCAGGGCCGGCCCTTCGCCCGGAACAGCTGGTGCTGTCCCTTTGCGCGAGGGCCGTGGCGTCCTTCGACGAACCCCTGAAGGAGAGCGAGGAGAAGCTCGATCAGATCGAGGCCGCCCTCTTCATCCGCAAGGTCCCCCACCAGGGCATCCGGCAGGTCTATGGCCTCAAGCGCCGCTGCGCCGTCATCAAGCGGACCCTGGGGCGCATCACGACGGCCCTGGGGCCGCTGAAGGAGCAGGCCCGGGACGACCAGGGGCTGCTGGCGGACGTGGTGGAGGAGGCTGACCGCCTGCACACCTGGGCGGACGAACTGCTGGAAAACGCCACCCACCTGATGAACCTGGAGATCAATCTGGCCAGCCAGCGCACCAACGAAGTCATGCGCGTACTCACGATCTTCAGCGCCTTCTTCCTACCACTCACCTTCATCGCCGGGGTGTACGGCATGAACTTCAAGCGGATGCCCGAGCTGGAACATCGCTTCGGATATCCCCTGGTGATGGCCGCGATGTTCTTCACGGCCCTGGCCATCTGGGCCTGGTTCCGGCGGAAGGGGTGGCTCCGCTAATCTCCGGGGGGTCATCACCTCCAAAACGGGTAAACTGGTTCGTTTGCGCAAGGAGTCCCCGTGAAAGTCCTCATCCTGGGTGTCAACGGCTTCATCGGTTCCCATCTGGTGGACCGCATCATGCAGGACACCGATTGGGAGGTCTACGGCCTGGACCTGGGCACCAACAAGGTGGCCGACCACATGGCCAACCCCCGCTTCCACTTCGTGGAGGGGGACGTGACCATCTCCAAGGAGTGGATCGAATACCACATCAAGAAGTGCGACGTGGTGCTGCCCCTGGTGGCCATCGCCACGCCCAAGGTCTATGTCACCGACCCCCTGCGCGTCTTCGAGCTGGACTTCGAGGAGAACCTCCGCGTCGTCCGCCAGTGCGTGAAGTACAAGAAGCGTGTGGTCTTCCCCAGCACCTCCGAGGTCTACGGCATGTGCCCGGACGCGGAGTTCGACGAGCACGAGTCGCCCCTGGTGACGGGTCCCATCCCCATGAACCGCTGGATCTACAGCACCAGCAAGCAGCTGCTCGACCGCGTGATCTGGGCCTACGGCTTCCAGCAGGGCCTGCGCTTCACCCTCTTCCGCCCCTTCAACTGGATGGGCCCCAAGCTCGACAGCCTGAACACCGCCAAGGAGGGCAGCAGCCGCCTGGTGACCCAGTTCAGCTGGAACCTGTTCAATGGCGAGCCCCTGAACCTGGTGGATGGTGGGACCGCCCGCCGCTGCTTCATCGATGTGGCCGATGCCATGGATGGCCTCATGGCCGTCCTGCGCAACGAAGGTGGCAAGGCCGACGGCCAGATCTTCAACATCGGCAACCCCGTCAACGACTACAGCGTCCGCGAGATCGCCGAGATGATGATCGCCATCTGGAAGGAGCACCCCTTCCGCATCGAGCGCGGCATTCCCGAAGGCAGCATGGTCGAGACCAACAGCGGTGACTTCTACGGCAAGGGCTACCAGGACGTGGCCCGGCGCACCCCGAGCATCAAGCGCATGCAGGCCACCTTCGGCTTCCAACCCAAAGTGTCCATGAAGGATTCCCTGAAGAAGGCCATGGACTTTTTTGTGGAAGAGCACAAGGCGCTGGAGAAGGTCGTCGAGACCGAGAACTAGCCGCCCGAACCGCGCTACATGACGCGCCGCGAACGCACCTACCTCCTCGCCCTCTGGTTCTTCCTGGGCCTGCTGCCCCTGCTGGTGCGGCCCCTATGGGAGCCGGATGAGGGGCGCTATGCGGAGATCCCGCGGGAGATGCTGGCCACCGGCGACTGGCTGACGCCCCGGCTCAATGGGGTGCTCTACTTCGAGAAACCGCCCCTCCAGTACTGGCTGTCCGCCATCAGCATGAAGCTCTTCGGCCTGAACGGGGCCGCGGCGCGGCTGCCCCTGGCCCTGGCCTCGGGGCTCATGATCTGGGCGGCCTGGCGGCTGGCCAAGCGCCTCGGTGCCCGGGATCCCTTGTGGGCACCCTTCATGGCCGCCACGGGCCTGCTGGCCTTCCTGGTGGGGCAGCTCCTCACGCTCGACGCCCTCTTCAGCGCCTTCCTGGTGGCGGCCCTGACTGCCTTCGTGGAGGCTGTGGCCCGGCGCAGGGAGGGGCAGGGTGCCCTGGGCTGGACGCTCGCGGCCTTCGCCTTCATGGCCGGCGCCATGCTCACCAAGGGGTTGGCCCAGGCGATCCTCATGGGCGGCATCCTGGTGTTCTCGCTGCCCTTCGCCTGGAAGGACGCCGCCCTCCGCCGGGCTGTGCTGCGCACTGGTTTCGATCCCCTGGGATGGCTGCTCTACCTGATCCTCGTGACGCCCTGGTTCTGGTTCGTGGATCGCGCCAACCCCGGGCATGCGCAGTTCTTCTTCATCCATGAGCACTTCACGCGCTTCCTCACCCATGAGCACGCGCGCCAGGGTTCCAACAACTGGCTGCTGGACAAGCTCTACTTCCTCGGGATCCTCGCCGTGGGCCTGCTGCCCTGGCTGTCGGCCACCTCCGTGGGGCTGAAGCGCACCTGGCCCTTCCTGAAGGGCAGGGGCCCCCAGGGGACGGACCACCTCGCCCGATGGATCGTCGGGACCACCGCCGTGGCCTTCCTCTGGCCCCTGGCCTTCTTCAGCCTGTCCGGTTCCAAGCTGCCTCCCTACATCCTGCCGGTCCTCGTGCCCCTGGCCGCGCTGGCCTGCGCCTTCGAGCGCGAAGGCGAGGAGCGCGCGGCCCTGCGCCGCATGGGCTGGGAATTGATGGCCCTGGGGGCCCTCTTCCTGCTGGCGGCCCCCGTCTTCCACAAAGAGCTGGGGAGCCCCGGGTGGCTGGTCGCCGTGGGTGCCGCCTTCGCGGGCCTGGGCCTCTGGGCCCGCCGGCCGAAGGGCCTGACCGGCCCGCGCCTGATGGCCGCCCTCGGCGCCGCCCTGTGGCTGCTGGTCCTCGCCGCCCAGGCCGCCGCAGGCCCCGGCAAGTCCGTGGCCGAACTCGCGCGGGCTGTTCCCGGCAATGCCCGGTGGATCAGCTACGGCAACTACTTCCAGGGCCTGCCGTTCTATGCCCGCACCCGGGCCGTCGTCGTCGCCGGGACCGGGGAACTGGCCTATGGCCGCGATCACCTGGCCGAGGCCGGCCAGTGGTTCAACGAGGATCCCGCGGCCCTCGGCGCCATGGCCGACCGCATGAAGCTGGAGGATCCGTCCCGGCCCGTCTTCGTGATGGCCAAGGAGGCTAGCTGGAAGCAGCTCGGCCCCGGGGAGAAGGCCCGCTGGGAGGAAGTGGCCCGCAGCCCGGCCGCCGTGGTGGCTCGGCGGCGGTAAGGCAGGCATACAGTCCGGACTCCAGACTGCTACTTCACCGCCTCTTTCTCGGACTCCCTTCGGGAGTGCCGAGACCTCTCCTTCCAACTGGTCGGGTCGGGCAGCAGTCCGGCTCCAATCGAGATGGAGGCTACTTCACCGCCTCTTTAACGCCTCGCCCAGCTTCCTTGGCGCCCTTGGCGACGCCCTTGCCGGCGGTCTTGGCGCCTCGGCCCACGGCCTTGCCGCCTTCCTTGGCAGCGTGGCCCACGGCCTTGCCGCCTTTCTTGAAGCCTTGGCCAATCTGCTTGCCGGCCTGCTTGATGTCGTCCTTCACGCCATCGGCGGAAACCGGGGCGGCGGCAAGCAGGAGGGTGAGGAGGGCGGGGACCATGAAACCATTCTACCTTGCTGGGCGAGAGAGGCCCTTCCAGGGGAAGATGGGGGGATGGATGGAACCCCAACCCAGCCGACCCGGCCGGCCCGCCTTGCGGGCTGGCTGCGCGCCCATGCGCCCGAGCTGCTCTTCGCCCTGCTGCTGCTGGCCGTGCTGCCCATGCGCGATCTCTGGGCGCCGGACGAGCCGGATTTCGCGCAGTGCGTGAAGGAGATGCGCCTGCGGGGCGACTGGCTGCTGCCCTGGCTGAACGGCGCGCCCTACAGCGAGAAGCCCATCCTCTACTACTGGGTGATGAAGGCCTCCTCGGTGGGGTTCGATACGCTGACGGGCGGGCTCGGCTTCACCCAGGGCGTGGCCGCCTGGGCCCTGCGCCTGCCCTCAGTGATTGCCGCCGTGGCCTTCCTGTCCGCCCTCCGCCGCTGGGCTGCGCGCTTCCTGGAGCCGGGCACCGCCGAGCCTGCGGCGCTCATCCTCGCCACCACGCCCCTCTGGTTCTGGCAGAGCCAGTTCATCCAGATCGACCTGCTCTTCTCGGCCCTGCTGGCCTGGAGCTGGTGCTGCTGGCTGGGCGGCTACCTCCTGCTCCGGGAACATGGCGTTGAGAGCGCACCGGGGGAACATCGCCGCTGGTTCCTGAAGGCCTACTTCTGGCTGGCCCTGGCCTTTCTGGCCAAGGGGCCGCTCGCCCCCGTGCTGTCCGTGCTCGTGCTGGCGGCCTTCCTGGCCTGGCAACGGGATTTCGCCGTCCTGCGCCGCGCGGGCATCGTCGCCGGCCTCTGCATCACCCTGCTGCTGGTGGCTCCCTGGTACGTGGCCGCGGGCCTGAAGGGCGGGGCCCACTACGCTTATGAGCTGATCATCTTCCAGAACTTCGAGCGGGCCACGAAAGCCTGGGACCACATCCACCCCTGGTGGAAGTACTTCGATTACATCCTGGGCGACTTCTTCCCCTGGGTGCTCCTGCTGCCGGCGCTGGCCCTGCACCTGCGGCGGGAGCGGCGCCTGGGCGAGCCTGCGCAGCGGTTCCTGTTGGTGGCCTTTGTGGTGCCCTTCGCCTTCCTCAGCGCCGTGCAGAGCAAGCAGGGCAAGTACCTGCTGATGAGCTATCCATTCCTGGCCCTGCTGCTGGGGGACCTGTTCCGGTGGATGGAGGGCGCCCGCGCCCGCCGCCTCGGCCTGCTGCTGGCGGCCGGGCTCGCCCTGCCGGCCCTCGCCCTGACGGCCCTGGCCCTGGGGGCTGGCGGTGCGAAGCTGCAGAGCCAGGTGATCCCGTTCCTCGGCCCGATCCGGCTCATGGCCCTGTTGATGCTCAGCGGCACCCTCCTCCTGGCGATCCAGGCCTCGCGGAAAAGGGCGGGCGGCCTGGTTCCCGCTGCCGCCCTGAGTCTGGGCCTGCTCTACCTGGTGGGCGGCACCTGGGGCTTCCGCCTGCTGGATCCCGCGAAGAACTACCGGCGCTGGACAGCGGCTGTCCAACCGCTGATCAGCGGGCGGCAGGTCTTCTACTGGCAGACCATCCGCAGCGGCGTCATGGTCTACACGGACCACCTCATGCCCGAGCTGCGCAGCGCCGGGGCCCTGGAACGCCTGGATCCCGAGGCTCGCCTGGTGGCCCAGCGCGGCGAGTGGGAACAGGACGCCTGGGGCATGACCCCGGCCCTGCGCGCCCGCTTCGAGGTGCTGGCCGCCGTGCCCACGGGCGGCGGCGAGATCCTCCTGCTGAAGAGGAAGCCATGATCCCCGCGGGCGCCCACTGGATCCGCATGCCCCGCTTCGTGGGCGACGCCCTCCTGATGCACCAGGCAGCGGCGCCCCTCCTGGCCGGTGGCCTGCCTCTGGTGGCCTGGGGCCCGGCGGCCACGGTGGAGCTCTTCGAGGGCTCCCAGGGCTATGT
>DASXUH010000075.1:0-38018 GCA_036504935.1 Geothrix sp. | reverse complement strand
TGGGCCAGGTCGTAGCGGCCCAGGTAGCTGATGGCCAGCTCCCGGAACACGAAGTCGATGAGGCTGGTGCTCAGCTTGATGGTGTCGCTGCCGGAGACCATGCCGCCGGGCTCGAAGCGGGTGAACAGGAAGGCATCGCAGAACTCTTCCAGGGGGACACCGTGCTGGAGGCCCATGCTCACGGCGATGGCGAAGCAGTTGAGCACGGCGCGGAAGGCGGCGCCCTCCTTGTGGATGTCGAGGAAGATCTCGCCGAGGCTGCCGTCCTCGTATTCGCCCGTGCGGAGGTAGAGCTTGGTGCCGCCGATGGTGGCCGCCTGGGTGTAGCCGCCACGGCGGTTGGGCAGGCGCCGGCGGTAGGTGCGCACCAGCTGAGAGGCCATCGCCTGGGCCAGGACCGGAACCTTCTCGGCGGCGGTGGCCTGGTCGTCCATCAGCGTATCGGCGCCGTCCAGCAGGTCCAGGCTGGTGGACATGGCCTGGCTCATCTTGGAGCCGTCGCGGTAGAGGGCCACGGCCTTGAGCATGAGCTGCCAGCTGGCCTCGTAGATGCGGCCGATCTCCTCCACGGTGGCTTCGGCCGGCAGGTTGATGGTCTTGCTGATGGCGCCGCTGAGGAAGGGCTGGGCCGCGCCCATCATGCGCAGGTGGCCCAGGGGGGCGATGTAGCGGCGGCCGGTGCGGCCGCAGCGGTTGGCGCAGTCGAAGATGGGCAGGTGCTCGTCCTTGAGGTGGGGCGCGCCTTCCACGGTCATGGTGCCGCTCAGGGCCAGGAGGAAGGTCTCCACCTGTCCGGCGCTGAAGTCCTTCTTCAGGCGCTCGACATCCATGGCGTAGGCGGGATCGAAGGCCGTGGGAAGCTTCTGCTCCACGGCGGCGATCTCCTCCTCGGCCCAGCCCGCGCCCTTCAGCATGCTGCGGGTGATGCCGGGGGTCTCGTCGGTGATCTGGAGCCAGCCCACGACGTGGCGCTCGATCTCCTGGATCTGGGTGGGGGCGTAGCCCAGGCGGGCCAGGGCCTCGGGGATGGCGCGGTTCACCAGCTTGAAGTAGCCGCCGCCCGCCAGCTTCTTGAACTTCACGAGGGCGAAGTCGGGCTCGACGCCGGTGGTGTCGCAGTCCATGAGGAGGCCGATGGTGCCCGTGGGCGCCAGCACCGTCACCTGGGCATTGCGGTAGCCCCACTGCTCGCCGTAGGTGAGGGCGGTATCCCAGCTTTCGCGGGCGGCCTCGACGATGCGCTTGGGCACGCCCGTGCCGGTAAGGCCCTGGGGGCGGATGGAGAGCTGCTCGTACTCCGAGCCCGGTGCGTGGTAGGCGGCGCGGCGGTGGTTGCGGATGACGCGCAGCATGTGGGCGGCGTTCTTCTGGTAGCCGGGGAAGGGCCCCAGCTCGCGGGCCATCTCGGCGCTGGCGGCATAGGCGTCGCCGGTGAGGATGGCCGTCAGGGCCGCGCACCACTGGGTGCCCTCGGCGCTGTCGTAGGGGATGCCCATGCGCATGAGCATGGCGCCCAGGTTCGCGTAGCCGAGGCCCAGGGTGCGGAAGTCGTAGCTGCGCTGCGCGATGGCTTCGCTGGGGAACTGCGCCATGAGCACGCTGATCTCGAGGACTACGGTCCAGAGGCGGATGGCGTGGCGGTAGCCCACCAGGTCGAAGCCGCCGTCATCGGTGAGGAAGGTGCACAGGTTCAGCGAGGCCAGGTTGCAGGCGGTGTCGTCCAGGAACATGTACTCGGAGCAGGGGTTGCTCGCGTTGATGAGGCCATCCTCGGGGCAGGTGTGCCAGTCGTTGATGGTGGTGTTGAACTGGATGCCGGGATCCGCGCAGGCCCAGGCGGCGCGGTTCACCTTCTCCCAGAGATCCTTGGCGCGCAGCTTCTTGCTGGTCTTGCCATCGATGCGGCGCTTCAGCTCCCAGTCGCCGTCGATCTCCATGGCGCGCATGAAGGCATCGGGCACGCGCACGGAGTTGTTGGAGTTCATGCCGCCCACGGTGAGGTAGCCCTCGCCGTCCCAGGAGGTGTCGTAGCCCGCGAGATCCCGGGCGAAATCGCCTTCGGTGAGGCGGCCCAGGCACTGGGTGAGGAAGGCCGTGGGCACGCCCTCCCGCTTGGCGCGGGCCAGGGCCTTGCGGAGGGCTTCGTTGGTCGCGGGGTCGGCGTCCCGGCTGGTGGAGCCTTCCACCGTCTGGCAGATGGCCTCCCAGTGGCGGCGCAGCATGGCGCTGCCGGCGGCCAGCATGGCGACCTTGCGTTCCTCGGTCACCTTCCAGTCGATGAAGGCTTCGATGTCAGGGTGGTCGAGATCAAGGCAGACCATCTTGGCGGCTCGGCGCGTGGTGCCGCCGCTCTTGATGGCGCCCGCGGCGCGGTCGCCCACGGCCAGGAAGCTCATGAGGCCGGAGCTGCGGCCGCCGCCGGAGAGGGGTTCCTCGGAGCCGCGCACCTTGGAGAAGTTGGTGCCGGTGCCGGAGCCGTACTTGAAGATGCGGGCCTCGCGAGTCCACAGGTCCATGATGCCGCCCTCGTTCACGAGGTCGTCGGCCACGCTCTGGATGAAGCAGGCATGGGGCTGCGGGCGTTCGTAGGCGGAGGTGGACTTCATCATCTCGCCGGTGACCGGGTCCACGTAGCTGTGGCCCTGGGCCGGACCGGAGATGCCGTAGGCGAAGTGCAGGCCCGTGTTGAACCACTGCGGCGAGTTGGGCGCGCACATCTGGTCCGCGAGCATGTAGGTGAGCTCGTCGTAGAAGGCCTGGCCGTCATCCGTGGTGTCGAAGTAGCCGTGGGTCTCGCCCCAGTGGCGCCAGCAGCCCGCCAGGCGGTTGAATACCTGCCGCGCGTCCTTCTCCCCGCCGTTCTGGGCGTCGATGCCCTTCCGGCGGAAGTACTTCTGGGCGAGGATGTCCACGGCGACCTGGGACCAGGCCTCCGGAACCATCACATCCTTGGCCTCGAAGACCACGGTGCCATCGAGCTTGGAGATCCGGCTCGTCCGGGGGACGAAGCGGAAGCCTTCCAGGGGGTCGTGACCTGCCTTGGTGAAATGGCGGGCGATCTTCATGGGGGCTGTCCTGGGTAGGGGGGTGGATAGGGGCGTTCAAACAGGCAAGGCGCAACCGGCAAGGCACACGAAACTCTCCCTTACAGGAAGGGGGCTTGAGGGGAAACCTCTAGGGGTTGTGCCGGGAGAAAAGGATGGCCCCAACATGTAGGGGTGTCAAGGGGCCAGCACCGGATTTTTCCAGCAATTAAAAAACTCCATGAAATCCGTCACTTCGAGGGCCGGTGCGCCTCCGCGATGGCCCCTTCCGCTGGCGCGGCATGCCGCTTGCGGGCTACCCTGTATCCAAGCCGGGCCCCATGCATCGGGGTACGACGAACCGGGTCAGATCGGAAGAAGCAGCCCTAAGTCGTTCCCCCGAGTGCCGTGGCAAGCCCGGCCCTTTTGCGCCTTTGGCGGAAAAGGGCCGGGCTTGCCATCGCTCAGGCTGCGCCTTCGCGAATCGGCACTGGCCTGCGCTCCCAGTGGGTCGCGCACAGGGCCAGCCCGGCCTTTGGTTCCAACGATCCCAAGGGCCTTGAAAATAAGGTGCTTAGGCTTTTTTATCTCGGAATCCGCGCCGCGGATTTCGAGCTGGCCCGGCACACGGTGTACAGCGGACACTCCGCGCAGGTAGCGCGTTTCCGCACCCCAGGGCAATCCCCCAGGATGCCCAGGTGGCTGAGGGCGAAGTCGTAGCGCACGGGATCGGCGGGGTCCAGGCGGCGCAGGGCTTCGGTGACCTCCCGGGCCATTTTGCCGTCCGGCGTGGCCCGGTGGCTGAGGCCGATGAAGCGCGATACCCGGGCCACGTGGGTGTCGAGGGGGATGATGAGCTGATCCACGGGGTAGCGGGTCCAGAGGCCCAGGTCAGGCCAGCCCGGGCGCGCCATCCAACGCAGGAACATGCGCCACCGCTTGCAGGCGGCGCCTTCCTGGGGGTCGGGGAGGGAGAACCGGGAGCCGTACGAGGCCGGGAGTTCCGCCCGGAGGCGCTGGACCAGCCGGGAGAGCGCGGCGTCGGGGTCCCCGTCGGGGCCGGGCAGGAGGTGGGGTTCGAGGCCCCCGCCGCTTTCGCCGTCCAACCGCTTCCAGGCCAGCAGCCAGACCGCCAGGTCCTCGGCTGTGTGGAACCGCCAGGCCCAGCCCTCCAGGGCGCGGCCCAGGTCCCGCTGGATATCGGCCTGGGAGTGCTCCCGGAGCCAGGCTGCGGGGCTGGTCCCGAGGGGGGCCAGGGCGCCGCGCACGGCCCGGATCATGGGATCCACCCGGCCATAGGCGAGATGGGCCGCCACGAAGGCAGCCACCTCCCGGTCCAGAGGGGTTTCGTAGGCCAGCGCCACGGAGAGGGGATCCTTCACCAATGCCCCGGCCGTGTCGTACCGGGCGCAGAGGCCGTCCAGCCGGGCCTTCAGGGAGGCAGTCGAGATCCTCATGGAGCCCAGTGTCCCAGGACGGAATAAGCCAACGGCGGCAAAAAAACGCACCTCGGGTCGAAAATCACTATGTAAGCAAAGGTGTTGCCGTTATTCTTGTGAGCGGTGGCCCGTGGCCCCATTGGGAGTAGCAACCGCACATGATGACCCTGCGTGGCCTTGGAAACCTGGCGAAGATCCTGGAAGAAGCTGCAAAGCCCGACTCCGTGTTGCGTGAAGACCGCGAGAAGCCCAAGCCCAAGGTTCTCAAGAAGGGTGAGAAGGCCGGGAACACCCGGACCATCGATCCCAAGCGGAAAGTCTGGTACGAGAAGCGCCTGAAGGAGATCACGGCCAAGGCCGCCGCCTCCGAAGGCTCCGCATCTGGTCCCGTGAGCGCCCCTGTGGTGTCTGCCGCGCCGGCCCTGGCCAAGAGTGTGGCCTCCAAAGTCGGCGGCTCCCTGCTGCAGACCCTGGCCGCTGCCAAGGATGCCAAGCCCAAGGTCGAAGGGCAGAAACGCTCCGAGGCCTGGCGCCGCAAGCCCGGCGAATCCATCTTCTAAATCAGTCAACGGATCGCCCGATTCAGGCCCCAGCGGAAACTGGGGCCTGGATTTTGTACTTCCGCCCGATCCAGGTGCCGCCCAGGGGGCGCTCCATGCGGCCGCTCCGGAGGTCGCCCAGGGTGAGGAGGGCCAAGTCGAGAATCGGGGTGCCGGCACCCAGGGTGCCATCCCCCAGGCGGGCCTCCAGGTCCGCACGGCCGAAGGCCCGGAGGCCCTCCGGCAGGCGGGCGAGCACATCCTGGGAATCCTGCAGGCCGAGGCCGAGGCGGTCCGCGATCTGGCGCACGCCGCGCAGCATGCCGTCGATGGCGCAACCCGAGGGCTGGACCGCCAGGGTGGGTTCCGCGATGGCCAGGATCCGGTCCTCCAGGAGAGTCCAGGTTCCGTGGTACTCGACTCCCTTGTGGCGCCACCGGCCCAGGAGGGCCTCCACGTCAGGGGCAAGGCGCGCGGCCTCCACGGGCTGGCTGAAGGCCACCAGCCACAGCCGGGCGTCGTCGGGCAGGGCGGCGAAGGCGGACAGGGACGCAGGCGTGGACATGGCGGGCTCCATTGTCAGGACAGTCTATGGGATGTCCGCCGTCCCATCGTCATGCCGTGTTCGGGTTTCCGTGACGAAAGTTCCCGCAAGTCTCGCGTAAGGTGGAGGGTGATGCGAGATACAGCGATCCTGCTCCTGAACCTCGGTGGTCCGGTGAATCTGGACCAGGTTGAACCCTTCCTCGCAGCGCTCTTCGGCGATCGGGACCTCATCCGGCTGCCGGGTCCAGCCTGGCTGCAACCCCCGTTCGCGCGGCTCATCGCCAGATTGCGGGCCCCGGGCGCGAAGGGCCGCTATGCCCAGATCGGCGGCGGCTCGCCATTGCTGCGCGAGAGCGCCTTCCAGGCCACGGCGTTGCGGTCGGCCCTGCGTGCCGCCGGGCGCGATGAACCCGTGAAGCTGTGCTTCCGCTACGCTGCACCCCGGGCCGAAGGGCTGCTGAAGGCCCTGAAGCGCGATGGCATCCGCAAGCTGGTGCCCGTGACGCTCTATCCCCACGACTGCCGCGCCACCACCGGCTCCAGCCTGCGGGAACTGGTGGTGGAGGCCGCGAAGGCCGGCCTGGAGATCCTGCCGGGCGTGGACCACTACGCCACGGACCCCGACTACCTTGACGCGCTGGAAGCCCCGCTTCGTGCGGCGTTGAAGGAGCTGCCGGGCGCCACGGTGATCTTCAGCGCCCATAGCCTGCCCGTGGGCCAGATCGAGGCCGGGGATCCCTATGAGCGGGAGATCCACGCCACCCGCGAGGCGCTGATCGCCCGCATCGGCGAGATCCCGGGTGGCTATCTCCAGGCCTACCAGAGCCGCACGGGCCCCGTGCGCTGGCTGGAGCCGCCACTGAAGTCGGTGCTGGAAGCCATGGGCGGCAAGGACGTGATCGTCGTGCCCATGAGCTTCGTGAGTGAGCACATCGAGACCCTGCACGAGCTGGACATCGAGTACCGGCACGTGGCCGACAAGGCCGGCATCCGCACCTACCGGCGCGTGGCCGCGCCCGGCACCGACCCCGCCTACATCCGCTGCCTCACGCGGCGCGTTCTGGAGATCCTCCCATGAGCACCCTGATCCTTGGTGGAGGTGTGACGGGCCTGGCGGCAGCCTGGCACCTGCAGCAGCGCGGCGAGGCCGTCGAAGTGTGGGAGGCCGCCTCCAGTGTGGGTGGCTGGATGAAGACCCTGCCCTGGGAGGGGGGCCACTTCGAGACTGGCCCCCAGGGTGTGCTGTGGCAGAAGGGGACGGCGGTGGATCGCCTGTTCAGCGCCATCGAGCTGCCGTTCAAGTCCCCGGGCACCGGCGCCCGCTGGGTGGGGAAGGGCGGCAGCCTCATCCCCGTGCCGGCCTCGCCGCCGGCCCTGATGTTCTCGCCGCTCATGTCCGTGGGCGCCAAGCTGCGGATGATGCTGGAACCCTTCCAGCCTGTGCGCCCCGCGGAACCCGAGGAGGGCCTGTCCGCCTTCATCACGCGGCGCCTGGGCAAGGGTGTGGCCACGGAGCTGCTGCCGTCCATGATCGCCGGCGTCCTGGCCGCTCCCGCGGAGATCCTGTCCGTGGACGCCATCCCCAAGCTGCGCCAGTGGGAAGCCACCGGCAGCCTGGTGAACGGCATCCGCAAGGGCGGCGTGAGCCACATGGTGGTGCCCGAAGGTGGCATGGGGCAGCTGCCCATCCGCCTGACTGCGAAGCTCGCGGCGGTGCGCACGGGCCTGCGGGCAGAGCGCATGGAGCCGCTTCCCGACGGCCGCTGGCGCGTGAGCGGCGGCGGTGAGGTGCGCGAGGCCGACCGCGTGGTGCTGGCATTGCCTGCTTACGAGGCAGCGGCTCTGCTCGGGCCCGTGGCGCAGCAGAGCGCCGAGGCCCTGGCAGCCATTCCGTACACCTCCGTGGACCTCTGGCACAGCCGCCACGCCCCGCTGCCGGCCCTGAAGGACAGCTTCGGCTTCCTCATCCACCCGCCCGAGGGCCGGGGGTATCTTGGTTCCCTCGTGCCGTCCTGGATGGACCCCCAGAGTGCGCCAGATGGGCTCATGCAGCTGCGCAGCTTCATCGGCGGGGCCTTCGGCAAGCCGGCGGATCTGGAGGCCTGGGAGGGCGTCTACGCCCGCCTGAAGCACTGGGTCCCCACGCTCGGCGATCCCGCTGCCGTGCGGCACGAGCGCGCGGAGCGCGCCATCCCGCGGCCCGAGCTGGGCCACCGGGCCCGGGTCAAGACCGCCTTGGAGGGCCTGCCTGCCGGCGTGGATTGGCTCAGCAACGCCCGCTTCGGGCCTGGCGTGCGCGACATCCTGGAGGGCCTGGAGACCTGGGTCTGATCATTCTGATATCCAGGTCGCGAACTCGGTGACATTTGCCCATGGCGGGCGCAGAATGGGGCCACCTTTTCAGGAGCCTGCCATGCGCGCCAGCCTGTTCCTCCCCTTCCTCGCCGCTGCGGCGCTTTTCGCCCAGGCACCCGCACCCAAGGCCGAGACCAAGCCCGCGGCGAAGGCGGAGGCCAAGGCCGAAACCAAGGCTGGCGCCGAGGTCAAGGTCGGCACAGGCGTCGAGAAGATGGAGCTCCAGGGCGAGTCCGCCTCGTTCAAGGTGGCCGCGGGCACGAAGATCTATGCCTGGACCAAGGTGAGCGGCGCCGCCGACAGCACCGTCACGGTGGCCTTCAGCAAGGGCGACCGCACCTCCAAGCAGGAGCTGAAGGTGCCCCGCTCCCCCTATCGCACCAACGCCTACCGCACCTTCCGCAAGGGTGACGAAGGCAGCTGGACCGTGAAGGTCCTGGCCGCGGACGGAGCGGAGCTGGGCAAGGCGGACTTCACGGTGGCCTTCGAGTAGACGTCGATCCCAGTCTTCAGCCTTCGGGGAGGATGGCGGCCGCCCGGGCGCCGCCCTCACCGATCAGGAGGTGCCATGTCCATCGTTGCGCTACTCGACGGTCCTCTGCCCGTGGGCGTGTCCATGTGGAGGATCGCCCAGCCCTGGTGGGAGTTCGTCCTCCGGGCTCTGCTGGTCTACGGCTTCCTGCTGGTGGGGCTGCGGCTCACGGGCAAGCGCCAGGTGGGCCAGCTGGCGCCCTTCGACTTCGTGATGCTGCTGGTCCTCAGCAACGCCGTGCAGAACAGCATGAACGCCGGCGACAACACGGTACTGGGGGGCTTCATCCTCGTGACCACGCTCCTGGCGCTGAACGCCCTGATGGGCTGGTGGACCTGGCGCAGCAAGCGGGCGGAGACCCTGCTGGAGGGCCGCCCTCAGATCCTGGTCCACAACGGTGTGCTGGACGAGGCCATGCTGGCCTCTGAGCGGATCACCCGGCATGAGCTGATGGCCGCAGTGCGGCAGGCCGGCGTGTCCGACGTGGCCGATATCCGGGTGGCCATCCTCGAGACCAACGGTCGCATCAACGTGATCGCCAAACCGCCGGTCGCCCCTTGACTTGACGAATAAAAAGCGAAAACTTGGGGCATGACCCCGCTGCCCCTTCCCATAGATCCTCCACCTCTCTTCAAGGGCTTGCTCGTGGAACCCGAGGAGGCGAGGTCCATCCTGCGACCCCAGAAGGACGAGCGCTACGGGTTCGGCTTCGCCCTCAGCCCCTACCGCGGCTGCAGCCACGGGTGCCGCTACTGCTACGTCCGCGAGTATCCCAATGCCCTGCACAGGCCCGAGGATTGGGGCAACTGGGTTACGCCCAAGCTGAACGCCCCGGAGCTGCTCTGGTCCCAGCGGCACCGGCTCCATGGGGAGCGGGTCTTCATGGCCTCGGCCACGGATCCCTACCAGCCCCTGGAGCGGCAGTACCGCCTGAGCCGCCGCTGCCTGGAGGTGCTGCTGCTCTGCCCCACCACCGAGGTGATCGTCCACACGAGGTCGCCCATGGTGCTCCAGGATCTGGACCTGTTGCGGGCCTTCGGCGACCGGCTGATGGTCGGCCTTTCGATCCCCACGGATGACGACACCGTGCGTCAGACCGTGGAGCCCCACGCCCCCGCCATCCCCAGCCGCTGGGCCGCGGTGGAGCGTCTGGCGGCGGCTGGCATCGGGGTGACGGTGGCCGTGACGCCCTTGATGGCCGTGCACGATGCCCAGGCGTTCGCCCGGCGCGCCAAGGCCAGCGGTGCCTCGGGCGCCTGGGTGGGCGGCCTCCGCCTCCTGAAGCAGGATCCCTTCTACAAGGTGCTGGCGGATCATGGCTGGCTGAGGGTGCTGGATCCGACCTACGCCGAGGGCATCCGCCAGGCCTTCCGGGAAGCGTTCCCGGCCCGCCGCCGGGTCCGCGAGCGCCCGGCGAAGCCCGTTCCGCCCCCGCCGCCGCCCATCCGCCAGCCGGGCCTGTTCGACCGGGTGGGGTAGGGGGCTCGGTGGATCACCCGGCCTGGGTCAGCTGCCGGGCGATGGCCACGGGTACGAAGGGGGCGAAGGCCGTGAGGGTCGCCGGCCAATCTTCGAGCAGGGCCCCGGCGGTGCGGCTCCCGGTCCCGGCTGTATGGGTTTCGAGGAGGCCACGGAAGAGGGCCTCCTCCTCGGCCCGCCAGGGGATGGTGGCGAGGTAGTCGCGGTTCACCTGCTCGCCGCGTTCCCGCCGCAGGAACAGGCAGCCGCCGGTCATACCCGCCCCGGCATTGGTGAGCACGGGGCCGAGGATGGCCACGGCGCCGCGCGTCATGTACTCGCAAGCGTGGTGCCCCGCCCCCTCGACCACGGCGGAGGCACCGCTGTTGCGGACGGCGAAGCGGTCGCCGGCCAAGCCGAGGACCAGCAGCGTTCCGCCCGTGGCGCCGTAGAGGGCTCCGTTCCCCAGGATGGCGTTCGTCTCTGGAGAATAGGAGGCCTCCGGATGGGGCACGAGAACGGTCCGCCCGCCGGACATGGACTTGCAGACGGAATCGTTGGCTTCGCCCTGCAGGCGGACGTCGAGCCCTTCGGTGAGGAAGGCGCCGAAGCCCTGGCCCGCGCTGCCGGTGAAATCGAGGCGCAGCGTGCCACGCACGGCTGGATCCTCACCCCGCAGGCGGCGCTCGCGGACTTGGCGGGCGATGGCCCCCGACAGGGTGGCCAGGATTCCCCGGTCTCCGGTGGTGATGGCGTAAGCGCGATGATGGGTGCCGCCGTCCGCCAGGAACGGCTCGGCGTCCGCCAGGATCTGCTGGTTCAGGGGAGCGACGCCCTCCTGGTTGAAGGGCACGGGATTCGATCCGGCCCCCTGGGGGCGTGGATCGAGGAAGCTCGCCAGGTCCAGCTTGCGCTCCCGTACGAAGACCGCGTGATCGGGCGCCACCTGGAGCAGGTCCACCCGGTCCTGCAGATCCGCGAGGGAGGCGACCCGCAGGGAGGCGAGGTGGCGCCGCACATCCTCCGAGAGGTGGACGAGCATGCGCTGAATGGCCTCGGGGCTTCCCGAGTAGCGGGCCTTGAACTTCGGATCGTGGGTGGCGATGCCCGCCGGGCAGGTGTTCTTTTCGCAGATCCGCGCCATCATGCAGCCCTCGGCCACGAGGAGGAGCTTGCCGAACTCGAAGCCTTCGGCGCCCAGGATGGCCGCGGTCACCAGGTCCTTGCCTGTGAGGAGGCCGCCGTCCACGCGCAGTTCCACCTGGCCGCGGAGCTGGTTCTCCCGCAGGGCCTGGTGGGCCTCCACGAGGCCGAACTCCCAGGGCAGGCCCGCATGCTTCATGGAGCCCAGCGTGGCAGCACCGGTGCCGCCATCGCCACCGGCGACATAGATGATGTCCGCGCCGGCCTTGGCCACGCCCACGGCGATGGTGCCGATGCCCGTGCCGGAGACCAGCTTCACGCTGATCTTCGCTCCGGGATGCACCTGCCGCAGCTCGTGGATGAGCTCCTTGAGGTCCTCGATGCTGTAGATGTCATGCAGGGGCGGGGGCGAGATCAGGTCCACGTCCGGCAGCGAGAATCGGGCCTTCGCGATGGTGGCGTCCACCTTCACGCGCATGAGCTGGCCGCCTTCGCCGGGCTTGGCGCCCTGGGCCACCTTGATCTGGATCTCCTCGCCCGAGATCAGGTACTCGGCCGTCACGCCGAAGCGCGCCGAGGCCACCTGCTTGGTGGAGGCGGTGATCCCGTCCGTCCAGTAGAAGGGGTTCTCGCCGCCCTCCCCGCTGTTGCTGCGGCCGCCCACGGCCTCCATGGCGAGGATGAGGTCGCGCTGGCTCTCGGCGCTCACGGCCCCGAAGGACATGGCGCCGGCGCCGAAGCGGCTCAGGATGGCGGACCCGTCCTCCACACGATCGAGAGGCAGGGGCGTGGCGGCAGTCCGGAAGGCCAACAGGTGGCGCGGGTTGATGGGCTCGTCGACCTTCAGGGAGGCGAGGTATTCCTGGTACAGGTCCCGGGCCTCCGCTGTATCGGGTTCCAGGGCCACCAGGCGGTGGAGCAGGCGGGTCCGGGCGGAGGTGAGTCCGTGGTGTTCGCCCTCGCCCGGGCGGGGCGATTCGCGGAACTGGTGCGTGTGCAGCAGGCGGTCCATGAAGCCTGCCTGGGCCGCCAGGCCGGTCTTGCGCAGCACATCTCCCGCCAGTTCCTCGTAGCCGATGCCACCGAGGGGGCTGGCGTGGCCCGGGAAGAAGGTCTCCATCAGCTCGGGCCCGAGGCCCACGGCTGTGAAGAGCTTGGCACTCATGTAGCTCTGCACTACGGAGATGCCGCACTTGGCCATGATCTTGAGAAGGCCCGATTCCAGCGCGCTGACGAAGTTCCGCTCCCGCTGATCCGGGCTGAGGGTCCCGAGGCTGGGATGCTCGTCCTGGCGGGCGATCTCCAGGGCCAGATAGGGACAGACCGCCGAGGCGCCGAAGCTGATGAGGGCCGCCAGGTGGTGGGAGGTGCGGGCCTCCCCGGTGTGCATGACGATGGCGGCGTTCAGGCGCAGCCCCGATTCATTGAGGGTGTGCACCACGGCCCGCAGGGCGATGAGGCCCGGGATGGGCGGCCGCTCCACGCTGGCCTCCCGGTCGCTGAGGATGATGACGCTGGTGCCCTGCTCGACCGCTTCCCGCACGTCGGAGGCCAGCTGCTCGATGGCGGCATGGAAGCCGGCCACGCCATCGTCCCGCCGGAAGATCATCGGGAAGGCGCGGGGGATGATGTGGGATTCGGAAGGGCGCAGGCTCTGCATCCGCTCCAGGAAGCGCATCTGGCCCAGGTCCAGGATGGGGCGGGGCAGCTCCAGCGCCTCGTTCAGGGGCAGCAGATCCTTGGGGAAGAAGATGTTCGGCGCCCGGCCGAGGAACACCCGGAGGTCCGTGATGTTGCCCTCGCGGAGGTAGTCCAGGGGCGGGTTCGTGACCTGGGCGAAGTGCTGGTAGAAGTAGTCGAAGAAGGGCCGGGGCTCGGAGGAGAAGACGTTGGGCCGGGCCGTGTCGCCCATGGAGCCGATGGCCTCCTTGCCGGTGGCGGCCATGGGGTAGAGGATCTTCTCCAGCTCCTCCCGGGAGCAGGTGAAGAGGGTCTTCTTGAACACACTCACCGGTCCGGCGGCCTCGGCCCCAGGGAGGGTGCCGATGGGCCGGGTCCGGGCATCGAAGGTGGCGTCGCGGTGCTCGCGCGAACGGCCCGGGTCGCGGAAATGGACCCGCCCCGTGCCCAGGTCCAGCGTGACGCCTGTGCCCGCGTAGAGGATGCCCTTGCGGCGCACGGCGGCCTCGTCCAGTGGGAAGGAGCCGGCTTCGGAAGCCAGATAGAACCGCTCGTCCGTCATGGCCCACCGGGCCGGGCGGAAACCGTTGCGATCCAGCCGGGCCCCCACGCTGCTGCCGTCGGAGTAGACCAGGAACGCGGGCCCGTCCCAGGGCTCCATGGCGCGGCTCCAGAACGTGTAGAAGGCGCTCTGCCCCTCCGCCGGGGGCATCATGATCGCCAGGATGTCCTCCATGTGGGGGATGCTGCTGCGGTAGTGCAGCGCCTCCGCGATCTCGTTCAGGCTGCCGGAATCGCTGATGGAGCCGTGGGTCACGAGCTGGTCGGCCTTGAGTCCGATGGACATCTCGCGGGAGATGGCGCGGGAACGGTTGCCGGCGATGGTGTTGATCTCGCCGTTGTGCGCGATGAGGCGGAAGGGCTGGGCCTTGTCCCAGGACGTGCGGGTGTTGGTGCTGAAGCGCCGGTGGATCATGGCGAACCGGGTGACGAACCGCGGGTCGCGCAGATCCAGGTAGAAGCGATCGAGATCGGCGGCGCGGGTGAGGGCCTTGTAGACGATGGTGCGCGCCGACAGGGATGCGAAGAAGAACTCGTTCTGGATACCCTCTTCGACCAGCTTGGTGCGCAACACCTGCTTGGCCGAGTAGAGCAGCTTGTCGAAGGAGGCGTCTGTGCGGCACTGGACGGGGCGCCGCAGGATGGCCTGGCGCATCGTGGGCAGCGAGCGGCGCGCCTCTTCGCCCAGCACGGATGGATCCACCGGGAGCTCGCGGTAGGCCAGCACGTTCAGATCGAAGAAGGCGAAGGTGGTTTCGAAGATCTCCAGGGACCGGCGCAGGCGATCGGGATCCTGGGGCATGAAGAGGCTGGCCACGGCGATGTCGCCGGACCGGTAGCCGAGCATCTCGAAGGGGATGTCGGCCATGACACCCGCGCCGTCGCTGCTGATCTGGTCCGCCGCGCAGCCGCCCCGGTGCTCCACGCACTTCAGCGCATGGATCGCGTCCTCCAGGATGTCCCGGCTGGCCACACCCGTCCGACTGGCGATGAAGCCGACCCCGCACGCACTGTGCTCACTTCGTGATCCCTCAAGCATTGGTTCTTCCTTCTGGGATCAAGCAATCCTATCGAGAATCCTGGAACGTGTGGGGACAGATTGCAGACCTCGCGGGAGGATAAGAATTCCGTCTAGCGGCATCAGGCACGCTTATGGCACCTGACGGTCCGGGGACCTTGTGGGAGACTGGACTTCCCATGACCACCCTCGCCCTCAAATACCGGCCACGCCTGCTCTCCGACCTGGTGGGACAGGAGGGGAGCGTGAAGGCCCTCGCCAACGCCCTCAAGCGGGCGAAAGAGAGCGGGCGCATCCACCAGGCCTACCTCTTCGCTGGCGTGCGGGGCACGGGCAAGACCAGCACGGCCCGCATCCTGGCCCGGGCCCTGAATTGCGTGGAGGGCCCCACGGCCACCCCCTGCGGCATCTGCGATCCCTGCCGGGCCGCGGAGCAGCCGGACCAGAACCTGGACATCGTCGAGATCGACGCCGCCAGCCGTGCCTCGGTAGCTGATGCGCGGGCCCTGCGGGAACAGGTGCAGACGCGCCCTGCTTTCTGCCGGTACCGGGTCTACATCATCGACGAAGTGCACATGCTCAGCACCGAGGCCTTCAACGCCCTGCTGAAGGTCATCGAGGAGCCGCCGCCCCACGCCATCTTCGTGCTGGCGACGACGGAACTGCAGGACGTGCCCGACACCATCAAGAGCCGCGTCCAGATCTTCCCCTTCCGGCTGATCCCCGTGGGCCTCATCGAGGGCCGCCTCAAGTACGTCTGCGAGCAGGAGGGCGTCGAGGCCGAGAGCGGCAGCCTGCGGCTGGTGGCCGAGGCAGGGCAGGGCTCCATGCGCGACGCGCTCACCATCCTCGACCGCGTCATCGCCGCGGGGGACGGGAAGGTACTGGAGGAATCCGTCCGCGAGCAGCTGGGCATCGTCAGCGCCCATCTGGTACAGGGCGTGATGTCCGCCCTGGCCATCGGCGACACTGCGGCCCTGGTGGAGGCCTGCCGCGAATTGAACGAGCAGGGCGCGGACTGGGCCACCTTCTGGCGCGAGCTGGTGCTGGCCTTCCGCGACCGGCTGGAGCAGGAGGCCCGGGCCGCCCGCGGCCCGCAGGAGTTGCTGCGCTGGGCCCGGATGCTTCAGCTGCTGCTGAGCCGGGAGCGGGATCTGCGCGACAGCAGCCTGCCCCGGGTGGTGGTGGAGCTGGCCCTGGTGACGGCCGCTCAGCTGCCGCATCTGGCGCCGCTGGATGCCCTCGTATCAGGCGCCGCCGCCCGGTCCTCGGGACCACCTCCCGCCAGCCCGCCGCCGGTCCCTTCCAGGGCCCCCCAGGCCGCGCCGGCGCCTGAGGGGCCTCGCAGGGTTCCGCCGGCCGCCCCGCAGCCCCATGCCCCGGCGCGCGCCCAGGCGCCCCCGCCCCCGGAAATGTCCGCGCCGGCCCAGCTGCGCATGGCGTGCAGCGAAGCACTGCGCGCCGTACCCGGCTTGCGTGTCCTCGGCACCGCCCCGCAGATGGCCACGGATCTGTGCTGGGAGCCGCCGGTGCTGCGGTTCCGCTTCCCCGGCAATGTGCGGCAGACCCTCCAGGATCTGGAGCGGGAGCAGGCGAATCCCCACGTGCTGGCCGCCCTGGCGGCCGTCCTCCCGGGCCTGAGGGAACTGGAGATCCGCTTTGATGATGGACCCGCGGGGGCCCAGGATGAACGCCCGGAGGATCGCCTGCGCCGGGAACCGGGCTTCCAGGAGCTGCTGCGGCTCAGCGGTGGGGAAGTCCTGGAGATCCGGCGCGAGGGCTGATCAGCCGCCGGACACCGGCGGCATGAGGGCCACCTCGTCGCCGTCGGCCAGCGGGGTGCTCCGGTCGGCGAAGCTCTGGTTCACGGCCAGCAGGGCGTCCTTGGGCAGTTCCGCGAAGCGTGGGTCCGCCAGCAGGTCCCCCAGGGTGGGGACCGCGGGCACGGCGAGATCGCTGAAGCCCAGCAGGGCACGGTAGCGGGCGAAGCACTTGACGGTCAGCATGGCCATCTCCACCTCCAACCTACCGCCTCCTGCGTCTGGCCTCCAGCCTACTTCGGACTCCAGGAGTGCCGGATCTCCCCGGACGGATGAAGTCCGGTGCCGCCACCCTTGCTGGCGCCAAGCTGGAGGATGAAGCCGCCGAAGCGCCACTCCACCTGGCCGGAGGTGATGCTCAGCTCGCCGCTCTTCCGGTGGGAGACCACGAAGGCGCTGCGCTGGCCGAACAGGTTGATGCTCTTGCCCAGGGTGACCTCGGTCTCCGTGGTGCCGAGGCTGGTGGTGCGCACGGCCACATTCACTCGGTCCAGGCCGAGAGTCCTCCGCAGCTGCTCCTGCAGGGGTGCGAACGCCAACGTGGAGATGAGTCCAGACCCCGCGCTGGCGATGCCCGAAGTGATGGCGCCCTGGGTGGCGCCGGAGGAGGCTCCGGCGGTGCCGACATTGGCCACGTTGCCGGGGTTGATGAGGATGGCCACGATCTCGTCCTGGCGCAGGCTCGGCGTGGAGCTGGGCACGATGGTCAGGTTGCTCAGGGTGCCGTGGATATCGAGGTTCACGGTGTAGCCGGGGATGGAGCTGACGCTGCCCTGGAGGTTGATGCTGGGATCCAGGCCGCGGGCTTCGGAGAAGCGGAGCGAGCCTTGGTTCACCACCATGTCGCCTGCCGGGAAGATGTTGGTGATGCGGCCACCGGGCTGGAAGACCAGGGTGCCCTTGAGGGCGGGGTGCGCCAGCGTGCCCAGCACCTGGAAGGGGCCTTCTGTGCGGCCCTCCAGCTTCAGCAGGTTGGTGTCGAAGCTCCAAGGGCTGCGGAGGTCGAGGTCCAGCTCCAGCCGGATGCGGTCCAGGGGGTCGTCCAGATCCAGGCCCACCAGCCCCCCGCTGTCGCTGAGGGCGCTGCGGAGGATGAGATCGGCCAGCTTCACTTCGGTGTGGTAGCTCAGGTGATCGGCCTGTAACTGGCCCTTGAGCAGGCCACTTTCCTCAGTGCCTTCCAGGGTGGCGCGCAGGGTGCCCTGGAGGTCCAGGCCATCCGGCACGTCGCGGAGCTGGAAGCCGGCCAGGGAGGCCTTCAGCGCGTAGGTGTCCAGTCCCCCCACCCGCCAGATGAGGCCGCCGGAAACCACCAGATCGCCGTGGGCGAGCGTGCCCAGCAGAGGCTTGTCCGCTGGGATGGAGATCGTGCGGTTCTTGAACACCACTTCGGCCTGGAGGTCTTCCACGCCCTGATATCCGCGGACATTCAGCTGGCCCTTTTCAAGCGAGAGCGTGCCGTCGAGCTGCGGGTTGGTATAGGTCCCGTGGGCAAGCAGATCGAAACGGCTCGTCCCGTGGACCCTGACCTCAGAGAGCAGGTTGTACTCGTCCACTTCCATCACGCGGTCGAAGATGGTCTTGAGGTGGGCCAGGTTCGCGGTTCCCTGGGTCCGGAGGCCCAGAGGAGCCGAGCTCGAGAAGGGCACCATGCCTGAGAGGCGCAGGCCCGCGGCCTGGGCTGGCGCGGTGTCCGATTCCTTCCGGGCGCCGCCCTCCAGGGCGATGTCGACCTCTGCGCCGGCGGCATCGCCGTGAAGGGCCGAGGGCATGCCCTGATGTAGCTCGAAGGCGTTGAACTGCGCCGCCAGGCGATTCAGGGTGCCCGTCCAGCTCAGGGTCCGGCCATTCCAGCGCCCCTGGGCGATGGCCTCCAGGTTCAGGTCTTCCAGCAGGTCATCCGTAAGGCCCCGGGCGAGGAGTTCCGTGTGGGCGCTTCCGGGGGATATGGCCAGGGTGAGGCTGCCGGCCAGATCCGGTCCCTCCCGCCGGACATGAGCTTCCACCAGAGGGCGGGCCATGCCTTCGATCCCGAGGCGGGCCTCCATACGGCCCCGCTCCAGGTGCACGGTCGCTTCGAGACCCTCCACACTGCGGCCCTCGAAAAAGACGCGGCCCCGGCTCAACGTGGCCTGACCTTCGGGCAGGTCCAGGGCCCCGAACGGGCTGGTGATGGGCCCCAGCAGCTTGGCTTCCACCTGGGATTGGATGCGGGGCCCAGGGAGGGCCAGGAGCTGCGAGTCCAGGCGCCCGGCGAGATCCACCCGCCAGGTCCAGCGCTGGAAGTCCATGTCGGCCTTTCCAGTCAGAGCCAAGGCGCCGTCAGGTTGGGCACCGGGACCGCCGAGCAGATCCAGCCGCTCACCGATCCGCACATCATCGAGCTGCAGCCGGAGGGTCTCCAGATCCATGGCGAAGTCCGAGGAAGCCGCTGGAATTTTGAGGCCGTAAACTTCGCCTGTCTCGACTTGGGCAGACCCAATCATGGTGATGTGATCGAAGGGACCCTGAAGGCGCACCCATCCCCCCCCGGTACCTGTGATGGGGAGCTCCTTCCCTTCGCTGTCCTTCAGATCGGCGGCCCTCAGCCCCTCGGCCACGGGCAGGCGGAAGGCGGTGAAGCACATGTCCATCTGCTTCTGGCCGGGAGCGGTCCGGCCCCAGGTGAGCCAGAGGTCGCCGCCGCCCCGGCCTTCGTCCTTCTTCAGATCGATGTCCGTGACGCGCAGGTCCGTGCCCTGGATCTGGACCTTCGCCTGGAGGCTGTCAGCCAGGGCTCCATGCCAGCGGGGATGGGCCACCTCGACCGAGCCATCCAGTGCCAGACCGGGGTCGCGGCTCCACCGGACCTTGGCTCGGGCCTGGGCCTGCCCTTCCATATCGAGGTCCACCACCTTCCAGGCCCGGAGCGACTGGGCCACCTGGCCCGCGCCCACCTCTACCTTGCCCTCCGCCTCCAAGCGGACCAGCCCACGGGCCCCCAGGTCGGCCCACCCGGTGCCTTCGGCCTTGAGGGTCTCCAGATCCAGATGGAGCTGATCCAGGGTGGCCCGGCCGTTCCGGAGGGTGGCGTGCAGGTTCCCGGCCCCCAGGCCATGCTGGGTCAGCCCAAGCTGGACGGCCCCCTGCCAGCGGTCCGGCCGGCCGAGGTCGGCGGGTTGCCTGGGACCTTCCACCTGGGCCCGCAGGTCGCCCCGAAGGCCTTTGAGGCCCTGCACCCGGAGGAGCCTGCCCAGGGCTTCGAGATCCAGCGCCCGGCCCGTCAGGGTGCCCTTGGCCGGGGTCTTGCGCGACCAGCCTCCCTCGAGCGCGAGGTCCCCCTGGGAGGAATGCCAGCGGAGGTGGCTCAGCTGGAACCCCTCCAGGCTGCCGGTGCCGCGAAGGTCGAGGTTGCCGGGCGTGAAGGCGGCCTCCGAGGGCCGAAGCCCCGCACCCTCGGCACTGACGGTCCATTGGGGATTCGCGAGGGCTCCCCGCACCGAGGCGGTGAGGTCCAGGTTGCCGGTGAGGGGGGGCCGGGTGACGCCGCCCCAGTGGGCGGCCTGGGCCAGCGCCAGGACCCCGGTGAGCTGGGCCTCGAGCTGTTCGGGCCGCTGAGGCGTCTTCGGATCGAACCGTCCGTGCAGGCGGATCTGGCTTTCGCCGAGGCGGAGGTAGCCCTCCTTGAGGACCACGAACTTCTCGGAGAGCTCACCGTTCAGGTCGAGGCGGCCCTTCTCCCAACCCTTCGGGCCCTTGACCATCAGCTGGGGACCCGCCACGTCCATCCGCAGCCGGTTGGGCTCCGGGCCCGTGGCCTTCATCTCGAACTGGTAGCGCATGGGGGGCAGGCCCCGCAGCGGTTCGGGGATCTCGATCTCGCCCCCCGTGAGGCTGAGCAGGTCCAGCCGCACCTGGGGCAGGGGGTCTTTCCGGGGAGGGTGCTCCTTCAGGTGGATGGCCGATAGGCCCGCCTCCGTCAGGCGGAGGTGGGGGCGCTCCACCCGGAGCGAGAAAAGGTGAGGGGTGGGGGTGAGCAAGGAGGCGATGTCAGCCTGTACCTCCACCTTCTGCACCGTGAGCAGATCGCCGCCGAGGCGCACGTCCCGCAGGATGAACGAACCGAAGAGGGGGTGGACTTCCAGCTGGCCGACCTCCAGGGAGAGGCCAGTCTCATCGCGGACCAGGGCGTCAAGCTTGGAGACCGTCCAGCGGATGACTGTCGGCCGCGTGGCCAGCCAGGGGACGATGGTCATGGTGGCGGTGCCGGCCACCAGGACATAGGACACGCGTCGCACCCAGCGGCGGCCCCAGAGCCGTTGCACCGCTTCTTTCGTGGGATGCCAGGCCATCAGTTTTTTTCGCCGCAGTTGGGGCAGATCATGGCCATGCGGGGCAGCTGGCGGTAGCAGAAGCGGCAGAGCCTGGCCTGGGTGGCCGCGCGCAGGGTGAGGTGCGGGCCAGAGCTATTCGAGGAGAGCACCGCCGTGCCGAGGGGGCGGGTCTCGCGGGCCACGCTGTCCTTGAGGCGGCGCAGGGCCTCCAGGAAGGCCTGGGCCGACAGGTAGCGCTCCCCGAGGTTTACGGCCAGGGCCTTCATGACCACTTCGGAGAAGGCCTTGGGAACGATGGGATTGCGGAGGTGCGGCGCGAGGATCTGCTGGTTGGTGAAGGCCTGGGCGATCTTGAGCGGGTCCGCGTCGTAGAAGGGGACGGTGCCGGTGAGCATCTCGTAGAGGGTGATGCCCAGGGACCAGAGGTCGGACTGGAAGACGGCCCGGCCCCGGAAATGCTCGGGGGCCATGTAGGGCGGCGAGCCGATGCGCGTGGGCGCGTAGGGGACGTGCTGCAGCTCCAGCACCCGGGAGGTGCCGAAATCCGTGACTTTGGCCACGCCTTCGCGATTCACGAGGATGTTGGCCGGGCGCAGGTCCCGGTGGAGGATCTGGTGGCCGTGGGCGAAGGCGATGGCGCTGCAGACGTCCAGGCCGATCTCCAGGGCCCGGGCCGGTGGCAGGGTGCGTTCGCGGCGGATGACCCGGTCGAGGCTCTCGCCTTCGACATACTCCAGCACCATGAAGAAGATGCCGTTCTTCCGTTCGGTGGTGATGAGCTCGACGATGTTCGGGTGCTTGAGCGCGGCCATGATCCGCGCCTCCTTGAGCTGATCCACGATCTCGTCCTGCTGCTGGTGCGGCACTTTCAGGGCCACCTTGCGGTTGACCCAGGTGTCCATGGCCAGGTACACGGCCCCGAAACCGCCAGAGCCGAGGCGGTCCAGGATCTGGTATTTCCCCAGGGTCTGGTCCTTGGAAAGCACGGGCGCGGGCTCCGAAGCGATGGAATCAGCATGACCGAAACGGGCCGTGGCTCCTAGCGCTCCGGTGGTCTATTCGAGGATGCGGTCCAGGAAGGAGTTCCGGTCCTCCCAGGCGGCCGCCAGGTGGCGGATCCTCGGCCGTGGTTCCACGCCCAGCCCGTAGGCCTTGCGCAGGAACGCGCGGTCCTCCACGGTGGCGCGATGGTGCTGGCGCAGGTGCTCGCCCCAGCTGGAGCTGAGGAAGCTCTCCACGAACCGGAGCTGGCCAGGATCCGGCGGCACCAGATCCTGGAAGAGGGACCACCGCACGGCGCCGTCCCGGATGCGGATCCGGCGGACCTCCCGCATGGCCTCCTGGAACGCCACCTTGCGGTCCTCGGGTATCCGGTACTCGAGGACGGTGAGGATCGGCCCCTCGTCGGGATGGATGGGGCCGGGTGAATGGGGCTGGAGGTGGTGGGGGCTCAGATCCAACGGCTCATGGAGGGCCTGGATCTTCAGGTGGGCCGTGGCGGCCAGCAGCACGAGCATCCCAAGGCCCGCCGCGGCATAGGCGGTGTGGATGCCCCAATGCTCACCCACCCAGCCCCAGAAGGCCGCACCGCCGGCCATGGAACCGCCCCAGACCGTGATGTAGACACCCAGGGCCCGGGCCCGCACCCAGGAGGGCACCGAAAGCTGGACGCCGGTGTTGCAGGTGCTTAGCACGGACAACCAGCCGGCCCCGCAGACCAGGAGGGCCAACCCCACGGAAAGGGTGTGGGCGACGAAGGCCAGCACCAGCAGGCCCGCCGCGAAGGTGGCCGTGGCCACGGCCATCAGGGCGTTGGACGAGAATCTCCGCCGGAGCGCGGGGAGGATCAGCGTGACGCCCACCGCCCCGGCCCCGATGCAGCCAAGCAGGAGGCCGAAGGCTGTGGAACCGAGGTGGAGCCGATGAATGGCCAGGGTGGGCAGCAGCGAGAAGATCGGGCCCCCGAAGAACACGAACCCGCCGCCGCGCAGCAGGATCACCTGCAGCGCGCTGCTGTGCCAGGTGTACCGCAGGCCGAGCTTCATGGCCGCAGCGAAGCGCTCCGCAGGCAGGTCCGTGGTGAAGGGCTGGCGCTTCCAGCCCTTCAGGACCACCAGCACCCCCACGAAGGAGACCGCGTTGAGGGCGAAGGCCCACGTGGCGCCGAACAACCCCACCACAAGGCCGCCCAGGGCCGGGCCCACGGCGCGGCTCACATTGAAGCCGGCGCTGTTGAGGACCACCCCGGCGGCGATCTGGTCCTTCGGCACCAGGTCTGGCACCGTGGCCTGCCAGGCGGGGGAGTTGAGGGCGGCCCCGATGCCCAGCAGCAGCGACATGCCGATGAGCACGCCCGGGGTCACCAGATGGAGGGCGGACAGGATGGCCATGGCCGCCGCGGCCAGCAGCATCCAGGCCTGGGTGGCCAGGAGCATCCGCCGGCGGTCCACGATATCGGCGATGGCGCCACCGGGCAGGGACAGCGCCAGCATGGGCAGGGTGGCGCCGGTTTCGATGAGGCTCATGAGCAGGGGGGACTGGGTGATCTCCCCCATGAGCCACTTCTCACCCACGCTCTGGACCCAGGTGCCCACGTTCGAAGCCATCGCCGCGATCCAGATCGCCAGGAACATGCGGCTGCGGAGCGGAGCGAAGGGGCTTTTGGCGTCGGTCACAGGTTCAGGCTATCCGGGGTGTTCAACAAAAATTTCACCACCAAGACACCAAGGCACCAAGAAAAGCAAAAAGAATTTCTTTTGTCATTCTTGGTGTCTTGGTGTCTTGGTGTCTTGGTGGTGATCTTTGATCTCTTCTATCCCAAGAACGCCTTGAGAGTCTTCGAGTACCGCGGGTGCCTGATCTTTCGCAGCGCCTTGGACTCGATCTGGCGGATGCGCTCGCGGGTGACGGCGAATTCGCTGCCGACTTCCTCGAGGGTGTGCTCCGAGCCGTCGTCGCCCACGCCGAAGCGCATGCGGAGGACGCGCTCTTCGCGCTCGCTGAGGGTGTTGAGCACGTTGCGGACGGTCTCCTTGAGGCGCTGCTGGACGACCTGCTCCACGGGGGAGACCACGGTCTTGTCCTCGATGAAGTCGCCCAGGTGGGAGTCTTCCTCCTCGCCGATGGGCGTTTCGAGGGAGATGGGTTCCTGCGCGATCTTCATCACCTTGCGGACCTTGCCCACGGGCATGTCCATGGCATGGGCGATCTCCTCGCTGGAGGGTTCGCGGCCCAGCTTCTGCACCAGCTCACGCTGGGTGCGGATGAGCTTGTTGATGGTCTCGATCATGTGCACGGGGATGCGGATGGTGCGGGCCTGATCCGCGATGGCGCGGGTGATGGCCTGCCGGATCCACCAGGTGGCATAGGTCGAGAACTTGAAGCCGCGGCTGTACTCGAACTTGTCCACGGCCTTCATGAGGCCGATGTTGCCCTCCTGGATGAGATCCAGGAACTGCAGGCCGCGGTTGGTGTAGCGCTTGGCGATGCTGACCACGAGGCGGAGATTGGCCTCGATGAGCTCGGCCTTGGCGCCGCGGCTGATGCTCTCGGCGGCCTTGAGGCCGTTGAAGTCCTTGTGGAAGTAGTCGCTGGTGGTTTCGTATTTCTCGAAGAAGTCGGCCAGGGTCTTCTCGATGTGGGCCAGCTCGTCCTTGTAGCGATCCTTGAGCTTGGTGAAAGCGGGGTTCTTGAGCCGGTCCCGCAGCTCGCGGCACTTCCGCTCGCCCGCCATCACCTGGCTGTGCTGGTGGGTGATGCGGTCGATCAGGCGGGTGACGGCGAGGCTGTTGAGGCCCAGCTTGCGGATCTGGCGCGAGAGCCGGGCCCGGGCATGGAGGATCTCGCGATCCAGCTTCCGCCGCTTGGGCAGGGTCTTGGTGCCAGCATCCACCTGGCGCTTCAGCTCCAGCAGATCCTGGAGGGCCTGGTCGTAGACCAGCAGCTTCTCGAACTGGTGGTGCACGTGCTGGGTGGCCGAGGTGCTCTCGGCATCCTCATCGTCGTCCACCTCGTCGGAGAGACCCACGACCTCGCGGATCTTGCCGGGGTTCTCCTTCAGCATCTTGCCGATGTCGATGAGCAGGCTGGCGGCCAGGCGGGACCGGGAGAGGGCCCGCATGACGCTGCGGACGCCCACTTCGATGCGCTTGGCGATCTCGACCTCGTCCTCCCGCTTGAGGAGGGGCACCGTGCCCATCTCCTTGAGGTACATGCGGACCGGATCATTGAACTTGTCGCTGTCGGGGCTGTCGATCTCGACTTCGAGATCCTTGTCACCCTTCCCGCCGCCTTCCACCAGGATGAATTCGGGTTCGATGGCCTCGCGGGCGGCCTGGGCCTCTTCCTCCGTGGCACCGATGCCCACGCCGAGACGCGCGAAAAGATTCATGACCTGTTCCAGGTCCGAGGGACTGGAAGCAGTATTGGGGAGGAAGTCGTTGAGCTGGTCGACCAGCAGGAATCCGTTTTTCCTTCCGATGGAGATCAGGGCTTTGGTCAGGGTGTAGTAGGCATCGCGTGGCGGCGTCGGAACCATTCGGACCTCAAAGAGCGCTGCAGGCATCGGGCCAGTGGGGTGGAAAGACCCGGGGGCCGAGGGGAAAACAGAACACGGCCAATGTACCGGGCCGAGTCCGGAACTTTTCAGTATAGGGGATCTGTGGATTCAGGCAAGGGCAGGATCTTCAGATTGGACCTCAACGGGGTCCGCGCCGGCGCCGGGAAAGGTCCTTCTGGCGCCCCAGCAGCTCGTTCTGGCGGGCCATGACCCGCTGCTGGAGGGCCGGGTCCACCTGGGTGCTGGGATCCATCAGCAGGCGGTTGTTGGCCTGGAGCTCCCGGTCCACGTACCGGGCCTCGAGCTTCACGAAGAGGACTTCGGCGTCCCGGCCGGCTTCGTCCTGGCGGCTGGCCTGGGCGTCCAGGTGCCGGATCGCAGCGAGCGCGCCTTCCGGCAGGCGGGCCGGATCGCCCTCCACATCCAGCAGAGCCTGGAGCAGAGGCGCCCCGTCGAGGCCATCCCACCAGGCAGGTGGAACCTCTTGGACGCGCTGCCAGTGGCCGGCGGTGCTGAGGAGCAGCAGGCCTCGGATGAGCTCGTCGATCTCCTGGAGCGGGGAGGCCTGGACGGGCGCCTCAGCCTCCCGGACTGGAGTCTGCCGGCCCCGGACGGCCCGGTCCAGCTCCTGCAGGGGGACCTGGAGCTGATGGGCCAGGCTGGCGAAGAGATCACGGCTTTCGGTGGTGCGGGGCAGGTAGGGCAGGAAGTCCAGGAGGTCCTTGAAGGCGCCCATCCGGTCGGAGATGCGCCGCAGATCCTTGCCCTCCATGGCCCGATCGATCATGAAGGCGGTCCAGTCCGGCGCGGCCCGCAACAGGTCGTGGAAGGCCTCGCCGCCCAGCTTGAGACACCAGGTATCGGGATCCTCGCCCTGGGGCAGCTCCAGCAGCCGCACCTCGAAGCCCAGGGGCAGGGCCATCCGCAGGCTCTTCTCCATGGCCCGCCGGCCCGCGGCATCGCCATCGAAGCAGAGGATGACGCGCCGGGTGAACCGGCCGAGCTGCTTCAGGTGTTCCTCGGTGAGGGCGGTGCCCAGTGGGGCCACCGCCTGGTGGAGGCCGTGCTGGTGGAGTTGCAGCACATCGAAGTAGCCCTCCACCACCAGGGCTCCGTCCTTCATGGCGCCCTTGGCCCGGTGGAAGCCGAAGAGGGTCTCGCCTTTGTGGAAGAGGGCCGTGTCACGGGTGTTGAGGTACTTGGGCTGGCCGTCTCCCAGCACCCGCCCGCCGAAAGCCACCAGCCGACCCCGGGCATCGTGGATCGGGATGGTGAGGCGGTTGCGGAGGAAGTCGATCTGGGTGCCGCGCTCGCTGCGGCTGGCCAGCCCCGCCTGTTCCAGCAGTTCACCGGAGAAGTCCAGGCCGCGCAAATGCATCACCAGCGGATCCCAGCCATCGGGAGCCACCCCGAAGCCCGCCTCGGCGACGAAGGGGCCTTCATAGCCGCGTCGGCGCAGGTAGGCGCGGGCCTCCTCGTGGCGCTCCAGCTGGCGCTCGTAGAAGGCCTGGGCGGCCTCCAGCGCGCTGCGCAGGCGGGTTTCCAGGTCCACCTCGGCCGCCGGCCGCTCCCGGCGCTGGGGCAGGTCGATGCCGGCGGCCCGGGCGAGTTGTTCCAGGGCCTCGGGGAAGGTCATGCCCTCGCGCTCCATGAGCCAGGCGAAGGCGTCGCCGTGCTTGCCGCAACCGAAACAGTGGTAGAAGCCCCGGTTGGCCACCACCTGGAAGCTGGGGCTCCGCTCGGCATGGAAAGGGCACAGTCCGACGTGGGCCGAACCCTGCTTGCGCAGCTTCACCGCCTGGCCCACCAGGGCCAGCAGGTCCGTGGCGTCCCGGACGCGCTCGACGATTTCGCGGTCACGCATGCTCCAGGCATAACATGAGCGCAGGCGCCAGTGGCATGGCATATTTGAGGATTCGCACGGTGGACCTCATGAGCCAGCTTCTCGACACGATCCTCCTCTTCAGCCTGCCCGCCTCGGGCAAGTCGGAAGTGCGCCGCTATCTCGCCAGCCTCACGCCGGACCAGTGCCGGAATGATTTCCACATGGGCCCTACGCTGCAGCTGGATGACTACCCTTACGTCCACCTGATGCACCGCATCGACGACGAACTGAAGGCCAACGGCCTGGGCTACGCCTACTACCACGGCCCCGACCGTCCCTTCCGCGACAACTGGACCTGGGCCGTCCTCATCGAGCTGCTGAACGAGGACTATGCCAACCTCATGGCCAGCCGCCAGACCGAAGTCGCCGGCGCCGCCCAGCACCTTTTCGACCGCCTGGATGCGGCCCACGCCAAGGTGGGCCTGCCGGAATATCTGGGTGAGGTTCCCCACCGCCTCCGTGTCCGCCTGGCCGAGGCCCTGGAAGCGGAGTGCCGTGCCGAGCTGGACACCCTCAACCGCCAGAACGCCCAGGACAAGGCGGGCCGGACACTGGTCCTCGAGGCCGCCCGGGGTGGCGCCCATGGTTCGGCCTTCCCCCTATGCCCGCCCCACGGCTACGACACGGCCTTTCAGACCCTGGCCCCCGCCATCCTTGAAACGGCCGCTGTGCTGTATGTCTGGGTGGACCCGGCCGAAAGCCGCCGCAAGAACATCGAGCGGGGCCGCCCTGATGGCCAGGGCAGCATCCTCCACCACAGCGTGCCCATGGAGGTCATGCTCGGGCAGTACGGCACGGATGACATGGCCTGGCTCATGGAGCAGAGCGACCGACCCGGCACCATCCGCGTGGAGCGCATCGTCCAGGCCGGCGACCGCTACGAGACGAAGGTCTACCACCTGCCCGTGGCCCGCTTCGACAACCGCAGCGACCTCACCACCTTCGTCCGCGAGGACCAGAAGCTCTGGAAGCCCGCCGACGTGCAGGCCATCCACAGCGGGCTCAAGGCAGCCTTCGATCAGTTGGCGAAGAAGTAAAAGACTTTTTAACCGCAGATGTCGCAGATTTGCGCAGATGAAATGAACGAAATGGTTCTTATCTGCGTCATCTGCGACATCTGCGGTTTCTGATTCAGTTTCAGTGCGCCTCCGCGCCAGCCCTGGCACTCCAGATGCGGGTCATGATGAAGGCGCCGATGAGGCTGAAGGGGATGATGGAGCCTACCCACACCCAGGCATGGGTGGGCTGGTGGCCGTGGGCGGCCACGCCGTCCCAGCCGTAGGTCTTGAGGATCCAGCCCAGGCCGAAGCCGGTGAGCCCCGAGCCGATGTACTGGATGCCATCCAGGGCCCCAGTGACCGTGGCCGCCGCTTTGCGGCCTCCGAAGTCCATGCTCGCGGTGCCGCTGAGCATGCCGTGGACGCCGAAGATGAACATGGCTGTGAGGCCCAGCAGGAGCACGGCCCAGACCTGGCCGCCGTGGGTGCCCTGGCCGAGGGTCATGCCCAGCAGGCCGAGCATCACCACCTGCACCAGGTAGAAGAGGAAGGCCACGGGAGGACGGCGGGATTGGAACAGCTTGTCGCTCATCCAGCCGCAGAGCAGGCCACCGAGGATGCCGCCGCCCATGAAGGCGATGCCCGTCCACCAGAAGAGATGCTCCTGCTTGCCCAGGTGATAGATCTCCTGCAGGTACTCCGTGAAGTAGAGCATCACGCCCTGGCGCACGAAGCCTGTGCAGAATTCCGCGAAGATGAGCGAGACCACGATCGGGTTGTGGAAGACCTTCCGCATGAGGTCGCCCAGGGGCAGGGGGGTCTCATCCGCGGATGCGGCGTTGGAGCCGTCCCCGGTGTCGAAATCGTCATATCCGGCATGGCTGGGGCGGTTGCGCACCAGGAACCAGTCCACGAGAAACATGAAAGTCATGGCGGCCGCGGGCACAAACCAGATGACGGTCCAGCTGCGGAAGCTGGCCAGCAGCCAGGCTCCGATGGTGGTGGCCAGGAAGTAGCCCGAGCTGATCATGATGCCGAAGATGCCGCCGAAGATGCCGCGCTCGCTGACGTGGAACCACGTGCTGTTCACCTTCACCACGGACAGGGCCCCGAAGCTCTGGAAATACATGTTGGCGCTCCAGAGCAGGCTCATGCTCACCAGCACCTTGGAGGCATCCCCATTCAGGAACATGAACCCGATGAGCAGGTTGACCGCTGCCGCGCCGATGGCGCCGATGAGGATGGCCTTCCGGCCTCCGATGCGGTCCGCCAGTGGCCCGTTGAAGATCACGGCCAGGCCATAGGTCCAGAAACCCGCGGAGGCGATGAGGCCCATCTGCGCTTTGTCCAGGTGGTACCAGGCGCCGATGTCGTTCTTCACGATGTTGAAGTTGTAGCGGCCCATGTACATGGCCGCGTAGGTCAGCCCCAGGGGAAACCAGTTCAGGAACCGGCGCAGACGAAAGGCGGGACTGTGGTCCAAGGGAACCTCGATGGATTCAAGGGTACTGGAGCGTTCCCCATCTCCCAAGCGACGAGGCTGTAACGCGGATCAAACTCGCGCCGGGGACGGCGGGGTCAGTCCGCCCTGCGGAAGGATTCGTCAGTTCCGGCCAGCTCCCAGCCGCCCCGGCGGCGCTCGAAGGTGGCGTGGCGCTGCTTGGTCTGGCCCACCTTCGCCTCCGGATGAAGGGCCTGGAAGATGGGGAACTGGGCCGTGGGCTGGTCCAGGCGGATTTCGTAGGTGACGCGGGCCCCCTCGCGGGTGGGTTCCATGTGGACGGCGCGCACGAATGCGGCCATGGCGACGGGCATGGAGAAGCCCTTCGGTGCGGCCTTGACGTCCTTCGGGGCGGAGGGCCTCAGGCGGAAGGTGAAGATCTCCCGGCCGCCGTCCGATTGGATGGTGCTGTCAAACCAGCCGGTCTTATCGAGATTCTCCTTGAGTGCCGCCAGGCGCAGATGCTCAGGACTGCCCTTCTCGGCCGAGGCCTTCTCGGGCACGGTGACGGGCACCACCACCGGGTAGTCCTTGCGGATCAGCCCTTCCGCCTTGCTGCGCTCCAGCTTGGAACTGCAGGCCAGGGTGAGCAGGAAGACGGGCAGGAGCAGGGCAGGGCGCATGGTCGGATCCTTTCCAGTTCGCAAGGATGGTGACACAGACGCCCGCTTCCCACGCAACCTCGCAGTATCCTATGGGGCTCTGATGACTAGGAGATCTGCCGTGAATCCTGCCTACCTGGCCCACCTCACCCATGAGATCGAGCAGCTGAAGGAAGCCGGGCTCTTCAAGACCGAGCGGATCATCACGTCCCCCCAGCAGCCCCGGATGCAGGCCAACGGCAAGGATGTGGTGTGCCTCTGCGCGAACAACTACCTGGGCCTGGCGAATCATCCCGAGGTGATCCGGGCCGGCAAGGCTGTGATGGATGACCACGGCTTCGGCATGGCTTCGGTGCGCTTCATCTGCGGCACCCAGGACATCCACCGGGAGCTGGAAGTAAAGCTGGCGGCCTTCCTGGGCTTCGAGGACACCCAGCTGTATTCCTCCTGCTTCGACGCCAACGGCGCCATCTTCGAGGGGCTGCTCGGCGAGGAGGACGCGGTCATCAGCGATGCGCTGAACCACGCCTCCATCATCGACGGCATCCGCCTCTGCAAGGCCCAGCGCTTCCGCTACGCCAACTCCGACATGGCCGATCTGGAGGCCCAGCTGAAGGCCGCGGATGCCGCGGGCGCCCGCTTCAAGCTGGTCGTCACCGACGGCGTCTTCAGCATGGACGGCTACATCGCCAAGCTGGCCGAGATCTGCGACTTGGCGGAGAAGCACGGTGCCATGGTCATGGTGGACGACAGCCATGCCGTGGGCTTCATGGGCGCGAACGGGCGCGGCACCCACGAGCACTGCGGGGTCCTGGGCCGCGTGGACTTCATGACCGGCACCTTTGGCAAGGCCCTGGGCGGTGCTTCCGGCGGCTACATCGCGGGCCGGCAGGTAGCCATCGACTGGCTGCGGCAGAAGGCCCGTCCCTACCTCTTCTCGAACTCCGTGGCCCCGGCCATCGTGGCCGCCACCCTGGAAGTGCTGGACCTGCTCAAGGACAGTCAGGGCCTCATCCGGCAGGTGCACGAGAACGCCCGTTACTTCCGCGCCGGCATGGAGAAGGCCGGCTTCAAGCTCCTGCCCGGGGAGCATCCCATCGTACCCGTCATGCTGTACGAGGCGCCCCTGGCCCAGGAATTCGCCAAGCGCCTGCTGGACGAAGGGGTCTACGTCATCGGCTTCTTCTTCCCCGTGGTGCCCAAGGGCCAGGCCCGCATCCGCACCCAGATGAGCGCTGCCCATACCCGTGAAGATCTGGACCACGCCATCGCCGCCTTCACAAAGGTGGGGCGGGAACTGGGTGTGATTCAATAAGCGGCCTTAAATGAGGACCGACAATTAACCGCAGATGGCGCAGATGGCACAGATCAGGGGCTCAACGGCTTTTCATCTGCGCGAATCTGCGACATCTGCGGTTTCAATTCCCTGATTTCAATCATTCAACCTGGCCCACTGATCGTGCTTTGAGGCCGGATGCCAGCAGCACCTGCCCCGCCAGGAGCAACAGTCCGGCATCGCGCAGCAGGGACCAGCGCATGTCCGCGAACTGTTCGGCCATCGTTTTTTGCGCCGCTCCACCAAAACACCCGCAATCCACCGGATGGTGGCGGGCGAGGTTGATGGAGAGCGCAAAGCCGAAGGCCAGGAGCATCATCGCGACCCACGCGGCGGCGGCCCGGATCCAGATGCCCAGACAAAGCGCCAGCCCGCAGAACAGCTCGAGCCAGGGCAGGACCAGGGCCATGGGGTTCAGGGCCGGGCCAGGCACCAGCTGGTAGGCCCAGATGGCTTTGGCGAAGCCCGGCGGATCCCCGATCTTGGGCAGAGCGGCCGCGATGAAGACCAGACCCAGGGCGATCCGTACCGCCATGGTGAGCTTGGGGTGCAGGAGCCATTGCCATAAGCGGGGCCTCATGGCCGTCCCTTCTCGACGGGACGTCCCTGGGCCACCCAGGCCGGATATCCATCGTGGAAGATGAGCAGATGGAAGTAGCCCTCTCCCAGCAGCTTCTCGGCGAGAAGGTGAGAGTCCCGGCAGTCACCGCCGCTGCAGTAGATGACGATGGGATCCTCCGAGCCCGGCCGGCGCGCGGCCTTGAAGGAGAGCAGCCGGTCATCCAGATCCGATTCCCACACCGGGGTGCTCCAGGCACTGGCGATGTGCCCTTCGGCGAATTCGGAGCTTCGGCGGGCGTCCAGGAAGGGGGTTCCGGACTGGAACGCCCGCCAGGCCTCCTCGGCGCTGATGTCACGGATGGGACTGGAGGGGGGCGTCTCCGGTGCCGGTGCCGCGGCAGGGGCGGGAGAGGCCGTCATCCGCGACGGCGGGAGGTGGCCAGGATGGATGGGGTGGCCGTCCTTCGGCTCCGGAACGATGGGTTGGCCGGAGCCGGTCACGGGAGGCGGGATCTTCTCGACCCCGGGCGCGGCGATGGAAGGCGGCACGCTCGACCCGACCCATGCCAGGCGGCGTGCGGGGGAGGCGAAGGTGTTCGCGATCAGAGCCGCCGTCACCGCCATCCCAGCCAGGGCCAGGGCTCGCAGAGGGGTGGACGAGGGCAGGGGCATCAGAGGGTGGTCCATGGGGGCATGGATTTGGCAGGACTCACAACACGATGTACCGGTAGGTTCCGGGATCCTGCTCCTTCAGGAGGAGCTGGATGGTCCAGCGGCCATCCGGGAACCGCTCGTACATGGTGGCGCTCATGACGGATTCCTTCAGCCAGTCCCGGATGTCCTCGTAGTGGTCGAAGGGGGGCGGCGCCCATCCGCCTTCGCCCGAGCCCCGGGCGCCGGATCCGGGCTTGATGTATTCCATCAGGCGGGAGAGTTCGACGTGGGGGTCGGGCATGGCGCGTTCCTCGTTCAGGGCCGTCAAAGCCCATCCTCCTTGTACCCGACCTCGTGCACATCCACCACTGCGCGGCCCGAGGGATCGGTCATCTTCGCGAAGGAGGCGTCCCAGAGCAGGGCCGTCTCCGTGCTGCAGGCGACGCTGCGCTCGTAGGGCACGCAGTTCACGGCGGTGGCGCTGGGGAAGTGGTGCTCGAAGATCTGGCGGTAGAAGTAGGCTTCCTTGGTTTCCGGGGTCTTGACGGGGAAGCGTTCCGCCGCACCCCGCATCATGCCGTCGCTCACCTCCCGCTCGGCGGTGGCCTTGAGGGCGTTGATCCAGGCGTAGCCCACGCCATCCGAGAACTGCTCCTTCTGCCGCCAGAGCACTTCATCAGGAATGAGGCCTTCGAAGGCCTTCCGGAGGGGGTACTTCTCGATGGGGCGTGGGCGGTGGGCGTTCCGGGGCAGCTTCACCGCGGGGTCCAGGCGCATGGCCACGTCGAGGAATTCCCGGTCCAGGAAGGGCACCCGGGCTTCCACGCCCCAGGCCGCGCTGGACTTGTTGGCCCGGGCGCAGTCGTAGAGGTGCAGCTTCTGGAGCTTGCGGACCGTCTCGGCATGCAATTCCGGGCCGTCGGGCGCCTTGTGGAAATAGAGGTAGCCGCCGAAGATCTCGTCCGCGCCTTCGCCCGAGAGCACCATCTTGATGCCCATGGCCCGGATCTTCCGCATCATGAGGTACATGGGCGTCGAGGCCCGGATCGTCGTGATGTCGAAGGTCTCCAGGTGGTAGATCACGTCTGAGAGGGCGTCCAGACCCTCCTGCACGGTGAAGTGGATTTCATGGTGGATGGCGCCGATATGGTCCGCCACCAGCCGGGCCGGGGCCAAGTCCGGCGCGCCCTCCAGCCCCACGGCAAAGCTGTGGATCCGCGGCCACCACGCTGGCGCGGTGCCGCCCTCCTCCACGCGGCCCTCCCGGAACTGGGCGGCGATGGCTGCGATGAGGGAGGAATCCACGCCACCGGAGATCAACACGCCATAGGGCACGTCGCACATGAGCTGCCGGCGCACGGCCGCTTCGAGGGCGGCGCGCAGGGCCGCGGGATCGTAGGAGGTGTCCGGGACATGGCCAGGCTCGGCCCAGTCGGGCTCGTAGTAGCGCTGGAAGCCCTTGTCCGCCTCGTGGCCCAGGTAGAAATGTCCTGGGGGGAACTCGCGGATCCGTTCGCAGTGGCCCACCAGGGCCTTCATCTCCGAGGCGACGTAGAGCCGGTCCTCCCGGTCCCAGCCCAGGTAGAGGGGGATCACGCCGACGGGATCGCGGGCGATGAGGTAGGTCTCCCGCTTGGGGTCGTAGAGCACGAAGGCGAAGATGCCGTTCATCCGGTTGAGGAAGTCCCGGGGCGAGAGCTCATCGTAGAGGTAGAGGATCACCTCGCAGTCCGAGAGAGTCTGGAAGTCATGGGATTCCTGCAGGCCGTGCCGGAGATCCCGGTGGTTGTAGATCTCTCCGTTCACCGCCAATACCGTGCCCTGGAGGGTGTCGAGGAGGGGCTGGGCGCCGTGCTCGACATCCACGATGGAGAGGCGCTCGTGGACGAGGATGGCCCGGTCGTCGCTGTAGATGCCGCTCCAATCCGGCCCCCGGTGGCGGATCTTCCGGGCCATGGCCAGGGCCTGGCGCCGGAGCTCCGTCGGATTCGAGCGCGCAGGATCGATGTCGAGGATGGTGAGGATGCCGCACATGGTTGTCTCCGTTCGGGAAAAGAAAAACCCCCGATCCGCTGTCGCGAATCGGGGGTGGTCCGGGAATTCAGGTGTCTAGGTGAGACCCTCTCCGGCCCACGCGCGATTCGCGCGAGGGAGCCGATTATTGAAATTGCGGTTGGGCCGCAGGGAGGGGTTGGTCATATATCGCCTGGAAGAACCTTATCGGCTGTCTTCACGAACCGTCAAGGGCGGAAGGGTAAGTTGGCCGGCCTTGCTGTTGATGATGAAATGGTGCGGTTGGAGGCGCCATGAAAGCCCTGTTGAAGACGAAGCGCGAGGAAGGCATCTGGATGGGCGAGGCGCCCATGCCCGAGATGGGGCCCAATGATGTGCTGATCCGCGTCCACAAGAGCGCCATCTGCGGCACGGACGTGCATATCTACAACTGGGACGACTGGGCCCAGAAGACCATCCCCGTGCCCATGGTGGTGGGCCATGAGTACTTCGGCGTCATCGAGCAGGTGGGCGCCGAAGTCGAGGGCTACAAGCCCGGCGACCGGGTGAGCGGCGAGGGGCACATCACCTGCGGCCACTGCCGGAACTGCCGGGCGGGCAAGCGCCACCTCTGCCGGAATACCGTGGGCGTGGGCGTGAACCGCACCGGCTCCTTCGCCGAGTACCTGTCCATCCCGGCCTTCAACGTGTTCAAGGTGCCGGACAACATCCCGGACGAGGTGGCCTCCATCTTCGATCCCTATGGCAACGCCACCCACACGGCCCTCAGCTTCGACATGGTGGGCGAGGACGTGCTGATCACCGGCGCCGGGCCCATCGGCATCATGGCCGTGGCCATCGCGAAGCACGTGGGCGCCCGCCACGTCGTCATCACCGACGTGAATGAGTACCGGCTCGAGCTGGCACGGAAGATGGGCGCCACCGTGGCCGTGAACCCCATGAAGAAAGGCCTCCCCGAGGTGATGAAGGACCTGGGCATGACCGAGGGCTTCGACGTGGGCCTGGAGATGAGCGGCAACCGCAACGCCTTCGAGTCCCTGCTGGAGGCCATGCACCACGGCGGCCGCGTGGCGCTGCTGGGCATCCTCCCCGGCGACTGCGCCATCGACTGGAGCCAGGTGATCTTCAAGGGCCTGGTGCTGAAGGGGATCTACGGCCGTGAGATGTTCGAGACCTGGTACAAGATGGCCGCCATGGTCCAGAGCGGTTTGGACATCACCCCCGTCATCACCCACCGCTTCAGCATCGACGACTTCCAGAAAGGCTTCGATGCGATGCGGAGCGGGCAGAGCGGGAAGGTGATCCTGGACTGGGGCGTCAAGTAGCTTCTTGCCTTGAGGCACCTGCAAAATGCGGCCATGGGCCGCATTTTGATTGCTGCGCACGAACGTGCGCAGTTTGGTGCACGGCTGGTTGGAACCTCAACGAAGGGGCTGCGGCTGGGGAAGGGGCGGGAAGGGGCCGTCGGTCCAGGGGGCGCCATCCTTGATGAGGATGTCGCCGGCCAGCCCTTCGCCGCCGGGGACGCCATCGGTGCCGAGACAGGCCAGGTAGTACCCGTCGAGCTTGGTGTTGAACTTCTGCCGCACCGGGCCCCGCCTGCCCTGGACCTCCTCCACCGGACGGAGGACGTAAGGGCGATAGAGGAAGGGATGGCCCCAGGGGGCTTCCGGCACCTGGTCCAGATAATCGGGCATCAGCATCCGGAGGGACTCGGGGTACTCGCCCGTCTTGGTCCGGTAGCGGATGAGGGCGTCCGTGATCCGCTTGAGGGCGGCCCGGACCTGCTTCTGGCGGTCAGCCAGATCCCGGTTCACGAAGGCTTCGATGAGGAAGAGGTCCCGGGTGGCCTGGCGGGCCGCCTCGGAGTCGGGGTAGCGGTCCACCAGCTGCTTCATCATGGCCCTGGCTTCCAGGCTCCGGCCCTCTAGGTTCATTTTCCGGGCCTCTTCGTAGAGGTTTCCAGGCAGCCTCGGGTCCTCGGAGCTGCATCCGGCCAGGAGCGCAAGAAGGGCCAGGGCGGGGGCGAAGGACATGCGATTCATGGCATGAACCTTAGCAGAGGCGTGGGACGTTAGGATGGAAGAAAGGGGGGGGGCACATGACCGACAGGCCGATGCTGGTGGGCATCGTGGGTGGTTCTGGCAGTGGAAAGACCTCCGTGGCCGCCGAGCTGGTGAAACGGCTGAGGCGCAGCGCTGTGGCCACGCTCTTGCTGGACATGGATGCCTACTACGCGCCGCTGGAGGTGGTGAAGGCCCGGTTCGGAGGGCTGCCCGTGAACTGGGACCATCCCCACGCCTTCGATCTAGAGCTCATGGCCGCGCACCTGGCAGCCCTGCATCGGGGCGAGAGCATCCGCAAACCGACTTACGATTTCACCATTTCGGACCGTACTGGCTGGGAGGAGCCTGTGCCACCGGGTCAGGTGGTGATCCTGGAGGGGCTGCTGCTCTTCGCGCTGCCGGAGTTGCGCGACCAACTGGACATGAAGGTGTTCGTGGACACGGATGCCGACATCCGGATTCTCCGCCGCATCCGGCGGGACACCCGGGAACGGGGCCGCAGCCTCGAGAGTGTCATGGACCAGTACGAACAGAGTGTCCGCCCCATGCACCTGGAGTTCGTGGAACCGAGCAAGCGCTGGGCGGATCTCATCGTGCCCACGGGGGTGGAGAATCGCACGGCTCTGGACGTCATCACCCACCACATCTGCAGCCGCGTGCTTGACCAGGGAGAATCCCAGCGTGTTTGAGAATGGCATCCACCTATCCGCGGAAACCTACCGGGACCTGCCGGAAACCGTCCAGCGCCTCGATGTGCGGGAGCGCTGGGAATACGACCTGGCGCGGATCCCCGGCGCCATCCTCATCCCCCTGGGCGACCTGGCCGAGCGGGTGGCCGAGCTGGATCCCTCCCGGCCCGTGGCGGCCTACTGCCACCATGGCACCCGGAGCTTGTACGCCCTGCGGTTCCTCCAGGGAGCGGGATTCACGGATCTGGCCCATCTGGCTGGCGGCATTGATGCCTACAGCCGCCTGGATTCCTCCATTCCGAGATACTGATGCGGCTCCTGCACCGCCACCCGGAAGGCTTCGACCCGAACACCGCCTGGACCCAGGAATCCGAGAGCGTGCGGCAGGATTCCCGGCTCTTCCGGCAGATCGTGGCCCAGCGGCGCAGCCCCCACACGGGCCGCCAGCATGCCTTCTACCGCCTGCAGGGGCCGGATTGGGTGAACGTGGTGGCCTTCACGCGGGCGGGCGACCTGCTGGTGGTGGAGCAGTTCCGGCACGGCATCGACGCGTCCACCCTGGAGATCCCCGGCGGGGGCTGCGATCCGGAGGAGGCACCGGAGGCGGCCGCCCGGCGGGAGCTGCGCGAGGAGACGGGCTTCGTCTCGGACCGCTGGGTGTCCCTGGGCTCCTGCACCCCGAATCCGGCCACCCAGAACAACCGCTGCCACTGCTTCCTGGCCCTCGA
>DASXUH010000074.1:0-37741 GCA_036504935.1 Geothrix sp. | reverse complement strand
CACGTGCTCAGACGCTACGAGGATGCGCCGGAGCAGGTCGGAGAGGTGCCGGATGGCCGTCTCGGCGGCCTTGGCATCCTTGTGGACGAGTTCCGCCAGGCCATTCAGCGCATTGAACAGCACATGGGGGTGGATCTGGCTTTGGAGCAGCCGGTTCTTGGCGATCTGGGCTTCGGCGACGGAGGCCTCCCGAAGCTCCTCCGAGCGGGCCCTTGCCGCGACAAGTCCTCCCACGACCATCATGGCTGGGCCCACCAGCGAGGTGTAGATGCGGATGGTTTTGCCCAAGCTGAAATTAGAACTTTCATGTGCGAGTATCCAGACGTCGATAAGTGGAAGACACGCTGAGATCAATTCACAGACGAATACCGAAAGGACGAGTCCCAGAACGAATCCCCAAGGTGGGGAGAATCGCTGTGACAGGATCCAGGGTAGAGGGGCCAGGAAGCCGAAAGCGCCAAGGTGGGTAAGAGGGGAGGAAAAGGCACTGACCCAAATCCAGCCTGACCCGAGGCGGTGGCTAGACCACTGTTCGTATAGGATGAGCAGGAGCCAAAGGACGTAACAGACCCCAATGGACCGCCAATTCCTAGCCAGCGGGAACCATGAAATCCAAGGGTTCGCCGAGTCTCGGGCCATATCTGTTTCAGAGTCGGCGAACCTTGGCCAGTCGGCATCAGAGCGTGAGTAATGTCGTGAGGGAAATCGGCCTCTGGTCACGGGCATGCTTTGAACCTTGGGCCTCGGTGAAGCCAACGGGACGGCTCGCGGCTTCGCTGGCATTGCTCGAGCGCTGAATGGATTCCTTGCGGAAGGAAAGGGTGGTGTTCATGGGGACTCCCAGGTAACGCCATGGGGCGCGACCTTGTTTGTGAGCCCAACCTGGACGCCAGCCAATGCCTTTCCATCAACGGTATGTAAACACATCTCCAACCGTTGGGACCCCCAAGTGCCACCATTCGGGATTTCGATGTTCCACTCGATCGGGAAGTGTTTTCCTGAATCACCCCCTTGAGAAAGCAGCCTGTCCATGCCTCCGCAGCCCACCTGCCAAACCGCTGACTTCTTTGTGCTTCGTAGCCCGAGCCTGCCGCTAGACTCGCTCACTCCCCGGGGCCTATCGGAGCGGGAGGCCGAAGCGGTGGAACCCTCCGGAATCCGCCTGGAAAGGGACCGGGAGGCCTTGCGCCAGATCCTTCGGGAACTCATCAGCCGCGCGGCCGTACGGGAGGCCGTGGCGCTAGCTTCTCCCGATCTTGCCGCACGGCTGGGGGCCTGGCTGGAAGGCACTCTGGAGGGCGCGGCGGCCCGCAACATGGAGCGGGCTCTGCTGAGATACCTCAGCCGCATGAGCCACCGCGCCACGCCCTTCGGTCTGTTTGCCGGCGTGTCCAAGGGAACCTGGGGGGCTTCGAGCTGCCTCGACCTGGCCCCGTGGCTGGCGTGCCGCAAGGCCGCGCGGCTGGATTGGGGCGTCCTGGAGGCACTCGTCGACCGCCTGGAGCGGGACCCCGAGGTCCGGTCGAGGGTCAGGTATCGCCCCAATTCGAGCCTCCATGCCCTGGGTGGGTGGTACCGCTACCTCGAACACCGGGAGCAGGCCGAAGGCGGCCGGACATACCATCTGGAGGCGGTGGAAGCCACGCCCCACCTCGCCTTCGTGCTCAAGGAGGCGCAAGCGGGGGCTCTCCTGGAGGACCTGACCCAGAGCCTCGCCGGCCACCTGCAGGTGGGTCCGGCCGAAGCCCGGGCTTTTCTCGACAGGGTCATCGAGGCCCAGGTGCTTTGCGGCGATCTCCACCCGTCGCTGACCAGCACCGACCCGCTCGGCCAGGTGGTGGCCTGCCTCCGGGCCCATCCGGCCACGGCATCCCGCGCCGAGCCCCTGGCCGCGCTGATGGCGGACCTGGAAGCCCTGCAGGCGATGCCCCCCGGGTCCCACCCCGAGGGCTATCCCAGCCAGATGCCCGCGCTGGCTGGGCTGGAGGTGCCACCCGGAATCCGCGATGTCCTCCAGGTGGACCTCCACCGTCCCGCCCCGGATCTGACCCTGTCGCCCCGAGTGCGCCGGGCCCTGGAGGAAGGGGCCGAGACGCTCCGCCAGTTGACCGCGCCCCGGACGGAAGGTCCCCTGGACCGGTTCCGGGGGGCCTTCGAGGCGCGCTACGGAACCCGGTGGGTGCCGCTGCTCGAGGTCCTGGACGAGGAAAGCGGCATCGGCTTCGACGGGGCGCCACCGCTGGAGGGTTCTCTGCTGGAGGACCTGCCCTTCCAGCCATCGGCGCCTCCCCAGCCGCTGGCCCACCGGGACCGGTTTCTCCTTGCCCAGCTGCCCAGGTGGCAGGGAACGCTGGTCTGGGACCTGACGGAAGCCGATGTGGCGGCCCTCGCCAACCCGGAGCCCCAGCCCTTTCCGGCCTCCTTCGCCGCCCTGGCCAGCCTGGTGGCCGCCAGTCCCGCCGCCCTGGACCGGGGCGAATTCCAGTTCTGGATGGAGCACCATTCGGGCCCCACGGCCGCGCGGTGGCTGGGGCGGTTCGCCTCCGGGGATCCGGACCTGGAGGACGCCCTCCGAAGGCATCTCCGGAACGAGGAGGCGCTGCGTCCGGACGTCCTGTTCGCCGAAGTGGTCCATGTGCCCGAAGGCAGGATGGGCAATGTCCTGGCCCGGCCCTCCCTGCGGGACTACGAAATCCCCTTCCTCGCCACGCCGGGCGTGCCGGAGGACCAGACGCTCCACCCCTCGGACCTCCGCCTGACCGTGCGGGGGGACCGCGTGCTGCTGGCCTCCGCGCGGCTGGGGCGGGAGGTCGTCCCCCGCCTGTCCTCAGCCCACAACTTCACCCGGGGTCCCGTGGTCTACCGGTTCCTGGCGCACCTCCAGGACCAGGACGGCCGCCCCGGTGGATGGTCCTGGGGGGCCCTGGCCGGGCAGCCCTTCCTGCCGCGGGTTGTGCGCGGACGCCACGTCCTCAGCAAGGCGCGCTGGCGGATAGAAGCCAAGGAGCTGAAAGAGTCCCTGGCGGGCTCCGGCGACGGGGCCTGGGGCGCCTTCCAGGCCCTGCGGGAGCGGCGGCGCCTGCCCCGGTACGTCACCCTCACCGATGCCGACAACAGTCTGCTGGTGGACCTCGACCAGGTGCTCTGGGTGGAGACGCTGCACCACCTCGTGGCCCAGCGCTCCGCCTTCACCCTCACGGAATGTTTCCCCGCTCCCGATCAGGCCCTGGTCACCGCGCCGGAAGGGCCGTTCGCCCACGAGCTGGTCATCCCCTTCGAGGGGACCGCACCCCTTCAGCCCAGGGCGCGCTCCCTTCCCGCGCTGGCCGATAGGCCCCTGGTCCGGGCTTATCCCCCGGGTTCGGAGTGGCTCTACCTCAAGCTCTACTGCGGGCCCGCCAGCGCGGATCGGCTCCTGGTGGAACTGGAACCCCTGATCCGCACGACGCAGGCGCAAGGGTTCTGGGACCGCTGGCACTTCATCCGGTATCGCGATCCGGCCCCCCACCTCCGCCTCCGCTTCCATGGCCAGCCCGATCTCCTCCTCGCGGAGCTGCTGCCACGCCTCCACCAGCACCTGGAGCCCCACCTGGCCGGAGGGCTGCTCTGGAAATGGCAGGTGGACACCTTCGAACCGGAATTCGAGCGCTACGGCGGACCTGCCGGCTTCGCCCTGGCTGAAGCGTGGTTCTTTGCGGACAGCCACCAGGCCCTGATGCGCTTGGTGGACGGCCTGACGCAGGAGGAGCGCTGGCAGATGGGTCTCCGCGATGTGGATGCGATCTGGGCGGCCATGGGTCTGGGTGTCCAGGCGCGGAAAGCGTTGGCCCAGGCCACGCGGGACAGCTTCCGGAAGGAATTCGGAGATACCGGGGCGCTGAGCGCGCAGATGGGGGCGACGTTCAGGAAATGGCGGAATGAACTGGCGGCGGGATTTCCCCTGCCCCCCGGTTCCTCGTCCGGCGCGCCGTGCCCCCCCGGTCTCAGCAGCCTGTCCCGGCTGCGGGAAGCCGCCGGCCAGGGCCTGCTGCAGGAGGAGCTGCAGCGCATCGCCGGAAGCCTGGCGCACATGCACGTCAACCGCCTGCTGCGCACCAACCACCGGGAGAACGAATGGGTCTTGATGGAGTTCCTGGCCCGCCTCTATGACTCTCACCTCGCGCGCGGGCCGGGACATCCGCCTGTCGAGCCGGCCCAGCCCCGTTCGGACGGGGAAAACGACCGTTCGGCCGGAGATCCCGCGCGCGCGGGGGGCCACTGCTAGGCTTCCGCTCCATGGAAGGTTCGTACTGGGACCCGTACGGACGTTCCGCACGCACTCCGAGGAGGTCTTATGCACGAAAACCTGGAGGCCCGCCACTCTGAGGACCAGGAATGGATCAACGTCCACGAGCCCTACGAACTGCGCGACTGGGCCATCTACTTCAGCGTCTCCCGGATGAAGATCGCTGAAGCCGTCATGGCCGTCGGCCCCATGGTCAAGGACGTGAAGCGGTATCTGGGAAAATGAATCACCTGGGACCTGGTGGGTCCCAGCGCCTTCGGATCGGCCCCTGTGCCTGATCTACCCCCGATCAGGCGCAGGCGATAAGTTGGATCGACTTCCCTCATTAATTGTATTGATGTGTCGCTGAGAGTTCCTGTCTCTGCGGGAGGGCGGCCTTCGCGGCCTCCTCCGAGCGGAGGAAGCAGCCGTTCCGGAAGAGGCTCGGAAGTGTACGGAAGTAGACTCGTTTCATCCGGCACATGGAGCGTGCGTGCCGCAGGGGGAACGGATGGCCCAGCTACGAAGCGTCATCACGGGCACGGGCAGCTGCATTCCCCAGCGACATGTTCCGAACAGCGCGTTTCTGGAGCATGCCTTCTTCGAGGACGAGGGGCGGCCCTATCCCGCCGGCGAGACGGCGCGGATGGTGGCGAAGTTCCAGGAGATCACCGAGATCGCCGAGCGGCGCTACGTGCCGGAGGATCGGGTCGCCTCGGATCTGGCCCTCGAAGCTGCGGAGAAAGCCCTGGCTTCGGCGGCCATCGACCCGGAGACCCTGGATTACGTCATCGTGGCCCACAACTTCGGCGATGTGACGGCAGGCAGCCGGCAATCCGATCTGGTTCCGACGCTGGCCGCGCGGGTCAAGGCGAGGCTGCGCATCGCGAACCCCTTCTGCGTCGCCTACGACCTTCCATTCGGCTGCCCCGGCTGGCTCCAGGCCGTGATCCAGGCCGACTACTTCCTGCGCTCGGGGGACGCGAAGCGGGCCCTGGTGATCGGTGCCGAGACCCTCTCCCGCGTATCCGATCCCTGCGACCGGGACAGCCTGATCTATGCGGACGGTGCGGGGGCCGTGGTGCTGGAGGCCCAGGTCCACGACGAGCCCGTGGGCATCCTCTCGCACGCGGTGCGATCCGACACCCTCGATCATGCCGGGCTGCTGCGGATGGGCCGCTCCTTCGACCTGGACCGCGGCGACGGCCAGCTCTATATCAAGATGCAGGGGCGGAAGCTCTACGAATACGCCATCGCCACCGTGCCGGGCCTGGTGCGCCTGAGCCTGGAGCGGGCGGGCCTCTCCCTGGAGCAGGTGGACAAGGTGCTGATCCACCAGGCCAACGGGAAGATGGACGAGGCCATCCTCAAGCGCCTCTTCCGGCTCTACGGCATCGCGGAGCTGCCGAAGGGGATCATGCCCATGACCGTCTCCTGGCTGGGCAACAGCTCTGTGGCCACTGTGCCCACCCTCCTCGACCTGGTGGTGAGAGGCCAGCTGGAAGGCCACACCCTGCGCAGCGGCGATCACGTGGTGTTCGCCTCCGTCGGTGCGGGCATGAGCATCAATGCGGTGGTCTACCGCTGTCCGCCCAATGGATGATTGAATACGGGTCTCAGCCCATGGATGTGTGTTGGATGTGGTTCATCTCTTCGGGAGGAGTGCCCTTGCAGACCAAGACAGCCCTGTCCCTTCTCGCGCGCGCCTCCCTGACCGCTGTCCTGATTCCCGGGATTGCCTGGGCGCAGACGAAAGTTCCCACCGGCTACAGCCAGCCACCCAAGGCCATCCTGGATGTGATGCGGGCACCCTCGCCGCCATCCCCGATGGTCAGTCCTTCACGCGACCGCCTGTTGCTGGTCGCCTGGGAGGACTACCCCTCCATCAGCCGGGTCGCCACCCCCTACCTGCGGCTGGCCGGTGTCCGGATCGAGCCGAAGAACCATAGCCGGCACGATACGCCCGGCGGGTACGGGATCGCTCCCGCGGCTCGCAGCTATGAGCTGGTCCGGGTCTCTGATGGAGCCTCGATCCCAGTCAAGCTTCCCGAGGGCGGCATCGCTCAAGTCCCGGTTTGGAGCGCAAATGGCCTGCGGTTCGCCTTCCCACGGATGACCGAGACCTCCGTGGAACTCTGGATCGGAAATGCCGAAACCGGCGCCGTCTGGCAGATCCCCGGTGTCTGGCTGAACCAGATGCTGGGAGGGGAAATCCAGTGGATGCCAGACCAGAAGACCCTCCTGGTCAAGACGGTGCCTGACAAGCTGGGGCCACCTCCAGCCACCCCTGACGTGCCTCCAGGCCCCAGCATTCAGGAGTCTATGGGTGGCAAGGGGCAGAGCAGCACCTACGAGACCCGGGACACGCTCGGCAACCCTCACGATGAGGATGTGTTCGACTACTACAGCACGTCCCAGCTGGCCCTGGTGGATGCGGCCACGGGTGCGGTGGCCCCGTTGGGCGAGCAGGACCGCTACCTCCAGGTGCGCTCTGCCCCCGACGGGCGCCACCTCGTGGTTTCCACACTCCGCAAACCCTATTCCTATGTCACGACCTTCGAGCGATTTCCCCGGGAGGTAGCCGTCTGGGACGTGGCTTCCCGATCCTCCATCACGAAACGCACGTTGGCTTCGCTCCCCCTGGCAGACCGTGTTCCCATCCACGGGGAGCCCCTCGGTCCCCGTCAGTTCGCCTGGCGTCCCACCGAGCCCGCCACGCTCATCTGGGCCGAGGCTCTGGATGGCGGCGACTGGAAGACCAAGGTCCCTCACCGCGACAAGGTGATGATGCTGAGGGCACCGTTCGAATCGGCGGCGGTGGAGCTGTTCCGCACGGAGCAGCGGTTTTCCGGCCTGATGTGGGGGGAACGGCCCGGGCTTGCGCTCCTCCACGAGTACGACCACAACAAGCACTGGACCCGGACCTTCATCGTCAACCCGGATGATCCGAAGCAGGCCCCGCGGAAGCTTTGGGACATGTCCACGGAAGAGCAGTACGGCGATCCGGGCAATCCTGTCTGGCGCCTGCTGCCGAATGGCTCAGCTGTGTTGAGGCAGGAGGGCGAGTTCATCTTCCTTTCGGGCCAGGGCGCGTCGCCTGAAGGGGACCGACCCTTCCTGGATCGGCTGGACCTTCGCACCCTGAAGACAGAGCGCCTTTTCCGCAGCGGAAAGACTGAATTCGAGATGTTCGTGGGGTTCACCGGCCCGGACTCCAGGCAGTTCCTGACCTGGCACCAGTCGCACCTGGACCCTCCCAATGCCTACATCCGCGGCCTGGGCAAGGGCCTCAAGGCGCAGGCCGGGGAGGCGGCCTTTGCCTCGCAGCGCAAGGCCCTGACGCACATCCCGGATGCCACGCCCGAAGTCCGGCAGATCAAGAAGCGCCTGGTGACCTACAAGCGGGCGGATGGGGTCGACCTGTCCTTCACCCTCTACACCCCTCCGGGCTACAAGGAGGGAACCCGGATTCCCTCCATTCTGTACGCCTACCCGCTCGACTACGCGGACCCCTCCAAGGCGGGCCAGATATCGGGCTCTCAGTACACCTTTACCCGGCTGAGGAACTACCGCCTCCTCCTCCTCGCCGGCTACGCGATCATCGATAACGCCTCCTTCCCGATCGTGGGAGATCCCACCAAGGCCTACGACACCTACCTCGATCAGCTGGTCGCGGATGCCAAGGCCGCGGTGGACAAGGCGGTCGAGCTCGGCGTGGCCGATCCGGATCGCATCGGCGTGACGGGCCACAGCCACGGCGCGCTGATGACGGCCAACCTGGTCGCCCATTCTCCTCTGTTCAAGGCGGGCGTCGCGACCAGCGGCTCCTACAACAAGACCCTCACCCCGTTCGGCTTCCAGAATGAGCGGCGCTCGGTCTGGGAGGCGCCGGAGGTCTACCGCCAGGTGTCCACCTTCTTCTTCGCCGACAAGCTGAAGACCCCCCTCCTCATCATGCATGGGGCGGATGACGCCAATCCCGGGACGACCCCGCTCCAGGCCGCGAAACTCTATGAAGCCATCCGGGGCAACGGCGGGACCACCCGGCTCGTCATGCTGCCCTTCGAGCCGCACTGGTATTCAGCGCGCGAGTCCAATGAACAATTGATCTACGAGCTGCTGCGCTGGTTCGACACCTACGTGAAGCACGCCCAGCCGGAGGCCAAGTCCCAGAAGTGATACCGGCCTCCATCAGGGAACCACCCGAGCCAGCCCATCGATGGTGCGTGAGGCATCGCCAAGAATCCGAGTCAGGGCTCGATTGCATGGAATGCCTGGCCTGTTTCGACGGGAGAAGATCAAACGCCTGGTTATAAATCGGCATTACATAGCCAGAACATGAGTACGCGCTAAGATGACTCCTCTCCCGATTTTCAGGTAACCCCGTGACCAGGCTCCTCATCTCTCTGCAGGATCGTTCCCTCCTCCAGCAGAAGGCCATGCAGTCGATGTTCGACTGCTTCGAAGGCTTGTGCGAAGGCACGGTGATCGTGGACCGCGGGGCGAAAGTGGTCTGGATCAATGACCGGTATGCGGCCCGGCTGCACATCGATCCAGTGAAGGCCATCGGGCAGGAAATCGAGGCCATCATTCCCAACAGCCTCATGCGGCAGGTGGTGGACACCGGCAATCCCATCCTCATCGATCTGCTCGAGGCCGCAGACCAGACCTTTGTGGTCATGCGGATGCCCGTCCGGGACGAGGATGGTGAGGTGGTTGGCGCAGTGGGGTTCGCGCTCTTCAGCCACTACGAATCCCTGAAACCCCTGTTCGAGCGGTTTTCCAAACTCCAGACGGAACTGGCCCGGGCCAACAAGAAACTCGCCGAAGCCCGGAGGACCAAGTACACCTTCTCCTCGTTCATCGGGGACAGTCCCGCCACCATGGAGGTGAAGCGGCTGGCCCGCCGCGCCGCCGCCCTGCAGGCCCCGGTGCTTCTGCATGGCGAGACCGGGACCGGCAAGGAGCTTCTGGCCCAGGCCATCCATGCGGGAGGGGCCAGGGCCGGCAAGCCCTTTGTCTCGGTCAACGTGGCGGCCATTCCCGAAACCCTGATGGAGGCTGAGTTCTTCGGCGTGGCCCCGGGTGCCTACACGGGCGCGGATCGCAAGGCCCGCCCGGGGAAGTTCGAGATGGCTCACGGCGGCACGCTTTTCCTGGACGAGATCGGCGAGATGCCGCTGCCGCTGCAGTCGAAGCTGCTCCGAGTCCTGCAGGAGCAGGAATGTGAGCCTCTGGGCTCCAACCGGGTCATCCCGTTGGACGTGCGCATCCTGGCGGCCACCAGCAGGGATCTTGAAGCCATGGTGGAGGAAGGGCGCTTCCGCAAGGATCTGTTCTACCGCTTGAATGTGCTGAACATCTCGTTGCCTCCCCTCCGGGACCGGCTGGGTGACCTGGAACTGTTGTGCGAGCACCTGCTGGAGAAGACTGCCCTCGAGAACGGGACCTGTGTGCGGGAACTGAGCCCCGAGGTGATCCATTGCCTGGAGCGTCACGCCTGGCCCGGAAATGTACGGGAACTCCGGAATGTCCTTGAGCGGGCGGTGATGAATACCGATGAGACCCGTTTGGAACCCTCGAATTTCCAAGGATTGGCAAAGGCCGCCCAAGGGGCCTCTCCCGGGGTGCCCGCCTTTCCCGTGAGCTCGACCTACTCGGTGGCCATGGCCGAGGCGGAACGGCAGATTCTCAAGTCGGCCCTGAGCGCGGCCAACGGCAAGGTCGTGGAGGCGGCCCGCCGGCTCGGCATTGGCCGGGCCACGTTCTACAAGCGGATGCATGCTCTGCATCGATCGTCTCCAAATGGAGACGAATCCTCGATCGTGGACGACTCGAAAACGGCTCTCATCTGATGCACAAGTTGCATCCAGATATCGACATCCCAAATGTACTGCTCGGAAGCCGAGTCTCGATTTGGAGACACCTCCTCCGAAGGTCCATTTTGTATTTATTGATTATATTTTGACATATGAATTAATTGGAAGCTGGCATCTCTGTTGCAAAGAAGGTTCGAAAAGCCCCTTTGGATGGAGATGCCATGGCAGTTGCCTCGAGTTCCTGTGCCCTGACCCCGGCCGTTCCGTTTCGCCGGAGCAAGGTCACCAGTGCCTCCGAGGCGGTCGCCTGCATCCAGGATGGGGATGTGGTGGCCACCGGGGGTTTCGTCGGAATCGGTTTTGCCGAGAACGTCGCCATCGCTTTGGAAAACCGGTTCATCAAGACCGCTGCGCCGAGGAATCTGACCCTGGTCTATGCCGCGGGGCAGGGCGATGGCAAATCCCGCGGGCTGAACCACCTGGGCCACGAAGGTCTGATCAGCCGCGTGATCGGCGGACACTGGGGTCTCGCCCCCAAGCTCCAGGCCCTGGCCTTCGACGAGAAGATCGAGGGCTACAACCTGCCTCAGGGCATCATCACGCATCTGTTCCGGGACATCGCCGCCGGGAAGCCTGGCACCCTCTCCCGGATCGGGCTGGGCACCTTCGTGGATCCCCTGTTCGGGGGCGGGAAGATCAACCAGCGCACCACCGAGGACTTGGTCGAACACATGACCATCCACGGTAAGGACTATCTCTTCTATAGGGCCTTTCCCATCCAGATTGGCATCATCCGGGGCACCACGGCCGACCCTGACGGCAACATCACCATGGAGCGGGAGGCGCTGACGCTGGAAGCCCTGGCCATCGCCATGGCCGTGCACAACAGCGGCGGCAAGGTCATCGTCCAGGTGGAGCGGATCGCGGAGCGGGGCACCCTCCACCCGCGCCAGGTCAAGGTTCCGGGTGTCCTGGTGGACTGCGTGGTGGTGGCGGAAAGCCCCGAGTACCACATGCAGACCTTCGGTGAGCAGTACAACCCCGCCTACAGTGGCGAGATCCGCATCCCCATGTCCTCCATGGAGGCCATGGACCTGAGCGAGCGGAAGCTCATCGCCCGCCGGGCGGCCATGGAGCTGAGGCCGGGCAGCATGGTGAACCTCGGCATCGGCATGCCGGAAGGCATCGCCTCGGTGGCCGTGGAGGAAGGCACCTCCGATCTCATGACCCTTTCGACCGAGCCCGGTGTGATCGGCGGGGTTCCGGCCGGGGGACTGAGCTTCGGCGCGGGCTCGAACGCCACCGCCGTGATCGACCAGCCCTCCCAGTTCGATTTCTATGATGGCGGCGGCCTTGATCTGGCCTTTCTGGGACTCGCCCAGGCAGACCGCCAGGGCAACCTGAACGTCAGCAAATTCGGCACCCGCCTGGCCGGCGCCGGCGGTTTCATCAACATCTCACAGTCCGCCAAGACCGTGGTGTTCGTGGGCACCTTCACCGCTGGGGGTCTGGAGATCGCCGTGAAGGATGGCCGCCTGGCGATCATCCGGGAAGGCAGCTCCCGCAAGTTCGTCCGCGAAGTGGAGCACCGCACCTTCAGTGGCGAAGTGGCCTACCGCCAGGGCCAGCGCGTGCTCTACATCACGGAGCGCTGCGTCTTCCGCCTGATGGAGAAGGGGCTGGAGCTCATCGAGGTCGCACCAGGCATCGACCTGGATCGGGACGTTCTCGCCCACATGGACTTCACACCTGCGATCGCCGCCGACCTGCGCCTCATGCCGGAATGCATCTTCCGCGAGGAACCCATGGGGCTCCTGGACATGCTGCCCCGGGCTCCGCATGCGGACCAGCTCGAACCGGCGCCCTGACAGGACCCAAACGCCCGGCCAGACCCCATCCAGGCTGGCCGGATATCCGTTCATTCAACGCTCGACCCCACCCTAGGAGACCACCATGACCCAAGCCGAAACCGCCGCCATCCCCTACCCGGGCGACAAACCCGCCGCTCCCACCGACGAGCACCGACAGATCGTGAAGGTGGCCTTTGCCAGCCTGATCGGCACCTCCATCGAGTGGTACGACTACTTCCTGTACGGCACCGCCGCCGCGCTGGTCTTCAACAAGCTCTTCTTCCCCAACTTCGATCCACTCGTCGGCACCATCCTCGCCTTCGCCACCTTCGCGGTGGGCTTCATCGCCCGCCCGGTGGGCGGCATCGTCTTCGGCCACTACGGCGACAAGATCGGCCGCAAGAAGATGCTCTACCTGACCCTGATGATCATGGGCATCGCCACGGCCATCATCGGCATGCTGCCCACCTACACCGCCATCGGCATCTGGGCGCCCATCCTCCTGGTGACCATGCGCCTGGCCCAGGGCTTCGGCCTGGGCGGCGAGTGGGGCGGCGCGGTGCTGATGGCGGTGGAGCATGCACCGGCCAACCGGCGCGGCTTCTACGGTTCCTGGCCGCAGCTCGGCGCCTTCATCGGCCTGCTGCTCTCCACGCTGGTCTTCCGGGCCGTCTCCAAGATGCCCGATGCCCAGTTCCTCTCCTGGGGCTGGCGCGTGCCCTTCCTGGCCAGCTTCCTCCTGGTGATCGTGGGCGTCTGGATCCGGATGACTATCGCCGAGTCGCCCATCTTCGAGAAGCTGAAGGAGCAGAAGCAGGAAGCCAAGATGCCCATCGTCGAGGCCATCGCCAAGCACCCGAAGAACATCCTGATCGCCATGGGCGCGCGCTTCGCCGAGAACGGCCTGTTCTACGTCTTCACGGTTTTCTCGCTGACCTACATCTCCACCTACCTCAAGGTTCCCCGCGTGATCGGCCTCAACGGCCTGCTCTGGGCCGCCTTCTTCGGCATCTTCTTCTGCGCCGGATGGGGCGCCCTTTCGGACAAGCTCGGCCGCCGCCCGGTCTACATGTACGGTGCCATCGCCTGCGGCCTCCTGGCCTTCCCCTTCTTCTGGATGCTGGGCACCAAGGTGCCCTGGATCATCTCCATGGCCATCGTCATTCCCGTCTGCTTCGGCCACGCGGCGATGTATGGCCCGCAGGCCAGCTTCCTGTCCGAGATGTTCTCGGCCCGGGTCCGCTACAGCGGCGCCTCCCTCGGCTACCAGCTGGCCTCGATCTTCGCGGGTGGCCTCTCGCCGCTGGTGGCCACCTACCTTCTTGCCAAGGGTGTCGATGCCGGCAAGGGTCCGACCTTCATCGCCTACTACATGATCGGGCTGGTCACGATCACCGTCATTTCGGTGGCCTTCGCCACTGAGACCCACAAAGCGGAGATCGGCTAGCAGACCGTGATCCAAGGGGCCGGTTCCGAAGCTCGGGCCGGCCCTCAGCGGGTCCGTAGGGAGCGCCCCACCCCGCTTTGTCCACCCATGCCGACCTCTTCGCCAGCATTTTGGGGCCCTGGATGGCTCCCAACAGGCTCCTCCAGGGTGGGTTGACGAAAAATGAGAGTCGATTCGTTGTTCATATTGCGTGTGACGCCATCAGTCCTTCAGATTTCATTAATATTAAAATCTGTAAAACAAGACTTTAGGGTTGATTTGTTGATCTAAAAATAACCATAGTTCGCGTGCGTGAGCATGAATGAAGCCACTCCCGGAAAGTGAAAATGTCCAAAATTCTCCCTTGTGGTGTTCGACGAAGGGGCGTATTTCAGATGAGAGATGATTCACTTCTTATGAATATGAAATGGCCAACGGCTACGTCCCAACCGGCCAGGGCGGCCGAGGACCTGCGGACCAATCCCACCGCATTGGAGGCAAGGCGGACTGCCCATTCCATGAAAGGAAACCTGTCATGAGCAAAGCCAGCATCATTGGTGCGTACAACACGGAATTCGGCGCCTTCATCAAGAAGGACAAGGCGACCGGCCTGATCACCGACACCAGGACCTACTACGATCTGCTGGTGGAGGCGGGCCGCGGGGCCATTGCCGATGCCGGCCTGGAAGCGAAGGACATCGACGCCATCTACGTGGGGTCCTGTTCGCCTGGGACCTTCATCAACCAGGACCATGTCGCTCCGCTCGCCGCCGAGATCGATCCGGCCCTGCGTTTCAAGCCCATGACCCGCTGCGAGTGTGCCTGTGCCTCGAGTTCTGTGGCGCTCTATGATGCCGTTTACGCCGTCGAGGCGGGCCGCGCCAGGAACGTCCTGGTCATCGGTGTGGAGAAGATGAACCTCCTGCCGACCCCGCAGATGACCCATGTGCTCGCGTGCTGCTCCCACTGGCCGAGCGAGGGGTCGCGCGGCATGTCGTTCCCCATGCTGTTCGCCGCTTATGCCAAGGGCTACCAGGCGCACTACCAGATTCCCGACGCGGAATTCGAGCGGATGCTCTGGACGGCCGGCGCTCTCTGCTACAAGAACGGCGCGGAGAACCCCCTGGCCCACATGAAGAACGGTCCCTCTTCCGTCGAAGAGATCATGAAGCTCAATGAGGTGGACGCGAAGGGCAAGTGCAAGAACATGATGATCGCTGCCCCCCTGCGCCTCCACGACTGCTCACTGGTGACGGATGGCGCCGCCGCCCTGGTCATCACACAGACTGCGAATGTCGGCAACAAGGCCCGCGCGGTGGAGATCGCCGGCATTGGCCACTCGGTCGAACGCCTGCCCGAGAACGTGCGGCCCAACATGCACGAGCTGATGGCAGGCAAGAACGCGGCCGCCAAGGCCTACGCGGAAGCAGGCATCAAGGCTGCCGATATCGACCTCGCCGAGGTGCACGATTGCTTCACCATCAACCAGATCATGTCGACCGAGGCGCTCGGGCTCTCCCTCGATGGCCGCGGTGGCTACGACTACCTGGAGGGCCGGTTCACGCGCGATGACAGGGTCGCCATCAACCTCTCCGGCGGCTTGAAGTCCAAGGGGCACCCCGTGGGAGCGACTGGCGCGTCCATGCACGCCCTGATCTACAAGCAGCTGATCGGGGAACCCATCGGCGTGAAGGCCAGGAAGGCCGACATCGGCGTGGCCTTCAACGTCGGTGGCTCCGCTGTCACCAACTGCGTCACGGTCCTGAAAAAGCTGTAGCCCGGACTCTCGGTCGAAAGGGTGGCCATGAAAAACATTGCATACAACGACATGCAGTTCTCGGTCGAGAAGAGCGGCGATCGCTGGGACATCACCTACCGTTCATCCAACGGCACCCGTGTGATCGCGGGTACCGGGCTCTTCGCCGGCCTGCCGGACCACGAGGCCGAATCCCGGGCGCTCGCGCTCATCAAGACCATCTTCCCGGTGGGGGTCAGGTCCGTCGGTCCCGATGTCGGCCATCCGAACACGATCGGCGACCTGAAGATCGTCGGTCCGGATGTCACCCATCCCAACTTCATCTACTGGAACAAGGACAGCGTCTCGTGTCCCAAGGAATCCTGACCCGGGCGGCCAGATTCCCAGCGGCATTCAATTAACGACTCAATTCAGGGGAAGACACTATGGACATCAAAGGAAGCGTGGCCCTTGTCACCGGCGGAGGGAACGGCATCGGCGAAGCCGTGGTCAAGTATTTGGCCAAGCACGGCGCCCGAGTGGCAGTGGTCGATATGGTGCAGAAGAACATCGACCGGGTCGTCAAGGACGTCAAGGACATGGGCGGCGAAGCCGTCGGCATCCAGGCCAATGTCACCAGCGAAGCCGACACGGCCCGGTACATCAAGGGGACCGTGGAAGCCTTCGGGAAGCTCAACATCGCCGTCTCCTGCGCCGGCATCATCCGCGATGGCACGATGCTGAGCCTCGACAAGGAAACGGGCCTGGTCTCCAAGAAGCTGGGGCTCGACAAATGGCAGGCCGTGATCGATACCAACCTTACCGGCACGTTCCTCACCATGCGGGATGCCGCCGAAGCCATGGTGAATGGCGGCTGGGAGGGCCTGTTGGTGCCGATCTCCTCTGTGAACAAGGTCGGCCAGGTGGGCCAGATCAACTACTCCTCGGCCAAGGTCGCCGATGCCCTCATGCCGAAGATCATCGTGGGTGAGTTCCTGATGCGCGGCATCCGCAGCATCCGCTGCGTGGCGATCGCTCCTGGATACACCGCCACGCCGATGCTGACGGGGATGAACCAGGATGCCTTGAAGGCGATCCTCGAGGACGTCCACCTCGGCCGCCTGGTGGAGCCAGAGGAAATCGCCTCCTTGATCGGCTTCTGCGTCGAGAACGAGGCGTTGAACGCCACGACCATCGAGATCACCGGCGGCCTGTGCTACCCCAAGGGCATTGCCAAGTGAGCTCTATGCCGGGCCCGTACATAAAACAATAAATTAAATAAAATCAAATATTTAAATACAGATCGATTCCGCTTAACGCCTTTCACTGTTCTTCCCCCAAACCACTTGGATCGTGGGCAACGACCCCATCCAACACACACAAAGGACCGGCCATGAACGTACGTTTCGCAGTCGTCGCAGCCGCCTCGACCCTCGTTGCCTTGCCCGGTTGGGGCCAGGGTTTCCAGGTCGGGGCCGCCACCAACATCTCGATCTCAGGCCTCCTGGCCGTGGGCGTCAAGCAGAGCGAGGTGACCAACACCGCGCGGCCGGGAATGGGCAGCGAGTTCCGGGTCGATGACAACACGTCGCGCCTCATCATCACCAGCACCTCCAAGATCACGGAAGGCTGGAACGTGGTCTTCCGCATCGAGAGCCGCTTCCAGGCCGACGTGCGTCCGGTCGATCCCGCGTTCCCCGGAACGACCCTTTACAGCGGCAACATCACCGGCTGGGCCGATGGCGACACCTGGGGTGGCGTCTCCTCGCCCTATGGAACCCTGATATTCGGCAAGTCGACCCTGTACTACACCGACACCATTTCCGTGGGCTACCTGGCGCCTTCCCTCGAGGCTCCGGGCGAAAGCTACCGGATCTGGGATGACAACGGCCTCGGCACTTTCAACATGCTGGATCAAGTCACGCCCCTGTCCAAGACGGGCGTCGGCGCCGGCAGCAGCTTCACCCTGGGCAACACCCGCTCCCGGAACGTGATCCGCTTCAACTCGGTCAATTACAGCGGCCTCGATTTCTCCGTCGCCTACAGCAAGAACCCCGATGGGGACGAACTGAAGTACGTGGCGCCCGGAACCCCCGGGTACGCCAAGAGCTACACCTCCGGTGGCACCGTCTACGCCGGCGCGCGCTACAACAAGGGCCCCTGGTCGGCTTCCGCCAGCTTCCTGGACAAGAAGGTGAACGGTGGTCTGTACAACCCCGCCGCCGCCGCCGGGCCCCAGGATCTCCAGGCCGCCCGCGCCGGTCTTTCCTACAAGTTCCCGTTCAACCTGAAAGTGGGCGTCGTCTTCGACCACACTTCCATCGACAATGCCGTCTACAGCACCCCGACCAGCACGGTGGCTTCCGAGGCCGCCAAGCGGACCGTGTTCGAGGTCCCGGTCTCCTACGGCTGGGGGGATCACGCTGTGTATGCCACCTTCTCCAAAGCCGGGGAGACTTCTTCCCGCTCTGACACGGGCGCTCGGCAGCTGAACCTGGGCTATGACTACGCCATGACCAAGCGGGCCTTCATCGGGGTCTTCTTCACCCAGATCGACAACGACAAGAACGCCCGCTACACCCCCTTCCTTGCGGGTTCTTCGCTGGGCGGCACAGCGAACTCCGTGGCCGGGGAGAAGTGGCACCAGGTGGGCATCAACCTCAATTACTGGTTCTAGCCTTGGAGGCAGCATGCAGATGACATTCAAGAACCTTCCCGGATTCGCCACGGCGCTCAAGGCCGGCCTCGCCGTCCTGGCCCTTGGGGCGGGTGTGGCCACGGCCCAGGACATCAAGATCGCCCATGTCTACGATAAGACGGGCGCCCTGGAAGCCTATGCCAGGCAGACCCAGACCGGCCTGATGATGGGCCTGGAATACGCGACCGGCGGCACCATGGTGGTCAACGGCCACAAGCTGGTGGTGGTCGAGAAGGACACCCAGGGCAAGCCCGACGTCGCCAAGTCCCAGCTGGCCTCGGCCTATGCCGACGACAAGGCCGCCCTCGCCGTTGGTCCCACCAGCTCGGGCGCGGCCCTGGCCATGCTGCCCGTGGCCGAGGAATACAAGAAGATCCTGCTGGTGGAACCGGCCGTGGCCGATTCCATCACCGGCGACAAGTGGAACCGCTACATCTTCCGCACCGGGCGCAACTCTTCCCAGGACGCCATCTCCAACGCCGTGGCCCTGGACAAGGATGGCGTCAACATCGCCACGCTGGCCCAGGACTACGCCTTCGGCAAGGACTTCGTGAAGGCCTTCCGGGGCGCCCTCAAGCACGCCAAGCTGGTGCACGAGGAGTACCTGCCGGCCAACACCACCGATTTCACCGCGGGCGCCCAGCGGCTCTTCGACAAGCTCAAGGGCCTCCAGGGCCGCAAGATCATCTTCATCAACTGGGCGGGCGTCGGGAATCCCTTCAAGATCGCCGACCTGGACCCCAAGCGCTACGGCATCGAGGTCGCCACCGGCGGCAACATCCTGCCTGCGCTGGCTGCCTACAAGGCCTTCCCCGGCCTGGAGGGCGCCGCCTACTATTACTACGAGATCCCCAAGAACAAGGTGAACGATTGGCTGGTGAAGGAACACTTCAAGCGGTTCAATGCGCCGCCCGACTTCTTCACTGCCGGCGGCATGTCCGCGGGCCTCGCCATTGTGGAAGCCCTCAAGAAGACCAAGGGGGAGGCCAGCACGGAGAAGCTCATCGCCACCATGGAAGGCCTATCCTTCGACACGCCGAAGGGCAAAATGACCTTCCGCAAGGAGGATCACCAGGCCATGCAGTCCATGTACCACTTCAAGATCAAGGTGGATCCCAAGGTGGCCTGGGCCGTGCCCGTGCTGGTGCGCGAGATCAAGGCCGAGGACATGCACATTCCCATCACCAACAAGCGCTGAAGGGTGCCTGAACCGGCCGCGCGTTCACGAAAGCGAGCGCGCGGCCGGTTCCTGCCGGCTCCACCGGAGCCCGATAGATCACGAGTGATGATGACCTTCGCACTGGAAACCCGAGAACTCTCGATCCGATTCGGCGGCCATGTGGCGGTGGATGCGGTGTCCTGCGGCTTTGCCCCCGGCACCCTGACGGCCATCGTCGGTCCCAACGGAGCCGGGAAAACCACCTATTTCAATCTGATCTCCGGCCAGCTCAAGGCGACCGGAGGCCGAGTCCTGCTGCACGGCGAGGACATCAATGCCTGCTCTGCGCCCCAGCGGAGCCACCGGGGCATCGGCCGGGCCTTCCAGCTGACGAATCTCTTCCCGAACCTGACGGTGCTGGAGAACGTCCGTCTGGCGGTGCAATCCCGCGCGGGGCTCGGGCTCAACCTCTGGAGCATCTGGAGCGACCATCGCGAATTGATCGGACGCGCCGAGGAGGTCCTGGAGACGGTCGCGCTCACAGCCAAGCGGGACGTCGCGGCCTCCGCGCTGCCCCACGGCGATCAGCGCAAGCTCGAGGTCGGCATCCTGATGGCCCTGGAACCGGATGTGTTCATGTTCGACGAACCGACCGCCGGCATGAGTGTCGATGAGGTGCCGGTGATCCTCGGCCTCATCCACGCCCTCAAGGCCCGCCGCGACAAGACCATTCTGCTGGTAGAGCACAAGATGGACGTCGTGCGGGAACTGGCGGACCGGATCATCGTGCTGCACAACGGCGCCCTGGTGGCCGATGGTGAGCCGGCCGCAGTCATCGCCTCGCCCATCGTGCAGGAAGCCTACCTGGGCGTCGAGGCGGCCAAATGAACACGCCTCTGTTGAAACTCGACGGCGTGCACACCCACATCGGCGCCTACCACATCCTGCACGGGGTCGATCTCGAAGTCGCGCAGGGTGAGCTGACCGTCCTGCTGGGCCGGAACGGGGCCGGCAAGACGACCACCCTCCGCACCATCATGGGCCTCTGGCACGCCTCCTCCGGGCGCGTCCAGTTCGATGGCGCCGACATCACCGCCTGCGCCACACCGGAGATCGCCCACCGCGGCCTGTCGTACGTACCCGAGAACATGGGGATCTTCGCCGATCTCAGCGTGGCGGAAAACATGCTCCTGGCGGCCCGGGGAGCCCGGCGCCTCAAGGACATCGACCCCAAGCGGCTGGACTGGGTCTTCGGGCTGTTCCCCGCTCTGAAACGGTTCTGGCAGCACCCCGCGGGACTGCTCTCCGGAGGCCAGAAGCAGATGGTCGCTGTGGCCCGCGCCATCATCGAACCGCGGAAGCTGCTCCTGGTCGATGAGCCGAGCAAGGGACTGGCGCCGGCGATCATCCAGAACATGGTCGAGGCCTTCCGGGAGCTCAAGCGATCGGACACCACCATCCTGCTCGTGGAACAGAATTTCAACTTCGCGCGCCAGCTCGGAGACCAGGTTGCCGTGATGGACGGCGGCCGGGTCGTGCATGCCGGGGGCATGGCGGCCCTGGCCGCGGACGAGGGACTGCAGCAGCAATTGCTGGGTTTGTCGCTGGCGGCCCATCAATAAGTGAAGGAGTGCCGATGAAGTCTTCCGCCACCGCAGGCCAGGCCATGGATGCCCTGCCGACGGTCAAGCCGGACCGGCTGCCGCTACTGCTGCTGCCGGTGCTGGCGCTGGCAGCCCTTCCGCTCACGGGCTCCTTCTCCACCTGGGTCACCCTCACGTTCGCCGGCCTGGCGATGGGCATGATCATCTTCATCATCGCCTCGGGCCTGACCCTGGTGTTCGGACTGATGGACGTGCTCAATTTCGGCCATGGGGTATTCATCACGCTGGGAGCCTTCCTGGCGACCTCCGTGCTCGGCCGGATGACCGGGTGGACCGAAAGCGAATCGCTGCTCCGCAACCTGCTGGCCCTGTTGCCGGCCATGCTCGCGGCCGTGGTGGTGGCTGGCGCAGTGGGTCTGGCCTTCGAGCGCCTGATCATCCGCCCGGTGTACGGCCAGCCGCTGAAGCAGATCATGATCACCATGGGCGGCATGATCGTCGGTGTGGAACTGATCAAGGTCGTCTGGGGCGCCCAGGCCATCCCCCTGCCTCTTCCGGCCGCCTTCCGTGGATCGCTGCTGTTCGGCGACGCTGCCGTGGAGAAATACCGCCTGATCGCGGTCGTGGTGGGGCTGGGCATCTTCCTGGCCATGTTCTGGGTCCTGAGCCGCACCAAGGTGGGCCTGCTGATCCGGGCCGGGGTCCAGGACCGCGAGATGGTGGAGAGCCTGGGCTATCGCATCGGCCGCCTCTTCGTCGGCGTATTCGTGGCCGGCTCCGCTCTGGCGGGGCTCGGCGGGGTCATGTGGGGTCTGTACCAGCAGAGCGTCACGCCCGAGATGGGCGGCCAGATCAATGTCCTGCTGTTCATCGTCATCATCATCGGCGGCATGGGGTCGGTCGGCGGCTGCTTCATCGGCGCGCTGATGGTGGGTCTGGTCAGCAACTATGCCGGCTTCCTCGCCCCCAAAGTGGCGTTGTTTTCCAACATCCTCCTGATGGTGATCATCCTGCTGTGGCGGCCCCAGGGCCTCTATTCCGTGGGGAAGCGATGATCTTCGACCGTCTGCTCTCCGGTGACCCGCCCCGCAGCCGCATGCTGGCGTTGATCCTGGTCGCCATCCTCGCGGGCCTCCTGTTCACGCCCTTCGCCTTTCCAGGGGCGAAGGCGCTCAATGTGGCCGCCAAGATCTGCATCTTCATCGTGCTGGTGGCGAGTTTCGATCTCCTGCTGGGCTACACCGGCATCGTCTCCTTCGCCCACACCATGTTCTTCGGCATCGGGGCCTATGGGGTCGCCATCGCCCTCACCCACATCGGCCCCACCTGGACCGGCGTGGTCGCCGGCGTGGCCGCGGCGCTGGTAATCTCCCTGGTCCTCTCACTCGTGATCGGGCTGTTCAGCCTCCGGGTGAAGGCCTTGTTCTACGCCATGATCACCCTCGCGGTCGCCACGGCCTTCCAGACCCTCGCCTCCCAGCTTTCAGACCTGACGGGCGGTGAGGACGGCCTGACCTTCAAGGTGCCCGAGCTGCTGTCCCCGGCCTTCTCGCTGCGCGAACAGCCCTTCCTGGGTGTATCCCTGGATGGGCGGCTGATCGCCTTCTACCTGCTGATCGCTGTCACGGTGGCGCTTTTCCTGCTCATGTTGCGCATCGTCAACTCCCCCTTTGGGCGCGTGCTGCAGGCCATCCGCGAGAACGAGTTCAGGGCCGAGGCCATCGGCTACCGGACGGTGGTGTACCGCACCTTCTCCAACATGCTCTCGGCCAGCTTCGCGACCCTGGCGGGCGCCCTCCTGGCCCTTTGGCTGAGGTACAACGGACCGGATACCTCGCTCTCCTTCGAGATCATGATCGACATCCTGCTCATGGTCGTGATCGGAGGGATGGGGACGCTCTACGGATCGGTGATCGGCGCCACGCTGTTCATCATCGTCCAGAACTACCTGCAGGACCTGATGAAGGTCGCCAGCGAGGGCGTTGGGAAAGTTCCTCTGCTCAGGGACCTGGTCCACCCCGACCGCTGGCTCCTGTGGCTGGGCATCCTGTTCGTCCTGAGCATCTACCGCTTCCCCGCGGGGGTCGTGGGAAAGCTGCGCGCGAGGGCCGTCCGGAGGACCTGACATGCCCCGACTCAGCGTCAACGGCATCGACCTGTACTACGAGTTCCACGGACCCGAAACGGGCGCTCTGATCATCCTGAACAACGGCGTGTTCATGAACACTGCCTCCTGGGCCTTCCAGCTGCCGGACCTTGCAAGGCGGCACCGCGTATTGGCCTACGACATGCGGGGGCAGGGGAAGAGCGAACATCCCGAAGGGGATTACTCCATGGAACTCCATGCCGAGGACCTGGTGGCCCTGATGGATGCGCTGGCCATCGACAAGGCCCACCTGGTCGGCACCTCGTACGGCGGCGAACTGAACCTTGTCATGGGTGTCCGCCATCCGGAGCGCTGTCATTCCCTGGTGATCGTCACCTCGGTCTCCCACAGCGAGCCCTTGTGTGCCGCCATGGTGGAGCGATGGCGCCTGGCGGCCAAGCTCGGGGACGGGCCGGCCTTCTTCCGCCTGATCTACGCCGACGTTTACTCAGAGACCTTCCTGGTCCAGCGGGCGGATCTTATTCCCATGGCCGAACAGCGCTACGCCACGCTTGACTTGGCCGCCGCCCAGCGCCTGCTTGAGAGCTTCCAGCGCTTCAACATCACCTCGGACCTGGGCCGGATTTCGGTCCCCACCTGCATCGTCTCCGCCGAGCTCGATATCCTGAAGCCCAGGCGCTACGGGGAGATCATGCACCGGGCCATCCCCGGCTCGGAGTTCCACCTCATCCCGGACTGCGGCCACGTGGCTGTGCTGGAAAAGGCGGCGGAAGTGAACACCATCATTCTCGGGTTCCTGGCCAAACATGCCTTCTGACAGCGCGGTTGCTGGCTGCGCCGCCAAAGGCGGTCTTCAGGGCACCGTGGCTCAGAGATAATTCATGGTCTTGGCCTTGGCGGTGAGTTCTTCGCGGAATCGGGGATCGGCGATGCTGATCAGTTCCCTGGTGCGTTCCCGCACCGTCCTGCCCCGTAGCCGCGCCACACCGTGTTCTGTGACGACGTGGTCCACGTGGGCCCGGTGGAGAGTCACGGCTGAACCCTCGGGCAGCATGGGTGTGATGGTGGAGATGGTGCCGCCCTTGGCGGTGCTGTAGCAGGCGATGATGCTCTTGCCGAGGCCGTCGGTGCCGGCCACCGCGCCCTGGGCGGTATCGGATTGGCCGCCGGTTCCGGAGTACTGATTGGGGCCGATGGACTCGCTGGCCACCTGGCCCGTGAAGTCCACGGAGATGCAGGTGTTGATCGAAACCATCCTAGAGTTCTGCGCGATGATGGCGGGGTTGTTGACCCAGCTGCCGCGCTGGAACTCGACGGCCACGTTGTCGTCGAGCCAGTCATAGAACTTCCTCGAGCCCATCGCGAAGGTCGTGACGAACTTGCCGGGCTTCAGGGCCTTCCTCGCGTTTGTAATGACGCCCATTTCGTAGAGCTCCATCATGGAATCCACGAGCATTTCCGTGTGGACACCCAGGTCCTTCTTGCCCTTGAGGGCGAGTGCGACGGCATTGGGAATGCCGCCGATGCCCAGCTGGAGGGTGGAACCGTCCTCCACCAGGCCGGCGATGTGGGCGCCGATCGCAAGGTCGGTTCCGTTGGGCACGGGGGCGGGGAGGGCCGGAACCTCCTGGTCGCACTCGACGAAATGGTCCACCTCCGACACGTGGACCTGAGTGTCACCGAAGGTCCGCGGGAGGCGTGGATTCACCTCGAGGATGACGAGGCGGGCCTTGTCCATGATGTCCTTCTCGTAGGTGATGCCGAGCGCGAGAGAGACGAAGCCGTGCTTGTCGGGCGGCGTGCAGGTTCCGAAGAAGATGTCGGGCCGGTGCGCGTGGATGCGATCGGTGGCCGCGCGGTGGAGCATATTGGGCACGTAGGTGACGGTGCCCGTGCCGGCCTTGAGGGCCGCGCGCGAGCCAGGGGCGTGGAACCACGAGGCCAGCTCGAAATGCCCCTGCATCTCCTCCCTCATGTAGAAATCGTATTCCTTCAGGGTGAGGACAGAGAAGACCCGGACGTTCTCGACGCGGTCTCCGACGATGTGGAAGCGCGACATGCAGCCCTGGGGTTCCGAGGCGCACTGGGCGACGATCACATCGTAGTCGCTGCGGATGTGCGAGACGGCCTCATCCACGGGAAGCAGTTTGCTGCGGTAGACGTCTTGATGGTTCATGGCGGCTCCTGGTAATCGCGGATTTGTTTCTGGGTGGGGCTCACGCCTGTCACAACAAGAGAGGACGGCCTGGATGACCGCCCGCGACCAAGGATTGGGTTGTGGTGCTTCTAGGAAAGAAAGTCGGATAGCCCGCGAGATAGGTAGATGCCCAGGGTTTCGACGATGGCCCGCGCATTCACCGGGGAGTCGTCGAAGGCAGCCTCCATGCCGAAGTAGTGGGCGAGGCCCATGAGGTACTCGATGGAGGTGTCCTCGTCCAGGCTGGGCGCAGTGCAGGTGACCCTGAGAGAGGCGGGCCGCTTGCGGTAGCCCTTCACGAAGGCGCCGTAGTAGTCGCGCACCTTGGCGGGCAGGACGAACTCGGCCTCGCGCACGATGTTGTAGCAGTTCTTGTCGATCGATAGGTAGACGAGCCAAAGCCAGAGGCCGCGAAGTTCGAACTCAAGGGCATTCATGGAAGCGGCTTCGGGAGTGGCCAGATTCCTCGAGATGAAGGCCCGGACATCGCGGCCGACCTGGGTGATGAGCTCCGCGTAGAAGGCTTCCTTGGATTCGAAGTGGGTGTAGAAGGCTCCCACCGACAACTGGGCGCCGTCGGTCACCTCGTGGATGTTCGTTTCGAAATAGCCCTTTTCCCCGAAGAGCTTGCGGCCTGATCGCAGGAGGCGGTCCCGCACACCCTCCTCCAGGGCCACGGGAAGTGGTGTCGCGGATCCGCCGAAGACCTTCCCGGGATCGGCGTCCAGGCCACGGAAAAGGCCGTCAGTGAGAATGCCGCTGACGGTTCCAAGCTGCATGGGGAGATTGTTCGAGGCCCTCCTGATGGCGCAGAAGCGGATGCCGCCAAAGGCGAAGAGATACTCGGCGAGACCGATTTCCCGGCCCAGGAGGTTGCCCAGGCTCCGGATATAGATGGCCACGAGGCGTCGCTCGTAATCGAAGAGGCGGTACTGGCCTTCACGGAACACGGCGACGAGAGCGGCATTCTCCTTGGTGTAGCTGAACATGGTTTCCGCCAGCCGGCGGAGCCGTTCGCGGGGAGTGGCTCCATCGACGTCTTCCACCACGCCTCTGATTTCGTCGAGGACGCGGCTGAGAATGACCTTGAAAAGGGCTTCCTTGTCGTTGAAGTAGCGATAGAAGACGCCGTTCGAGAGACCCGCCGTACGACAGATCTCCGCCACGGAGACGGTGCCGTACCACTTTTTGGAGAACCGATCGACCGCCGCCGCCACAAGTCGTTCGGCTGTCTCCGGGTTGCCTCTGGTTTCATTCGCCATGCCAGGTTCCTTCGCCTGAGGATGCAACCGTCCCTGCAAAACATAAAATGAGAGTCGATTCAGTGTTCACGAAAAGTTTAACTCCCGTTAAAAGGCCAGGCAAGCTCGAACCGTCAAAAAGCAGCGAGCCAACCCATTTTAGGAGATGTGTTGGTGAAAAATTTATTTCCTACCGTCCGGCAGCTAGAAAGTGGGCAAGACGGGGCCTGTAACTTCGCTGAAGATTCCCTCTTGAGGAGTTCGATGAATCGGCGTATTCAAAGTGAGAAGTGATTCATCTCTTATGGTGGTTCATGCATGTAGGCATCCTCGGCTATGGAAACTGGATTCCCGCGGGAAAGATGACGGCCGGAGATCTCGCCGCAGCCACAGGCATACCCGAGGACATCATTGCCCTGAAATTTGGAGTCAAGGGCAAGCCCATCGCGGGACCTGGAGAGACGACTGCCTTCATGGGCCTGGCCGCCGCCAGGAAAGCACTGGCCTTGGCCGAGGTCGATGGCGGGGACCTCGATCTGGTGATCTGGTGTGGTGCCCAGCACAAGGACTACCCATGCTGGCTCGCAGGGCTCTACGTGGCCAACCAGGTCGGCGCGAAGAACGCCTGGAGCTTTGACATGGAAGCCATGTGCGGCTCGATGATGGCCGCCCTGGACGTGGCGAAGTCCCTGATGCTCACCCATCCCGAGCTGAACACGGTCCTTCTCGTCTCAGGTTACCGGAACAACGACCTCATCGACCTCACGGTGCCGGAGACGCGCTTCATGCTGGACATCGGTTCGGGCGGCTCGGCCCTCGTGCTCAGGAAGAACGTGGGCAAGAACGCGATCCTCTCCTCGGCCTTCCGGGGTGACGGTTCCCTTTCGGAGATGTGCATCGTCCCGGCCATGGGCACCAAGTGCTGGCCGCCGGCCCTGGATGACGTGGCGCGCGCCCACTTCATGGTCCCCGACGAGGAAGCCTTCAAGGCCAAGCTCGGTGAGGTCACGATGCCCAATTTCTATGCAGTGATCCGCGAGGCCATGCGCTTGTCCGGGTTCCCGGAGACGGCCATCGACTACCTGGCCATCCTCCACTTCAAGCGCAGCGCCCATGAGGCCGTGCTGGCAGAGCTGGGCCTCAGGCCAGAGCAGAGCACGTACCTCGATGAATACGGCCACCTCGGCCAGAACGACCAGGTGCTCTCCCTCGAACTCGGGCTCAGGGACGGAAAGATCAGCGGCGGGTCCCGCATCGTGTTCGTGGGCGCGGGTCTGGGGTTCGTCTGGGCCTCCACCGTGATCCAGTGGGGCCCCTATCCTGAATGAGAAACCCATGAGCCAAGGAACCGCCGGCCAACCGCAGGAGGAACCATGAACCGCTACGCGAAGATCGCATCGACGGGCCGTTACCTGCCCGAGATCCAGGTGCACAACGACGAGCTGCGCAGGCGCTTCGCGCACCTCCCCGACTTCGTGGACAAGATGGAGGAATCCTCGGGAATCCGCTGCCGCTGGCACGCGCCGGAAACGTGGGCCACGTCGGATGTCGCCCTGCCCGCTGCGCAGCAGGCGCTCGAACGCGCGGGTGTCCGGCCCGAGGACCTCGACCTCATCATCCTCGGCACGGATTCACCGGATTACATCACCCCGGCCACCTCCGTGGTGCTGCAGCACAAGCTGGGCGCCGTGAACGCCGGGACCTTCGACATCGGCTGCGCCTGCGCGTCGTTTCCCACGGCCCTGGCCTCGGCCGCCGGGTGGATCGCCACCAACCCATCCATCGGCAAGGTGCTCGTGGTCGGGGCCTACCTCATGCACAAGCTGGCCGATCCGAACGATCCGATGACCTTCTTCTACGGAGATGGCGCGGGAGCCGCCGTGCTCGTGGCGGATGGCCGGCCCGGCTTCATCGGCGCGGCCGCGCAGGCCGGAGGGGCTTACCACAAGCACTGGGGCATCTATTCCGGGGGAACCTACGAACCCGCCACCGTGGCTTCGGTGGAGGCGGGCCGGACGACGGTGAAGCTGGTTGAGCGCTACCCTCCCGAGATCAACCATGAAGGCTGGCCACGCCTGGTCCGGAAGCTGGCCAAGGGAAGTGGATTTGAACTGACGGACATCGACTTCATCATCTTCACCCAGGTCCGGAAGCCGTCCATCGAACTCGTCATGGCGGACCTCGGCCTGCCCATGGAGAAGACCCACATGATCATGGAAGAGTGGGGCTACACCGGCTCCGCCTGCATTCCCATGGCGCTCGACGATGCCATGGCCAAGGGGAAGATCGCCTCCGGCGACCGGGTAGTGCTTGTGGGATCCGGCGTGGGCTACAACCAGGCCGCAGCCGCTTTCATCATGCCGTGAACGGACGCTTCGATCTCCCGTTCCAGACGCGCCGCACGGTGTACGGCGACGTCGTCGGCGTGGACGACACCGCGGGCTCTGGAACCTATGTCTGGAAGGGGATCCCCTTCGCCAAGCCGCCGGTGGGCGAGCTGCGCTGGCGGGCGCCGGTGGAGCCGGAGGCCTGGGCCGAACCGCTGGCCACCCGCGCCTTCGGCCCCGCCAGCGCGCAGTTCGGCCTGATCCATGGGCCGGGCCTGAACAACACCTGCGACGCGACCATCGGCACCAGCCTGTTCCAGCCGGTGGGCAGCGAGGACTGCCTGTACCTGAACATCTGGCGTCCGGCCACCGAGGCGCGGGACCTTCCCGTCATCTTCTTCATCTACGGTGGCGCCAATCTCTCCGGGTACGCCGCGGATCCCATGTACGACGGAGCCGCGTTGGCCCGGTCGGTCCAGGCTGTGGTGGTCACTGCCTCCTACCGCCTCGGGGTGTTCGGCTGGCTCGACCTGCCCCAGCTCAAGGTGGGCGACGGCTCCGTGGACGACTCGGGCAATTTCGGGACCCTGGACCAGATCCAGACTCTGAGGTTCATCCAGGGCAACATCGCCGCGTTCGGCGGGGATCCGGGCAACGTGACCGTGATGGGCCAGTCCGCCGGCGCGATCGGCCTCTACGCCCTGATGACCTCCCCGGTGGTCGTGGGTGCCACGCCACCGCTCTTCCATCGGGCGGTGCTGATGAGCGGCGGGGCGGCCCTCCCCTCCGAACTGCCCCCGGGCAGCCTCCCCACGCTGATGCCCGCCTCCTACTTCAAGGCCCAGGGCCAGGCCCTGCTCCAGGCGCTGTTACGGGCCGATGGGGCTCAGCCGGAGGGCGATGGCCAGATCGCCGCCTACCTGCGGGGGAAGGCCCCGAGTGACATCCTCGCCCAGGTGGTCGGGAAGCTGACTCCGGCCAGGCTGGGTTTCACGACGCCGATCCCCGAGGGCGGGGTTGTTCCCGAGAGCCCCCTCGAGGCCATCCGGGCCGGAAGGTACCTCAAGGTCCCGGTGCTCATCGGCGCGACCCGGGACGAAGCCAAGCTCTTCCCCGCGTTCCTGGCGCTGTCACCGGCGCTGGGGGGCGTTTCCGGGCTGGCCATCGGCGAGGCCAGGCGCTTCGCCCTGATGATGGATTTCGACGCAGGGGCGTCCCCGCCCTTGACCGAGAAGGATCTGATCCATCCCGCCTACCTGCCGGTCGACGCGCCGGTCACCGGCTACGACGCGCGCATGAGGGTGCTGGACCAGTGCTTCTTCACCGCGAACCGGGAGGCGATGCTCAAGGCCCTGCAAGCCCAGCAGGCCGACATCTGGTGCTACCGGTTCGACTGGGATCGTGAACCGGCGCCCTGGAACATCGTCTACGGCGCGGCCCACCTGTTCGACCTGCCGTTCGTGTTCGGGAATTTCGGCCCTTCGGTCTTTTCGAAGGTCCTCAGTTCCCCCGCCAATGAGGGCGGGCGGGTGGCCCTGTCTGAAGCCATGATGGGGGCCATCGGGGCCTTCGCCAGGCAAGGCGACCCGAACAGCGCCGCGCTTGGAACCGCCTGGCCGGCCTGGCCCAGGACCCTGATCTTCGATGCGACCTTGACCCACAAGAAGATCACCGTCGAGTAGGGCCGAGGCCAGGGGACGGCCGCCCGGGAGCCTAGGGCCGTTCCTCCACTGGCAAGGGTGGGGCTGCTTCATGGGCTGTGCAGTATTCCGTCGGTTCGGTGCCGGAGATGAAAAACTCATCCAGCTTCTGGGGACATTCCTCCCGGGCCAGGAGACCTGTGGTGGGGTCGATACGGCAGGTCACGACGGTCTCCGGCCGGGGGAAATCCCCCTCAGGCCGCGAGGCCACGATCTTGCTCATGAACCGTTCCCAGATCGGCGCTGCGACGGCCCCTCCCGTGAACCCTTTCCCGCCGGACTTGGGCTGGTCGTGCCCGATCCAGATGCCCGTCACCAGGTTCGGGGTATAACCGACGAACCAGGCGTCCACGTAGTTGTCCGTGGTACCTGTCTTTCCGGCGGAAGGATGGGCCTGACTGAATGGGCGAAGGGACTTGGCGGTGCCGTAGGTCAGGACATCCTTCAGCATCTGCGTGGTGATGAAGGATGCCTCTGGCGACAGCACCTGAGAAAGGACCGGTGGGTTCTCGATCCAGGTCTCGCGTTTGCGGTCATAGATCCGGAGGATGGTCCGGGCCTCGGCCTTCATGCCTCCAGTGGCCAGGGGGGTGTACGCCTGCACCAGGTCCTTCAGGGTGACTTCCTCCGTGCCCAGCGCCAGCGAAAGGCCGTTCTGCGCATGCAGCGAGAGGCCCATCCTTCCGGCGAACGACACGAAGGCCGGCACTCCCACGGCCTCCAGCACCTTGACCGTGATGATGTTGTTGGAGTGGGCCAAGGCCTGTCTGAGGGAAAGTTCGCCAAATTGCTCTCGGCCGTAGTTCTGGGGTTTCCAGACCCGGCCATTCCCGGCGTCGTAGGCCACGGGTTCATCGCTCCAGAGGCTGGCTGCCGTGAGGCCCTTCTCTAGAGCTGCCGCATAGATGAGGGGCTTGATCGCCGAGCCAGGCTGGCGCCTGGAGGCGAAGGCCCGGTTGAGGGCGTTCTGGACCCCATCCATATCCCCCACAGCGGCCAGGACGTCGCCCGTGGTGGGATCCAGACAGACCAGAGCGCCCTGCAGCCCGGGGGCGAGGCGCTTGACGCCATCCCGCAGGGTCCGTTCAGCTTGGCGCTGCAGGTCCAGATCGAGGGCGGCGATCACTTCCAGGCCACCTTGCTCGACGGCTTCGGCCCCCAGGCGCCCGACCAGCTGCGCCCGGATCTGGGCCAGGTACTGCGGGGCCTGGCCCAAGGGACGCGTGGCTGCACCGTGGGCCTGGAGCGCCCGTTTCCGCTGGGACGAAATGAGCTGGAGGTCCTCCATGCGCTTGAGGACGACCTCCCTCCGCCCCGCCACATCCACCGGCTTCCCAAAGGGGTTGTAGCGGCCAGGGTTCTTCGGCACGCCCGCCAGGAGGATGCATTCGCCCTCGGTCAGTGCTTCGGGGCTCTTGTCGAAGTAGAGCCGGGCCGCCTGGACGATGCCCTGGGCGCCGTTCCCGAAATAGATCTCGTTGAAATACATCTCCAGGATCTGGGGCTTGGTGTACCGCTTCTCGAACTCCAGGGCCAGCCTGGCTTCCTCAAGTTTCCGGTCCAGGGTCCGGGCCGGGGTCAGGTATTTGTTCTTGATCAGCTGCTGGGTGATGGTCGAGCCGCCTTCGGCCATTTTCCCTTTGAGCACATCCTTGACCGCGGCCCGGGCGATGCTCCGGTAATCGATGCCGCCGTGTTCGTAGAACCTGGCATCCTCCACAGCCAACAACGCCTGCTGAAGGAAGCTGGGAATCCGTTCAAGAGAGACCCAGTAGCGGTTTTGAGGCGGAATGCGACCCACGTACCGGCCATGGCTGTCGAGCACCGTGACCGAGCTGATCCCAGCCGGCAGCGGGGGACAGGTCGCGAAGGTGTTCTGGGCCTGCTGGCCCAAGGCAGCCAGACCCTGGATCATGCCCAGCACCAGGAGCACCGGACGACGCCAACGGCGACCGCGGGGTTGTTTCAAATGGGTCAAGGTCAGAACCATCCCTTCATCCGATCTACGCACATCTTCACCCGCCTTCGCGCGTTGTCGAACAACGCAGGCCACCACCAGCGGATTGACGCCCCGAACAGTATGGTCGGAAAGGGGGGATGGCTCGATTCCCGGCCTTTGTCGCGCCTGGAGGTGGCATGGCCAAAGCAGAGGATCAGACAGTGGCCTACGATAGCTTCGGCGCCATGATTAACAGGACCCCTCCCGCGCCCCGGTCTGTCCCCTCTCCTGGTCTCTCATTCGCAGAATCTCGTGCCTCACACCCCTTCCATCCAGTCGCCTCGACTTCAGCCTGAAGGCCGTCGGCCGCTGCCACCGGCGGGCGCTCCAGCCCACGCCCAGAGGCGGTGGATCGGGGTCGGCACGGCGCTGGTCCTGGGAGCCTTCCTTTACCTTGGCGTCCTGACGCTGCTCCGCTCTGCACCCGCCCGGCGCGCTCTCCGTGAACGCGCCGTCGCCGGGCTCGCCGCCCGTTTCCCAGGTGCTCGCCTCGAGGGAACGGTGAGCGTCGATGCGGCGTTCCGACTTGTGCTGGGACCGGTCGTGCTCGACTCACCCGGCGACAGGACCCCGCTTCTTGTGGCCGACCGAGTCACCGTTCGACCGCGTCTGTGGCGCCTCGTCAGCGGTCATCTGGAGGCCGGGGCAGTCACCCTGCAAGGTGTGCACGTCCACGCGGGTCGGCAGGGGGAGCATCTCGCGGATCTCGCGCGCACCCTCCGCCCAGACAAGCTGCGGACGACCAGCTCGGGGCCGGGACGCAACGCGCCTGCGCCGCCGGCGATCGCTTTCTCCGGGTTGGAGGTGCGTTTCGAGGGCTCGCCGTCCAGCCAGCCGCCCGTCGTCCTGGGTCCACTGGGCGGACGCATTCACCTCGATCGCCTGGGAGAGCGCACCCATGCCTCGATCGCGGCCGTGGGGCCAGGGCGCGCGGAGGGTGCGATGGAGGCCACCTGGGGCGGCGGCCCTGGCGCACTGCAGATCCGGCTCCACGGGCTGGGCGCCGAGGCGCTCCCAGGAAGCCTGCGCGCGGACCTTCCCTTCGAGATCCGAGCCGGCACAATCGACCTCTCGTTCGAGGCCCCGAACCTTGAAGCGCTCTCCCAGGGCGAGGGCCAGCTCACGCTCGCCACGCGCAACCTCGCGGTGTTCGCCGAGCGGCTCGCTCCCGAGCCTGTGGGGCCGCTCTCGCTCCAGGTTGTGGGTCGCGTGCGCTGGGACGCCAGAGCGCGGACTGCGGCTCTGGTGGAGGCAACGGTGGCCCTCGACGACGCGGGCCGAGCCGCGCTGAAGGTCGCGCTCTCGGTCGCGGCGCGCCCCGAGCCTCACTTCGAGCTTGCGCTTCGCGCGACCGCGATGGACTGGACGGTCCTCGCCGCATCACTCCCCCCGGCGCTCGCACCCCCGCGCGGAGCTCCGGAGCTCACTGGCATCCTCGCCGGCGCGCTCAATGTCGCCGGTCCGCTTCGCCAGCCGGCCGAATGGCGGCTCGAGGGTGAGGTGGACCCGAGCCACCTCGCGCCAGCACTGGCCAACGGCAGGCCCGATCTGGCTCGCCCCTTCGTCTACGAGGCGCACCTTACGCGTGGCGGTACGCGGCGGGTGACCATCGGCCCGGAGAACCCCGCGTTCGTGCCGCTGGGCGAACTTCCGAACCACTTGGTGCGCGCGGTGCTCGAAAGCGAGGATGCCGGCTTCTACGGGCACAAGGGCTTCGACCTGTCCGAGGTTCAGGAGGCCCTGTCCAATGGGGGCCGACTGCGCGGCGCCTCCACCCTCACCCAGCAGCTCGCGAAGAACCTCTTCCTGTCACGTGACCGCACGCTCTCGCGCAAGGTTCGCGAGGCGCTCGCGACCGTCGCGCTCGAGGTGGCGGTGGGGAAGCGCAGGATCCTCGAGATCTACCTGAACCTGGCGGAGTGGGGTGACGGTGTGAACGGGATCGGCGAGGCGTCCCAGCACTGGTTCGGCAAAGATGCTCGCGTCCTGAGCCCCAAGGAGGCTGCATTGCTCGCATCCGTGATCCCGAACCCGGTGCGCTATGAGATGTACCGCAGGCGAGGCGCACTCACGCCCACCTGGGAAGCACGGGTAGGCGACCTGCTCGCGAAGCTCCACGCCACCGGAGTCCTCGATGACGAAGGCCTGCGCGCCGCGGAGGCGGAGACGCTCACCTTCACCGCAAGCCCGCCATCGATTCGAGCCCAATCTGACAAGCGGTTCGAACCGGTGGTTCCGGTAAGCCTGGCTGATCAGAATCCCGGGAACTAGGGTCTGTTTTCAAAGTGGGGTGTGGCCGCGCAAGGGGCGCCGCCCAAGCGAGACAAGGAAAGCGACGATGACGGTATGCGGCCAAGCCGCGGTCCGGTTGTCATCGCTGAATGATTCTTCTGCCTCCTTGGGCATTTCGTCAGCGAGGAGATCTGCTGTGAAACCGCCGTGGGGGTAGCGGTTGCTAATCCAGATTGACCCAAGCGCTGCCACGAAGTGGCACAAGCCAAGAGGCCACGGGGATCCTCTCCCGTTCCGCCAGAACTGCGGAGTATCGATTGAGTTGGTCTCGGTAACTCGAGAGCTCCTCGTCCCTGAAGGCCTTGGAGTGCTTGAAGTCCAGGAGGTGGATGCAGTCCTCCTCCCAAACAACAAGATCTGCGCGTCCAAGCCCGCCACTGCTGGCTGCGCCTGCGAGAGGCAACTCCGTGCGACGGCGGAGGTGGCGCCAGCCCCTGGCCTCGAACTGCTCCAGGAAGCATAGGGCGTTCTCACGGGCATGGACGACTGGCGGGGCCGCGGCCAGACAAGCCTGGAAGGCCTCAGGGTCCTCCCACCGCACGAGCAGATCCCGGAGGAAGGCATGCATGGCTTCTCCCTCCTGGCGGGCCTTGCTGCGGGTGTCGCCGGGGAGGTCGTCATGGGCGTCGACAGGAAGGGTGGTGTCGGCCAGGGCCGTTCTCGCAGGCGGTGCGTCCGGCCTGAGGGTGACCCGTGTCGGCAAGGGTTCCGGGGTCGGTGCATCTGTCAGTGCTTTCCAGTCCGGGTGGATGCTGGCCAGGACCTGGCCCCATTTCGCCCAGGTCTTGAACTCACTGGGGGGCTTGGGCTCCTTCGGATCCTTCGGTTCCTGCAGCAGCACGCAGAGGCGCCCCTTGGCCCGGGTGAGCGCCACATAGAGCAGGTTGAGTTCGTCGCGCTTCTGCTTGGACTCCACCAGGGGCTTGAGGTCGTCATAGGCGCGCCCCGTGAACTTCCCCAGCTTCCAGGCCAGTAGCAGCTCGCCGGTCTCAGGCCGGGTGCGCAGGTCACCCTTGCGGAAGCTGCGTGGGTTCACGTTGAGCAGGGGCAGGATGACGTCGTCGTACTCCAGTCCCTTGCTGCCGTGAGCCGTCTGGATGAGCAGGTCGGCGTCTTCGACAGAGGCGGGCAGGTCACCGCGCTCCAGGCCATTCCGCTCGTCATCCAGCAGAGCGTAGGCCACGGAGGGACTGGCGGGCAGGTCCTGCAACTTGGCGAGCAGCCCAGCCAGGTTGCGCCGGGCCCGCAGGGGCTCCAGCGAACCATGAACGTCCAGGGCTGCGATGGCCTGGAGTATGGCTCCGTGGTGCAGCAGGCGACCCGCGATGGTCTGGGTGGAGGCCTGCCGCAGGTCGAGGAGGAATCGGGCAGCGTCTCGGTGCACTGCCGGCAGGCGCTCGGGATCCAGTTGACCCAGGCCGGGCAGTCCGGGGCGGCGTTCGCTGCTTTGGGCCAGGGCTGCCATGTCGGCATCGGTCAGGCCCGCCACTTGGCGCAGCAGCGCGGCACAGGGGATGGGTCGCTCGGGGTGGGCCACGGCCTCCAGGGCCGCCAGGAGGAGCCGTACGCCTGGGCTGTCCCAGAAACCCTCCTTGGCCACCACGTAGGGCTGGATGCCCTGGGCCTTGAGGCGCTGGAGGAGGCCCGGCAGGCGGGTGCGCTGCTTGAGCAGGAGGGCCCGGGAGCGGCTTCCGGCCTTCGTGGGCGCGCCGAGGGCCTCGGTCCAGCCGGCCTCCCGGGAGAGGCCCGAGATCCAATCCGCCAGGGCCGGAAGGTCGCCCGAAGAGGGTGGCGCAGGTGTGCGGACCAATCCCACCGGAGGCCCGGGTGCAGCAACAGGCTCCTGGGCACCGTCGAGATCGCCGACCGTGGGATCCAACTGGGGCCAGACCTGGTCCACATAGGTGTTGGCCAGGGCCACGATCTCAGGCGTGGAGCGGAAGTTGGAAGCGAGGCGGAAGGCGCCCTCTCCCACCGCATCCAGCCGGTCCCGCAGCAGGTCGGGATCGCCACCCCGGAAGCCATAGATGGCCTGCTTCACATCGCCCACGCGCACCATGCGCTCAGCGCCGAGGGCCTCTAGGAAGGCATCCTGAACCTTGGAAGTGTCCTGGTACTCGTCCACCAGGAGCAGCTTGGGTGCGGGAGTCTCCAGCCCATGAGCCTTGAGGCTGTCCAAAGCTTTGCGAACCAGGTCCCCGAAGGTGGCCAACCCTTGGGCCCGTTTCTCAGCCTCGAAGCGCTGCAGCGCGTTCACCAGCAGGCAGCGCAGCCAGGCTTCCAGCGCGGTGGCCACCGGCTTGAGGGTCGCCATCGCATCACAGAAAGCATCGGAGTAATAGGCAGGGGGCGGATTCGACACACGCCCGCTCTGGGCCTGGGCCCAACGGAGGTTCGTCTGCAGATCGGCGCCGTCGACGGGGACCGGGAGGAGGTTCTCCTTCTTGAAGTTGTGGAGGCCCTTGCCGCTGGGGTGCTTGGCCAGTTCAGAGTCCGCCGCGAAGGGCGCGAGAGCGGTCCGGGCTTCAGACAGGGCACGGGTCAGAGCGTCGCGATGGTGGCTGGGGTCTTCACCCTTCAGGTGCCCAAGGGCATCGAGGTGGTTGTCGAAGCCCTGGGACAGCGCCTCCCAGTTCTGCTCGGCCCAGGCGAGCAGCAACCGGGCGGGCACCTCATCGGCATGGCCGGAAGGCAGGGTCAGGGATTCGCGCACCGTCAGTCGCAGCAGTCGCAGCAGGGAGGGATGACGCACATCGAGGATGGTGTCGTTGCTGCCCTCGCCTTTGCTCAGCACGCGCATGGCCAGGCTGTGGATGGTGGACACCTGCAGCAGCTCGGCTTCCCGCCGAACGCGGCGCCAGTAGGCGCGGGCCTTCGCAGGGGACGCAATCCAGGGCGCACTCACCCAATGGGCCGCGGCCTGGGCCACCTCTCCGGCTGACTTCTTTAGGTGCTGGATGGCGGACAGGTCCTTGAGGAAGGCTTCGAGGTCCGTGGCCACAGGCGCTTCGAGGTGGGGAAGCAGCACCCGCCACGCGGCCTCATCCAGGGCGGACAGCAGATCCAGGGGACGGAGCAGCCGCTCCCGGAGGTCTGCCGCTGAGGTCTCGCTGAAGGTGGTGGCCAGGACCTCCCAGGGTCGGATGTCGCCACGACCCAGCCGGGCGGTGACCAGTACCGTGAGGGTGAAGGTCTTGCCGGATCCTGCACTGGCGCTCACCACCAGTGACTGGTCGAGGATGTGGGGATCGCTCAGGTTGAGGGTGCGCATCTCAGTCCCCCTCCCCATCGGTCTCGACGGTCACGTCCACGGGTCGCCCACA
>DASXUH010000073.1:0-2054 GCA_036504935.1 Geothrix sp. | reverse complement strand
ATGAGCACCCAGGATGCCTCCCTCCAGCGGGCGGCCGAGGAATCCGGCCTGGCGGGCAAGGACCCCACGGCCAAGGGCATCAACGAGATCCTCGAACGCCTGAACGAAACCAAGCGTCAGCCCCTGACGGGCCAGCTGCTGAAGAACCCCCTGCTGCACGGCCTCCTGGCGGGCAGCCTGAACCGCATGGTGGTGGACTTCAGCGGGTCCCTGAAGGGCGACGCCCTCTCGGACGTGGAGCTGCAGGATGGGGACGAGATCATCATCCCCCGCGCCACCGAGGCCGCCTATGTGGTGGGCGAAACCGCCAGCCCCTTCGCCACCTACAAGGTGCGGAAGGGCATGAAGGTGGCCGACCTGCTGAAGCTGGCGGGTGGCACCACGCGCAACGCCGATACCTCGAACATCCGCCTGCTCAAGGCCGATGGCCGCATCCTCGATTCCTGGATCGACGGCAAGGCGGTGGAACCCGGCGACACGGTGCTCGTGCCCCAGCGCTTCCGCCGCGACACCAACTGGCAGGAGAACCTCCAGGCCCTGACGCCGCTGGCCTTGATCCTGAACGCCGTGAAGTAGGCTGGCGGCCGGTAGCTGGTAGAATGAAGGGCCCCGCGACCGCGGGGCCTTTTCTATCGTGAGTGCCATGATCCTGCGCAAAGAGTACTGGTTCGAAGCCGCCCATTTCATCTACAACCACCCCGGCAAGTGCCGCAACCTGCACGGCCACAGCTACAAGCTCTTCGTGCTGCTGGAGGGGCAGGTCAATCCCGAGACGGGCATGATCATCGACTTCGACGACCTCTCCAAGGTGGTGGTGGAGCAGGTGATCGCCAAGCTGGACCACCGCTTCCTCAACGACCTCATCCCCCTGTCCACGGCCGAGAACATCTCCGTGTGGATCTGGGACAAGCTCAAGCCCGCGCTGCCCCAGCTCTGCCAGATCGAGGTCTACGAGACCACCGACAACTGCGTGATCTACCGGGGCGCCTGAGATGAAACCCGCCCTGGCTCTTTCCGCGCTCGTGCTCCTGATCGGCTGCGATGCCATCAATCCCGCCCTGCAGTACCAGGATGCGGCCCGCCAGTTGCGGTTCTCGCTGGACCGCGTGGAGCCCCAGCTGGAGTTGGCCTTCCCCCTGGAGCAGTCGCGCCTGCGCCTGCGGCTGGATTTGGGCGTGGACAACCCCACGGATCAGCGCCTTCGCACCCGGCGCGTGCGCGGGGATCTGCGGCTGGCCGCCCAGGGCGGGGACCACGCCCTGGGGGCCATCGGCTTCCCCGAAGGCATGGACCTGGCGCCGAAGGGCCGGAGCACCCTGCGGGCCGAGGTGGTGCTGAGCTATGCGGATCTGCAGAGCGCCTGGGGGCCCCTCACGGCCGCCGCCACCCGCCGCGAGCCCGCCACCTGGAGCCTGAACGGCGAGGCCCGCTTCGAGGTGCTGGGCATCGAATTCGGCGTGCCCTTCCGAACCTCGAAGGCCTCCGGCCGATGACCCACGGGATTGCATGATCCGCGCCGTCGTCTTCGACCTCTGGAACACGCTGGTCTTCAGCCCGGCGGGCAGCCCGTTCCAGCGGCTGAAGGGCCTGCTGAGGCCCGAGCAGGAGCACCTGCATGCAGCGCTCATGCGGGACGGCATGGTCCGCCCCTACGCGTCGGTGGAGGCCTTCCTGGAGGCCTGGCGCGAGCCGGCGGGGCTCGATCCGGAACAGCTGGAGGCCATGGCCCAGGCCTTCCGGGAGGCGGGGGACCAGGCGGAGTGCTTTCCCAGCGCACCGGAGGCCGTGGCAGCGGTGCGCGACCTGGCGCGGGTGGCCCTACTCTCCAACACCCAGAGCTTCGGCCTGGAGCTGCTGGACCGCCTGGGCATCTCCGAGCGCATCCGCCTCCAGCACCGGAGCGCCGACCTGGGCGCCCTCAAGCCCGAGGCCGCGGCCTATGAGGCCGTGCAGCGGCGGCTGGGCCTCTTTCCCGGCAACCTCGCCATGGTGGGCGACAGCTGGACCGACGATGTAGAAGGGGCCCTCGCCGCCGGCTGGACCGCCATCTGGGT
>DASXUH010000072.1:0-9067 GCA_036504935.1 Geothrix sp. | reverse complement strand
CCTGGAACAGAGCATCCGCCGCGAGTTGTACGTCCTAGATGGGGCCACGCTGGTCATCCCCGGTCACGGCCCTGCCACCACCCTTGGTGAAGAGGCCGCCACCAATCCGTTCGTGAAGATCTAGGAACGGCGTAGACTGGGGGCCATCATCCCCTGGAGGTCCTCAATGGACGCCCTGCTTGCTTCGTCTTTCGGCTGCTTCGGCCCGATCGCAGCCATCCTGATCATCTACCTCTTCGCCTGCCTCAAGGTCGTGAACGAGTACGAGCGGCTGGTGGTCTTCACCCTCGGCAAGGTGGAGGACAAGCCCAAGGGCCCGGGCCTCTGCTTCGTGTGGCGCCCCTTCCAGACCGCCATCACCGTCAGCCTGCGCACCACGGTGCTGGAAGTCCCCAGCCAGGACGTGATCACCCGCGACAACGTGAGCCTGAAGGTGAGCGCCGTGGTCTACTCCCGGGTGCTCGATCCCAAGCAGGCCATCATCGGCGTGGAGAACTACTACTACGCCACCAGCCAGATCGCCCAGACCACCCTGCGTTCCATCCTGGGCGAAGTGAGCCTCGACGAGCTGCTGGCGGACCGCGAGAAGCTCAGCGCCCGCCTCCGGGAGATCATCGACCGCTCCACGGAACCCTGGGGCGTGGAAGTGAACAGCGTCGAGTTGAAGAGCGTGGACCTGCCCGAGCAGATCCAGCGCGCCATGGGCAAGCAGGCCGAGGCCGAGCGTGAGAAGCGGGCGAAGATCATCGCCGCCGAGGGTGAGCTCATGGCCAGCCAGCAGCTGCTGGAAGCCGCCAACAAGATCAGCCAGAACCCCACGGCCATCCAGATGCGCTACCTGCAGACCCTCACCGAGATCGCCGTGGAGAAGAACAGCACCATCGTCTTCCCCCTGCCCATGGAACTCATGAAGGCCTTCGAGAAGTTCACCGAGAAGTAGGGGGCTTCCAGCCCCGCCAGGCCGCTGCCTCTGCCTTCCCCAGGGCGGAGGCCGCCCTGGCCCCGGCGCCGTAGGCTTCGGCATCCACTGCCTCCGCCAACGCCACCAGGGCCCCGGTCCGTTCAGGTCGGATGGCCGCGAGCCTGAGCAGCCAGGCCCTGGCTGTCTCGCCGGCCATCGGGTCCGCCACGCGCCGCGTCCGGGCCAGCAGGGGGCGGAGCGCGCGGATCCTGCCGGGGCACGGCGCCACGGGCTGCCAGAGCTTGCGGGTGCGCCAGGCGATCCAGCCCGCGGCCAACAGGGCGAGTCCCCAGGAAAGAGCTGCCGGTGGGGCCTTCCAGCGCCACTCCCAGCCTTGGACCTGGGTCTGGATCCAGGAGAGCCCGGCCACCTGATCCTGGTCCGAAAAACGCACCACGTGGCGATCCCAGTGATAGCGCAAGGTGTCGAGCCAGCGGGAGAGGAGATCCAGGCCGGCGGGGCCGCCCCGCGAGTCCAGGCCGGCGGCCGCGGGGGTGGGATCCGCCACGTGCCAGCGACCCTGATCCCAGTACTCCACCCAGCTGTGGGCCTGGTCCTGGCTCACGCGGAAATAGCCGCCCTCGGGGATCCAGGGACCGAGGCGGAAACCGTTCACCACCCGGGCGGGAACCCCACGGGCGCGCAGCATCAGCGTCATGGCCGAAGCGAAGTACTCGCAGTGGCCGGCCTGGGTGCGATCCAGGAAATCCTCCAGGGGATTCGCCGCCCGGCCGGAAGGGTTGTCCAGGGTGTAGTGGAACCCGCGCAGTGCCCGTTCCAGCACGCGCGCCAGCTCGGGCGTGGGCAGGATCCCCGGTGCCAGGCGGAGGCTCCAGCGTCGGGCCGCCTCGTGTTCAGGCTCCAGCCCGGTCAGCTGCTCGAGCCTCCGGGCGGATAGCCAGGGCTCGGAAGGATCAGGGCCACCGTGGGTCCAGGTCACTTCCAGGGGAGCGGGGCGGGTCCGGGGGAAGCGCCAGCGGATGCTCCCGCCATCGCCGCGACCCAGGGGCAGATCGGGAGTCAAGCCCGTGGTTCCGTAGGGCAGGGTCAGGATGCCCTGGGCGCTGGGGGAGAACAGGAATTCCGCCCGGTGGGCCCCGGAAACACTGCGGGTGTCACGAAAAGCGGGTGGTGTCAGCCCGGAGGTGCTCCAGCGCATCCCCTGGACAGTCTCCAGGGCCACTCCGCGCAGCAGGTCCAACCCCGGCAGCGAGGCCAGATCCGTGCCCGGGGTCGGGGCGATGCGCAGGATGACGTCCGGATTGGGTTCGATGGGGCCGCCGCTGGCGAGATCCACCTGATCGCCGAAGCCCGCCCGGGCCGCCATGGCGGCGGTTCCCAGGAAGGCCCGGGGCCGGAAGCCGACGTTGAGGCGCGGCAGGACCAGAAAGAACCCCACGCCCAGCACCAGCGTCCCGCCCATCCAGGCCGGAAGGTGCCCATAGGGGGGACGGGACAGGCCGCCCCGGCGAAGGCTGGCGGAGGCCTCCCAGCTCTGCTGGAGCAGGGCCGCCGCCGCCGAGCCGAGCCAGAGCACTGCCCAGAGCAGGAACACCAGGTCCGTGGTGCTCACGGCCGTGGTGAGGAAGAGCAGGAAGCCCATCAGCACCAGCTGACGGCGCTGGGGCAGCCCCCGGGGCAGAGCCAGCCTCAGCCCCGCCAGCAGGAAGAGGGTGTGGATGGCCACCGGGAAGATGCCGTGGCCCCGGGCGAGGTCCGCCAGGAAGAAGACCAGGGCGCCCACCTCCAGCCAGCGATGGTGCCGGTCGAGGTCCCAGCGCAGGATTTCCACCCCGGCTGCCGCCACCAGGGGGAGGGCCATGACCACCAGTTCCCCGGGCTCGTAGATGCCCGTGGACAGGGCCGCGCCGAGGGCCACCCAGAGGGGCAGGTGGTCGATCCAGCGCGCCCACCTCACGGCCAGACCCAGCTCCCGAGCGCCGCGGGCCGTGCGGCGCCGGTGACCTCGGGAAGGTTCCCCGGCAGGCCCAGGGCGCTGGCCGCGCCGAGCAGGGCCCAGCTCACGGCTTCCCGGGCACCCGGCGGGAAGGCGGTGTCGTCTTCCAGGGGGAGCGGCAAGCGCGTGGCCAGCTCGCGGCGGAGGCGTTCGTGCCGGGCGCCTCCGCCGCTCACCAGCCCGCAGGTACCCGGGGCCAGGGGGGCGAGGCGGGCTGCCTCCCGCGCCACCGCCTCGGCGCTGAAGGCTGCCAGGGTGGCCAGGCGATCGGCCGAGGGGATGGCCTCCAGTACGCCAGCCTCTGCGTTGAGCCAGGCCTCGCCGAACACCTCCCGGCCCGTGGACTTGGGCGGCGCCTGTTGGAAGTGGGAATGTCGCAGCCACCGCTCCAGCAGATCGCGATGAACGTCCCCCGAGGCCGCTGCGCCCCCGGGATCGAAGGCCAGGCCCAGCCAACGCCAGGCCGCCAGATCCAGGAGCGACATGCCGGGGCCCGTGTCCCAGGCACGGAGGCGGGTTCCGTCCCAGTACGCCAGGTTCGCGATACCGCCCAGGTTCAGGGCCAGCCAGGGTTCCGCGCCGCGCAGCCAACGCTCAGGCAGCGGCACCAGGGGGGCGCCCTGGCCGCCCAGGGCCAGATCGCGGCGGCGGAGGTCCCACACCACCGGGCAGCCCAGGGCCTCGGCCAGCACATAGGGATCCGCCAGCTGGAGGCTGGCGCCCTCAGCGGGATGGTGCTGGACAGTCTGTCCGTGGAGGGAGGCCAAGTCAGGTTTCAGGTTCAGGACGGCGCACAAGTCTGTGGCGGCGCGGGCGTGGTGGTCCCCCAGCCGTCGTTGGAGGATGCAGAGGCCCGCGGGATCCAGGCGGTTCGAGGCGGCGGCGAGAACCTCCGTTTTCAGGGCTTCAGGGTAGGGCGCGGTGTGGTGGCCGAGCAGGGCGCGAAGGGGCCGGCCGCCGGGAAAAGCGGTGGGGTCCACCTCCACCGCCACCACGTCCACGCCGTCTGCGCTGGTGCCGGACATGAGGCCCAGCACGCGCCAGGGGCGATCTTCCGGAAGCGGGATGCGGGTGCGCATGCTGCTGATCATGCCAGCAAGTGTACGAGGCCGGATTGCGGGTACTCTGGATGCCCCCGGGGGTTCCCCATGTTCTGGATCATCCTCATCGTCGGCATCGTGCTCTTCTTCGTCCTGCGCGGGAAGAAGGACCGCGCGGAACAGCTCGGGGCCTCGCGCCGCGCCCTGCCCACGGGGCCACTGGAACCGTACACCTTTCCCTGCCCCTATCCGAAGTGCCCCGCCTGCGGCGCTACGGGCGACAAGATGGTCCAGGACTGGGATGGCCTGCGCGCGGTGAAGTGGACCTGCGGCTATTGCGGCGCCCTGGCTGGCGTGCAGGCCCTCAAGGACGAGGAACTTCCGCCTTCCGCGCGACGACGGTTGGGCATGGAGGCGTCCTCCATGCAGGGTCCGGCCCCCATGCAGCAGGGTGGCTACGGTCAGCCCGGTGGTGGCATGGGCGGGCTGCTTACGGGCATGATGATCGGCAACATGATGGGTGGCGGCGGCCATCACCACGATGGGCAGACCAGCGGTGACGGCTGGGGCGGCGGATCTTCGGACGGCGCATCGAGCGATTGGGGCGAATCCAGTTCCGGTTCCAGCGACTGGGGTGATTCCGGCGGCGGGGATTCTGGTGGTGGGGATTCCGGCGGGGATTGGTAGCCGCAGAATCGAAAATCGGGCATCTGCTTCAGTCGATCTATAGCTGAATCATGGAGATGGGTCTGTATCAAAAATGACGATATTTGTATCGTGAATGACCGTATTGGAAAATTTCCTTGATATGGACATTCAAATGCCCATTATGAAGCCACTTTCTTTCCGACCCTGGCCAACCTGTGGTGGCCAATCATTTTTGGAGCGGCCGTGGCTTGCCATCGCATGCGCTATCTGACCCTGCTTCTAGCCTCCGGGGCCATCCTGTCGGCCCAGACCACCGGTGCGCTCCAAGGGAGGGTGCTGGATTCCAAAGGGAACCCTGTTCCGGGCGCCCGGGTCGCTGTCACTGGGGCGGGCGTCCAGGGCGAACGGGCGACGCTTACCGACGCATCAGGCTCGTACCGGATCGGCCTCCTACCACCCAGCGTGGTCACGGTGACAGTCACCAAGGAGGGACTCAATACGGCCAAAGTCCAGGTCCAGGTGGGTCTTGACAAGACAGCTACTGTCGAATTGAAGATGGCGGCCGTGGCGGCCGCTCAGGTGGAAGTGCTCGGCACCAGCACGGTGGTGGACATGAAGGCCACGACCGCTGGCGGGAACTACACCGCCGAATCCATCTCGAAGCTGAATGTATCCCGTGATTTCGCCAACATCGCCCTGCTGGCACCCGGTGTCACCGCCGAGGGCAGCATGCCCAACGGCAATCAGGGGGTGAAGATCTACGGGGCTTCAGGAGCCGAGAACAACTATGTGGTGGACGGCGTGAATGCCACCAACATCGAATTCGGCACGCAGGGCAAGCGGATTCCCATGGAATTCATCCAGGAATTCCAGGTGAAGACCGGCGGATACGAGGCGGAGTACGGCAAGGCCCTGGGCGGGATCATCAACGTGATCACCAAGTCAGGTGGCAACGAGTTCACGGGCGACCTGTTCGGCTATTCCGAAGGCGCTTTTCTCAAGACCGGCAACAAGCACCAGAACGAGGGGAACCTCACGAAGCCCGTCACGCTGGAGAACAAGACCCTGGAACTGGGTTTCGATGCGGGTGGCCCCATCATCAAGGACAAGCTCTGGTACTTCGTCGCGTTCGACCGCCGGACCAATAATGTGAGCAATATGGTCCGATCCACGGACCCAGTCGTCAACGGGTTGAAGGCGCCCACCGATTCCACCCGCGACTTGTTCGCGCTGAAGCTGACCTGGCATCCCACCGACAACCAGAGTTTCATCGCTTCCGTGGTGGGCGATCCCGAGAAGATCACGGGCGCCGTGATCACCCCCCAGGGCACCCAGGGAACCTGGGATGGCGAAAAGAAGATCGGCGGGACCGACTACAGCCTTCGCTACGAGATCTCGGGCGACAAGTGGTTCGGGCAGATCCAGGTCAGTCAGCACGAGGAATCCAATTCGACCCTGCCGGGTGTCGGTGCCAACCAGGTGCAGGTGGTGAACCAGCTTCTGGGCGGGTCCATGACCGGTGGTTTCGGCCGTTGGGATGATAAGAAATTCACCCGCAACAACATCGCGGGATCCATCACCGGGTTCCTGAGTCTCCTGGGCGACCACGAGATCAAAGCCGGCTTCGACATCCAGAGAGACAAAGCCGACATCCACCGTAGCTACACCGGGGGCCAGCAGGTCACCTTGTTATCTGACAATGGACTGGGAACCGCCACGTCCAAGATCTATTCCCACTACTGGTGGACGACTGGTGCCGCGACCCTCGGTTTTCCCTACGATCCGAATCCCGCCTCCACCTTCAACGCGCCGAGCATCGTCTTCGCCTCCAAGCCCAAGCACGAAAGCTCGTCTTACTTCGCCCAGGACAAGTGGAGTGTCACCTCGCGCCTGACCCTGAATCTGGGTGCCCGCCTGGACGTGACGGACGTGAAGGATCAGTTCGGGGTCACGGCTTTCTCACTGAAGGACGAGTGGTCGCCTCGGCTGGGCTTCATCTATGATTTCCGCGGGAAGGGCCAGGACAAGGTCTACGGCAGCTTCTCCCGCTACTACGAGCAGGTCCCCCTTGATCTGGTGATCCGCTCCTTCAGCGTGGAGCGCAATCCCACCACCTACAACTACAGCCTCACCAGCTACACCCCCAATCCCCTCGCCGATGCCGCACTCAGCACGCCGACCCAGATTGTCACGTCTTCCATCGTGGGTTCCTACATTGAGCCCGTGGACAAGAACCTGAAAGGCTCCTACTCGGATGAGATCCTCATCGGGGCAGAGACCACTGTTGACAATCTGTATATCCTCGGCGGCAAGTTCATCCGCCGCTACTTGGGACGGGCCATCGAGGATGGCCTGGACGTGACCTCCCCCTTGGGCGACTACTTCATCATGAACCCCGGCCAGAGTTCACCGGCAGGCGTCACATACCCCCAGGCCATCCGGGACTACAAGGGCCTCGAATTCACGGCCCAGCGTCGGCTGGCGGACCATTACACTTGGCAGATCAGCTACCTCTGGAGCGAACTGAAGGGCAACTATGAGGGCGCCTTCCAGGGGATCGGCGGTCCGGACGGAACGGGACAGCTGGATCCGAACATCAATGCGGCCTTCGACCTGCCCGAGTTCATTGTGAACAGCTATGGCCACTTGAGCGGCGATCGTAAGCACCAGTTCAAGGCCAATGGGGCCTACGAGTGGAATTTCGGCCTGAGCCTGGGAGCCAACTTGGTCTACCAGACCGGCACGCCCATCAGCCGACTGGGCTACCACAACGGCTACGGCCGCTACGAACTGTTCCTTCTGCCCCGCGGCGTCGAAGGGCGCACCCCGGACACCACCCGTCTGGACGTGAACCTGGCCTACGCCTTGAAGCTGGCCAACAAGCAGAGCCTCCGTTTCATCCTCGAGGTCACGAACCTGCTGGATTCCCAGACCGCCACCGTGATCGACCAGCGCTACAACCTAGCCCAGGGAGACGTAGGCCAGACCAACCCGAACTACAAGAGTGGATTCTATTTCCAGGCGCCCCGCTCGATCCGTCTCGGCGTCCGCTACAGTTTCTGATTCCAGTCTGGATTTGAACGAAGCGGCTCCCCCCGGGGAGCCGCTTCAGTTTCTGCTACAGCACTTTGGGCACGGCGAAATGCCCACGATCTTGCTCCGGCGCATTCGCCAAGGCCTCGGCCTGGGTGAATGCGTCACGCGGCTCGTCCTCCCGCCGGGGCAGGGGATGGTCCAGGGACTGGAACATCGGCTCGACCTCGTTCAGAGGCAACTCGTCCAAGCTGGCCGCGTGGGTGAGCATGCGGGCCATCGCCAGGCGCATGGGCTCGATCTCCTCCTCCCGGAGGCTCAAATGGGCCAAGGCGGCGCAGCGCAGCACATCCTCGCGGGTCACGTCCATGTCAGGCTCCCAGTTTGAGGTCCGCGTCGGCGTTCTGGATCCAGGGCTCGCTGTCCGGTTCCAGCAGGGCGCCGGCCGAGGCGATCATGGCGCCGTTGTCCGTGCAGAGGCGCGGTTCGGGGATGGCCAGGGTCAAACCCACACGGGAGGCCAGGATCGCGGCCTCGGTCCGCAATCGCGAATTGCAAGCCACGCCGCCGCTGATCACTAGGCTGCGGGCGCGGTGCTCCTCCGCCAGCGCGGGGACGGGCTTCAGCAGCCAGGCGGAGATGGCTTCCTGCAGGCTGCGGCAGAGCCCCTGGACTTCGGGATCTCCGGCCCCCGCTGTGCCAAGGCGCGGGTTCCGCTCCACCCGTAGCTTTACCCCCGTCTTCAGGCCAGAGAAACTCCAGGAGGCTTTGCCGTCGCGGAACTTCGGCGGCGTGAAGGGCTCACTGGCCCGGGCCGCGGCCTGAGCGGAGGCGTCCACCACTGGGCCACCGGGGTAGCCCAGGTTCAGCATCCGGGCGGTCTTGTCGAAGGCTTCCCCCGCGGCATCATCGCGGGTCTTCTGAAGGAGCTGGAGTGAGGTCCAGTCCTTCGCCAAGTAGAGGTGAGTGTGGCCGCCGGACACCAGCAGCACCAGGGCCGGGAAGGGCAGGTCTGGCGCGGCGAAGCGGGCGGCGTTGAGGTGCCCCAGCAGGTGGTGGACGCCCACCCATGGCAGGCCTTCCCGCCAGGCCACGGCCTTGCTGGCACTGAAGGTGGCCAGCAGGCTGCCCACGAGTCCGGGGCCGCGCGTGACGGCGATGCGATCGAGATCGCTGAGGCCCACGCCGGCCTTCGCCAGAGCCCCGGCCATGACCGCGCGCACCTGCAGAAGGTGCTCCCGCGCCGCGAGTTCCGGCACCACGCCGCCGAAAGGGCCGTGGATGGCATCCTGGCTTTCCCGCACCAGGGAGCGCAGCACAGGACCCGCGGGCGTCTCCTCCACCACGGCGGCGGAGCAGTCGTCGCAAGAGGATTCCAGGCCGAGGACCAGCATCCGTCAAGTGTATCCTGGGCCCAATGAGCCTCGT
>DASXUH010000071.1:0-5831 GCA_036504935.1 Geothrix sp. | reverse complement strand
AGAGCGCCTGGCGCGGCTCGTCCAGGCCATCGAAGGCCTCGATGTGGTGCCCCTCTGGGAGCGCACGCCGGAGTTCCTCGCTTCCTGGGTCTCCCAGGGCGAAGGGGCCGATGACCTGGTGGCCACGGAGATCTTCTACCGCTGCCGCTGCACACGTGAAGCCCTGCTTGAGACCCTGCGCCGGTTTCCCGAAGCGCAGAAGGCGGATCTCTTCCTCGAACCCGGCCCTGTGGAAGTCCGCTGTGACTACTGCGGCACCATGTATCCCATCATCCGCGAGGACCTGCTGCCGGGAGGTGCCTGATGGCCACCCGCATGGCCATCGCGGAACGGGGCCGGCCCCTGGGCTCGCCCCTGTCCGTGTGGCTGAATTTCCGCGTGGTGCCCTTCCTGGTGGCGGGCCTCAGCAAGCTCTGGTCCTACACCCTGCGCGTCCACCGCGAAGGCTTCGAGGCCGTGGAAGGCCTGGCCGACAGCAATCAGCGCTTCGTTCTCGCCTTCTGGCACCGCCGCCTCTTCATGATGCCCCTGGCTTATCCCTTCCACCGCCGGAGCGGCCGGGGCGAGGCCCGCGGCGTCGCCATTCTTTCCAGCGACAGCAAGGATGGCGAGCGCAGCGCCGCCACCTGGCGCTGGTTTGGCATCCACGCCGTGCGCGGCACGGCCAGCGAGGACGGCGCCAAGGCCCTGGTGCGCATGATCCAGGCCGTGAAGCAGGGCTGGGACTTCGGCATCACCCCCGACGGCCCCCGGGGCCCCCTCATGGCGCTGAAGCCCGGCACCGTGGCCTTGGCCCGCAAGACCGGCGCCTGGATCGTCCCCGTGAGCCTGGCCTTCGACCACAGCTTCGAGCTGAAGACCTGGGACCGCATGGTGATCCCTTATCCGTTCGCGACCTGCATCATCCGCTACGGTGAGCCCTACCAGGTTCCGCCGAAGGCGGACGATGGCGCTGAAGCCGTGCGGCTTCAGCGCGAGATGGATGACCTGGAGCGATGGGCCGAGGGGATCAAGCATGTCTGAGCTCGCCGTCGTATCCCTCTCCGGCGGCATGGACAGCTGCGTGACCGCCGCCATCGCGAGGGCCGAGGGCTACGAGCTGGCCCTGTTGCACGCGGACTACGGCCAGCGTACTCAGGATCGCGAAAGGCAAGCCTTTCGCGATATCGCTGACTTTTACGAAGTCCGCGCTTCCAGGCGCTTGGTGATTGGTTTCGACACCCTCAAGGCCATCGGCGGCTCGGCGCTCACGGACGCCTCCATCGCCCTGCCCGAGGGCGAGCTGGACCGGCCGGGCGTGCCTGTGAGCTACGTGCCCTTCCGCAACGCCCACCTGCTGGCCACGTGCGTGAGCTGGGCCGAGGTGCTGGGCGCCTCCGCCATCTTCGTCGGCTTCGTGGAGGAGGACAGCAGCGGCTATCCGGATTGCCGCGAGGCCTTCCTGCGCAGCTTCGAGCAGACCGCCAACCTGGGCACGAAACCCGAGACGAAGCTGGCCTTCCACGCGCCCCTCATCCACCTCCGCAAGTCCGAGATCGTGCGGAAAGGCCGTGACCTCCGCGCGCCGCTGCACCTCAGCTGGTCCTGCTACCAGGGCGAGCGTGAAGCTTGCGGCCACTGCGACAGCTGCCACCTGCGGTTGCGCGGGTTCAAGGAGGCGGGGCTGGCCGATCCCATCCCGTACGCCTTCATCCCGGAAGCCCTGAGACCCGGTGGTATCGTCTAGGGCGGCGTCCAGCCGCGGCACCTGACGCGAGAGTGCCCTTCCTTTCTGGCGATCCCATGCGAGTCACCCTGGTCCACCCCTCGGGGTTCAACTTCATTCCCGGACAACCGGACTTCTCCGTGCTGGCCAACCGGATGGCACCCCTGGGCATCCTGTCGCTGGCCGCCTGGCTGGAACAGCACGGGCATGCCACGGCCGTCTACGATTGCCTTGGCCCCCTGGCCCCGGCTTCCCTAGAGGCCCGGGTGGCCGGGATCCTGGCCACGGAACCTGACCTCGTGGGATTCTCCGCCACCACCTCCGGATTCATGGATGCGGTGGACCTGGCGGTCCAGTTGAAGGCGGCCCGGCCCGAGCTCCGCATCGTGGTCGGCAACGTGCTCGCCTCGAGCCTCGGAGCCCCGCTGCTGGAAAGCTTTCCCGAGCTGGACTTCCTGTGCGTGGGCGAGGGCGAGGGTCCGCTCCTGGACCTGGCGGAGGGCAAGGCCCTGGCCGATATCCCGAATCTGGTGTGGCGTGACGGAACGCGCATCGTCGCCAATCCTCGCCGCCCGCGGCTCCTGCACCTGGATGACCTTCCGTTCCCGGCCTACGAGAAGCTGGCCGGGTTTCCCAAGGGCTATCACCTGCCCCTGTTCAGCTACAGGAAGCGGCATGGGGCCTCGATGATCACCTCGCGGGGATGCCCCTACACCTGCTCCTTCTGCGACAGGACGGTCTTCGAGCACCAGTACAAATTCAACAGCCCGGCCTACATCTATGCCCACATGAAGCATCTGCGGGACCGTTTCGGCGTCCATCACGTCAATTTCTACGACGACCTCTTCACGGCCCACCAGGGCCGCATCACCGAGCTGTGCCAGCGCCTCATCGATGAACCCCTCGGCATGGATTTCAACTGCATCATCCGGACAGGGCACACCTCAGACGACCTGCTCCGCCTGCTGAAGCGGGCCGGCTGTGTCGTGGTGAGCTTCGGCGTGGAGAGTGCGGACCCCGGCCTGATGGCCCGGCACAAGGCGGGCGTGACCCTGGAGGCCGTACGCGACACGGTGGAGAAGGTCCACGCCGCTGGCCTCCGGGCCAAGGGGCTGTTCATCTTCGGGCTCCCCGGCGAGACGCCGGAGACGTTTCAGCGCACCAGCGATTTCATCCTGTCGCTGGACCTGGACGACATGAACCTCACCAAGTTCAGCCCCCTCCACGGCGCGCCCCTGTGGGCCGAATGCGTGGCGGGCACGGAGGGTGAGTTCATCGAGGATTGGCGGCTGCTGAACTGCGTCAACCCTGTGTTCCTGCCGAAGGGCTTCGACTCCCGGGAGCAGATGGACACCCTGTACAACGCCCACATCGAGCGGTTCTACAAGAGCAAGGCCTACCAGCGCCGGTTCGGCCGCCGGATCTGGGAGCACCGGTGGAGTCTCTGGCATCTGCTCCGCCACCTGCCGATGGTCTGGGCCGCCAAGCGCTACTTCACTTCGAAGCAGGCCGGCGGCGCGCAGGTCTACGGCCGGCACCCCCGCCAGCCGGTGGGCCTGGTGCCCATGCCCCTCGGCCATTGAGGCGCCCCACGCGAGAGGGGATGACCGGATTTTTTGAGACAATGGCTAACCTTGAAGTTTGCCTCCCCCCTTTTCTGCTGGATGGACCATGGCCACTCGGAAAGCTCCCCAGGCGTCGCTCCCCGACCCACTGCCCCAATTCGTCGTCACCCGTCCCACGGGGAAGCTCGATACGTTCGCGAGCCCGCGGCCGGGACGGCCCTTCACCATCACCTTCGAGACGGAGGAGTTCACCTGCCTCTGCCCGCTCACGGGTCAGCCGGACTTCGCCAAGCTGCGCATCCTCTATCAGCCCGACCAGCTCTGCGTGGAGTCCAAGTCGCTCAAGCTCTACCTCTGGAGCTTCCGCGACCAGGGCGCCTTCCACGAAGCCGTTACTAACCAGATCCTCGATGACCTGGTGAAGGCCACCAAGCCCCAGTGGATGCGCGTCGAGGGCGACTTCCTCATCCGCGGCGGCATCCGGACCCTCGTCGTGGCGGAACACGGGATCAAGCAATGAAACCGCTGATGACGCAGATTCACGCAGATGGTGCCCGCAGTTGTTCATCTGCGGCCATCTGCGACATCTGCGGTTAAAAATTGAAAGCCGTCATCGCCCTCGGCTCGAACCTCGGCGACCGCCGGGCGCATCTCGATGCGGGACTGGCGGCGCTGCGGACCCTGGGGACGGTGGTGCCCTCGCCGCTGGTGATGGAGACGCCGGACGAATCCGGCCGCGGGCCCGCCTACCTCAACACGGTGGCCATCCTGGTGACGGAGGAGGCTGATCCGCGGCGCCTCCTGGAGGCCCTGCTGCGCCTGGAGTTGGCGAACGGGCGAGACCGCAGCGCCGGGAAGAACGCCCCCCGCACACTCGATCTGGATCTCATCACCACGGACGGTCCGCCCGGAAGCTGGACCTGGGCGACGCCGGAGGATCTGCGCGCCCTGGGCCCAGAGCTGAGTCTGGAGCTGCCCCATCCCCGTGCCTTCAGCCGCCCCTTCGTCCTCGAACCCTGGCGGGCGCTGTCTGATCCCGGGATGTGTGGCGGCATCATTCCAAAAGAGAAAGAACATTAACCGCAGATGTCGCAGATTCACGCAGATGAAAAGCACTCTTTATCTGCGGCCATCTGCGATATCTGCGGTTAAAAATCAGTCCTATTTTACTTCGTCCAGCGCTCGCACCAGCCGAGGACGGTGTCGTACCAGAGCTTGCTGTTCTGGGGCTTGAGGACGAAGTGGAACTCGTCGGGGAAGTAGAGCAGCTCGCTGGGGATGCCGCGCAGCTGGAGGGTGTTGAAGAGCTGGAAGGCCTCGCCCACGGGCACGCGGTAGTCCAGCTCGCCGTGGACGACGAGCATGGGCTTCTTGAAGGCGGCGGCGCCGCCGCTGGGGCTCTGGGCCTGCCAGCGGGCCTGGGTCTCGGCGCTCTCCCAGGGCCAGCCCTTGAACTCCCAGCGGGGGAACCACAGCTCCTCGCTGCCCACCTGCATGCTCTCGGTGTTGAAGATGCCCGCGTGGGTCACGAAAGCGGCGAAGCGGTCGGCCTGGTGCCCGGCCAGCCAGTTGGTGGCGTAGCCGCCGTAGCTGCCTCCGGCCGCCACCACGCGCTTGGGGTCGGCGTTGGAGAAGCGCTTGAGGACAGCGTCCAGGGTGGTCATGAGGTCGGCCATGACGGCACCGTTCCAGTCGCCGCTGATGGCGTCACAGTAGGCCTGGCCGAAGCCCGAAGATCCGCGGGGGTTGGGCAGCACGGTGATGAAGCCGCGGCCGGCCCAGGCCTGCGCGTTCCAGCGCGGATGCCAGCTGTCCGCCCAGGCGCCCTGGGGGCCGCCGTGGATGATGAAGGCCACCGGATAAGTCTTGGTGGGATCGTAGCCCACGGGCTTCACCACGAAGGCGTGGGCCTTGGTGGGCTTGCCGCCCAGGGGCAGGGTGTCCACCCAGAGGTCCTCGCCAGGATTCAGGCCCAGATCCTTGGCCAGGGCTTCGTTGTGGTGGCTGGCCCGGGCGGCCTTGCCGGTCTTCAGGTCCAGCGTGTAGAGATCCTGGGGGGTGGTGAGGCTGGTGGAGACCACCAAGGCGTGGTCCTTGGTCAGAGCAAAGCCCTCGATGTGCAGGCCCGTGCTGAGGCGCTGGAGGCCCTTGCCGTCCCAGCGGAAGAGGTCCGCGTGGCCCTGCTGGTCGCTGACGCCCACGAGATCCTGGCCCTGCCACTGGAAGTCGCCGAAGCTCTGGTCGAAGGCCTGGGTGGTGCGCACGACCTTGCCCGTGGCGCGGTCCATCACCCACAGCTCCCACTTGTCGGACTCGAAGCCGGGGCGGCGCTGGGCGCGCCAGGCCAGGTACTTCCCGTCCGGCGAGTAGCGGGGCGTGGTGTCCATGGCTGGGTTGTCGGAGAGCTGCTTCGCGGGTCCGCCCGTGACCGCCACCTCGTAGACCTCGCCGTTGGTGCTGGTGGCCTTGGTCTGCTCGGGGTGGGTCTCATAGGCCAGGGCCTTGCTGTCGGGGGCCCAGGCGAAGCCGTCCCCGGCCGCCACATCCGCGAAGTTGGGCAC
>DASXUH010000070.1:0-2800 GCA_036504935.1 Geothrix sp. | reverse complement strand
GGGGAAGTAGTCCAGCAGGGTGTGGGGCGGCTGGCCGGGCTGGCGGCCGTCCAGGAAGCGGCTGTAGTTCTCGATGCCGCTGCAGTGGCCCATCTCCTTCATCATCTCCACGTCGTAGATGACGCGCTGGTGGAGGCGCTGGAGCTCGACGATCTTGCCCGCGGCCCGGAATTCGTCCTCCCGCGCCTCCAGCTCGGCCTTGATGTCGCGGATGGCGGTCTTGAGCTTGTCCTCAGGGGTTACGTAGTGGGTCTTGGGCCAGATGGTGAGGTCGTCCAGCTTCTCGATGACCACGCCCCTCAGGGGGTCGATCTTTGACAGGCGTTCCACTTCGTCGCCCCAGAGCTCGATGCGGTAGGCCACGTCCTCGTAGGCCGGGTAGACCTCCACCACGTCGCCCCGCACCCGGAAGATGCCGGGCTCGAAGCTCAAGTGGTTGCGCTGGTACTGGATGGCCACCAGATCGCGCAGCAGCATGGCCCGGTCGATGGTCTGGCCGGGCTTCAGGTTCACGGACAGGTTCAGGTACGAGCTGGGATCGCCCAGACCGTAGATGCAGCTCACGGAGGCCACCACGATGGTGTCGCGCCGCTCCAGCAGACAGCGGGTGGCGCTGAGGCGCAGCTTCTCCAACTCCTCGTTGATCTTCGCGTCCTTGTCGATGAACAGGTCCCGCTCGGGCACGTAGGCCTCGGGCTGGTAGTAGTCGTAGTAGCTGACGAAGTACTCGACGGCGTTCTCGGGGAAGAACTGCTTGAACTCGCTGAACAGCTGCGCGGCGAGGGTCTTGTTGGGCGCGAAAATCAGCGCCGGGCGCCCCGCCCGGGCGATGGTGCTGGCCATGGTGTAGGTCTTCCCCGAGCCCGTCACCCCCAGCAGCGTCTGGGCACGGTCGCCCTGCTCCAGCCCCGCCACCAGCTGCGCAATGGCCTCCGGCTGATCCCCGGCGGGCTGGTAGGGCGACACGAGCTTGAAGGGGATTGCCTTGGCCATGGGGCCTCGAATGCTAGACCTTTCGCAGCACCAGGCAGCCGTTGGTGCCGCCGAAACCGAAGCCGTTGTTCATGACGTATTCGGAATCCAGGGTGCCAGCCACGTTGGCGGTCACGTCCAGGTTGCACTCAGGGTCCTGGTTATCCACGTTGATGGTGGGTGGGATCTTCCCGGTCTTCACAGCCATCACCGCCACGATGGTTTCAAGCCCGCCCGCGGCGCCCAGCAGATGCCCGTGCATGGACTTGGAGCTGCTGACCTTGATCTTCTTCGCATGATCTCCGAAGACCTTGTGGATGGCCATGCACTCCAGCTTGTCGCCCACGGGCGTGCTGGTGCCATGCATGTTCACGTAGCCCACCTCTTCGGGCGCGATGTCCGCGTCCTTGATGGCCGCGCGCATGACGCGCTGACCGCCCTCGCCCTCGGGGGCGGGGGTGGTGATGTGGTTGGCATCGCCGCTCATGCCGTAGCCGGCGACCTCGGCGTAGATCTTGGCGCCCCGGGCCTTGGCCAGCTCGTACTCCTCCAGGATGACGATGCCGGCGCCCTCGCCCATCACGAAGCCGTCGCGGTCCACGTCGAAGGGACGGGAGGCCCGCTCGGGCTCGTCGTTGCGGGTGCTGAGGGCGCGCATGGCCGCAAAGCCGCCGACGCCCAGCTGGTTCACCACGGAGTCGCTGCCGCCGGCCATCATGCGGTCCGCATAGCCGAAGGCGATGAGGCGGGCCGCGTCGCCGATGGCGTGGGCACCCGTGGCGCAGGCCGTGGCCACGGCGCTGTTGGGCCCCTGCAGGCCGTACTTGATGCTGGCCTGGCCACTGGCCATGTTCACGATGAGGCTGGGGATGAAGAAGGGGCTGGTGCGGCGGGGGCCGCGGTAGCCGTTGGCTTCGTCCCAGATGGTGCTCAGGCCGCCGATGCCGCTACCGATGTAGGCGCCGAACACCTCCCGCTCGGCCTTGGTGAGCTGCACTTGGTCGAAGCCCGCATCCACCCAGGCCTCGTGGGCGGCGCCCAGAGCGTACTGGATGAAGATGTCCATCTTCTTCTGTTCCTTCTTGTCGATGAACGGATCGGGGTTGAAGCCCTTCACCTGCCCCGCGATCTTGCAGGCGAAGTCGGTGACGTCGAAGCGGTCGATGGTGCCGATGCCGCTCTTCCCCGCCAGCAGGTTGTTCCAGGTTTCGGGCACAGTGAGGCCGCAGGGGTTGATGGTCCCCATGCCGGTGATGACGACGCGGCGGCGCTGGACGGTCCTGGTCATGGATTCACCTCCTGGAACAGAAAAACAAACGTGCCGCAGGGCCATGGGGGGCGCTGCGGCACGTCACGATCGCGATGAATCAGGCCTTCGCGTGCTTCTCGATGTAGGCGATGGCATCGCCCACCGTGCGGATCTTCTCCTGCTCGCTCTCGGGGATCTCGAGGCTGAAGGCCTCTTCGATGGCCATGATGATCTCGACGGTGTCGAGGCTGTCAGCGCCGAGGTCGTCGACGAAGTGGCTGGACTCGGAGATGGAATCTTCGGGCTTGGCCAGCTGCTCAGCAATGATCGCAATGACCTTCTTACGTACATCAGCCATCGTGGGCTCCTCCAAACGAACCTGGAAACCCTAACATACCCCCAGCCCGATGTCCAAACCCCAGGTAAAGGTGGTCCCCTGCTCCCTTGTGACATGAAGGATTGCGCCTGCGCTCCGGCCGTGGAGGATGGTCCCATGCCCCGTCCCAGAACCCACGAGGAACCCGAGCATGGCTGGCCCCTCGGCTGGGGCGCCAGCCTCCGGGAGTTCCGCACCTTCCT
>DASXUH010000069.1:0-2099 GCA_036504935.1 Geothrix sp. | reverse complement strand
TGGTGGAGGTGGTGGGAGTCGAACCCACGTCCAAGACATGCCGGATGGCGGCTCTTCCACAGGCTTGGTCCGCTCTTGAAACCTCCCGGCGGGGAACGGACGAGCCGCTCGGGACGTGTGCCCCCTTATCTCGGCCGCTGTCAGGGGGCGTCGCGGCGGCCTATCTGGTGCCTCCGTCCGGCAGGCCGAGGCCACCCTTTCGGAGGTTTAACGAGCTCGGTACCCAGAGATCCCGAGGACTCGCTCGAAGCCTAGGTTGCCCTAGGCAGCGAGAGCCAGTTCGAAGTTATCGTTGGCAGTTTGATTTGGGCGGCTTGATGAGGGGGCCAGCCGTCCAACCCCCGCCTGCACCGAACACCTGGATCACGACCTGTCGAAACCGGTCACCCCCCTGTGTGGTGGTCACCGCCCGAGGGGGCGGCGCCGCCGTCTCGTCCCCCGCAAGGGCGCGAATCGAGCGGATCCTGAGTATGGGGGCGGCGCTCGGGATGCACAAGGCCGAGAGCTACTTCCCCTGCTTCCGCCGCGCGGTGATGGTCTCTCCGCCGATGCCCCAGTTGTCCGTATCCACCTCGTCGATGGTCACCACGGTGGTCTGGGGGTTCTTGCCCAGCACGTCCACCAGGAGCTGGGTGGCGCCCTGGATGAGCCGGGCCTTCTGCTCGGCGGTGGCGCCCTCGCGGGTGATGCGGATGTTCACGTAGGGCATGGCGGCCTCCCGGGGGAAGCATAGACGGATTCAGCGGGGCCCGAGGGCCTTCGGTTGCAGGACGGCCCGGCTGTCGGCATCGGCGAAGCGCCAGGGGCGGGCCTGGTCCTCCGGGGTGGCGAAGGCGATGCCCAGGCGGGGCCCCGCGAGGATGCCCGCAGGCGGCGTCCCTGGCCGCAGCTCGAGCCCTCCCGGGGCCAGCAGGTCGTGGCCAGTGAAGGCCCGGTCCAGGCCCAGGGCTTGGGCCACCTTGCCGGGGCCCGCGCAGAGCTGGGGCGTGAGCTTCGCGATCTTCCGCCGTTGCAACACGGTATCGAGCCCTGTCACGACCTCGGCCCCCCGGATGAGCACGGCGGAAGCCTCCCCCTCGGGCCCCGTCACCACGTTCAGCATCCAGTGGACGCCATAGCAGAAATAGAGGTAGGCATGGCCCGGCGGCCCCCACATGGGTGCATTGCGGGCCGTGCGGCCATGGCGCGCGTGGCTGGCACTGTCCCCCTGGCCGCCGTAGGCCTCCACCTCTGTGATGCGGAGGACGACCTCTCCGCGCACCAGCACCATGCCCAGCAGGGCCTGGGCGATGAGGTCGATGGGGCCTTCGAGGTTCATCGCTGCAGCAGCTTCCGGGCCCGGAGGAAGGCCTCCAGCTCCGCGCTGGCGGCGGTATCCAGGGCCCGCTCGGGCAGGAGCACGGCCCGGGATGGGGTGGTGCGGAAGATCCAGAAGCCGCTCTGGCGTTGGATCTTCGCGAAGTCGGCCCAAGGCAGGCCGCCTTCGCTGGCTTCGGTGCGCAGGGTGAGTCCCTCGTCGTCGAACACCACTTCCACGGGGGTGTAGGCATCGGCGCCGCGCCGGCGCCGGGCCAGGCGGAGGACCATTTCCGGCAGCAGCGCGAAGAGCAGGCCGTTCAGGATCAGGAACAGCCCGGGCACCCGCTGCGGCCCCGGGGCAAGGCTGTAGGCGCCCAGCAGCATGAGCCCCACACCCGCGCCCACGGAGACCTGGTACCAGATGCGCTTGAACGTCCGGGCGCCCCGCAGAGCCTCGTCGGCGGTGAGGGTGTAGTGGGCCGTGATCTGCATGGGCATCCCCGTGGGCATAGGAAAAGCATTTCATCAAAACGGGCCCGCGCAGCGGGCCCGTTTCACTGCTCGAATCGCGCAGCGATTCGAGCCTGTCTCACACTTCGTCAAAGAAGTAAGGCTTCAGCACCTGGATGCGCTCCTCGAAGTCCTCGGGGTGGATGAACCGCAGGGCGGCGGCCACGCTGGAGAGCAGGCTGTTGCCGTCCTGGGGGGTGAAGCAGAAGCCCACCACGCGGTTCTCGTTGGGCATGGTGAGGGTGCTGAGGGGGATCACGGTCTGGTTGAGGATGCGGCCGTAGTGGCCC
>DASXUH010000068.1:0-13348 GCA_036504935.1 Geothrix sp. | reverse complement strand
CTGGGGCCCCTCCGGGAGCTGGGTTACCTGCGGGATATCCCGTGGGATCCCATGACCCAGTCCCGGGACACCTGGCAGCTGGAAACAGAGTCCCCGGATCCCGATAATCCCGATGCCGAGCTGGGGGTGTGGCGTGTTCGGAGCGGCTCTACCGACAAAGGCGAGAACGGCATTCCGTATAACGAGTGGTAGGGCGGCCCTCGGCCTTCAACCTACAGTTTTCTTTCCAGGTACGCATGAGCCCAAGCACGCTTCGCCGTCTTGACCGCATTTCCGTGGCCCTCCTGCTGCTCTGGGCGGGAGCTGCCCTGGGGTTCGGCCTGTTCTCCGCGCCGGTCTTTTTCCGGGAGCTGCCCAGCCGTGATGTGGCGGGCCACATCGCTGGTCTGATCATCAGCCGCCTCGACTGGGCTGCCTGGACGGCCTTCGGGCTGGCGGGCCTCAGCTGGGGCGCCCGCTGGATGGCCGAGCTGCAGGAGGACCTCATCGGCCCCATCCGCCTCTGGAGCGCCGCCTGGCTGGTGGCCATGCTCATGTGCCTGGCCAGCACCTTCGTGGTGGCGCCCAAGGTGCGGGCGATCCGGGCACGCATCCAGGCGCCCATCGAGACGCTGCCGCCGGACCACGCGGACCGCGTGGCCTACAACAAGGCCCACAGCGTCAGCCGGAACCTCTTCTTCCTGCGCATCCTGCTGGCCCTGGGGCTGGCGGCCACGGTGGGAAAGATGCCCCGGACCGGTCAGGAATAGGCAGGCTGAGCCTGAGAGTGGGGCTCCGGATCCGGTAGCTCCCACGCCTCCAGCTCCCGGGGTTTGGGCGGCCCGGGGATCAGCTCCCGCAGCCAGCCGCGGATCTCGGGGATCCCGGCGCTCTTGAGCGCGCAGGCCTGGACGGCTCCGGGGTGGCGCTTCTTCAGGTCCAGCTTCTGGGGCCGGTGCAGGCGGTCCACCTGGTTCAGCACCAGCAGGCGGGGCTGGGCGTCGCCCTCCTCGGGCGCGCAGCCGATCTCCCGCAGGGTCGCCCCCACCACTTTCAAGTGGTCCTCCAGATCCGGATGGGCGGCGTCGGCCACCACCAGGAGGGCATCCGCCGTGCGGACCTCGCCCAGGGTGCTGCGGAAGGCCGCCACCAGCTGGTGGGGCAGCTTGCGGATGAACCCCACGGTGTCGGCCACCAGGCAGTGCTTGGGTTCGGGGTCCCCCGCGCCGGTCTCGGGGTCGAAATCCTGCCCGAGCCAGGCCTTGCGGGTGGTGGTGTCGAGGGTGGCGAAGAGCAGGTCCCGGGGTTCGCCCTCGCCCGTGAGCGCTTTCAGGAGGGTGGTCTTGCCGGCGTTGGTGTAGCCCACCAGGGCCACCCGTGGCAGGCCCTGGGGCCGGCCCTGGCGCTGGGTCTCCCGCACCTGCTCCAGGTGGGTGAGCTCCCGCTTGAGCTGGCTGATGCGGGTGCGGATCATGCGGCGGTCCACCTCGATCTGGGTTTCGCCGGGGCCACCGCGCAGGCCCACGCCGCCGCCCTGGCGCTCCAAGTGGGTCCAGGCGCCCTTGAGGCGGGGCAGTTCGTATTCGAGCCGGGCCAGCTCCACCTGGGCCTTGGCCTCCCGGGTCTGGGCCCGCTGCTCGAAGATGCTGAGGATGAGCCCCGTGCGATCCAGGCAGATGAGGTTCGTGAGCTTCACGATGGCGTTCACCTGGCTGCCGCTCAGCTCATCGTCGCAGATGAGGTGGCGCACGCCCTGCCGCGCCGCCTCCTCCGCCAGCGCCTCCAGCTGGCCGGAGCCATAGAAGGTCCTGGTCGCGATCTGCGAGCGCTTCAGGATCCGCCGGGTCTGGACCTCGAACCCGCAGCTGCGGGCCAGCTCAGCCAGCTCCAGCAGGTGATCCTGGATGCGGTCCTCCCGGTCCTCGGGGCCCTGGCGGGCGATGAGCAGACAGCGGGGAGGGGTTTCGGCCATGAGGCAAAGCTGCCGTGTCCGAGGGCAATAATCAAGTCCCCGGCTACCCTGGTTTCATGCCTTTGTTCGAACGCACCATCGCCGACCGCTACCTGAAGACCCACCGCAAGGGGGCCTTCGTCCGCATCATGGTGCGCTTCGCCCGGGGCGGCACGGCCCTGGGCGTCTTCGCCATGGTGGTGACCCTGGCCGTGATGAACGGCTTCCACGAGGAGATCCAGGCCACCCTGTTCAGCGCCACGGCCCACTTCACGGTGTTCAACCTGGCCGGGGACATTCCGGACACCGAGGGCGCCCTCAAGACCATCCGGGCCGTGCCCGGCGTGCGGGCCGCCTCCCCCATCCGGCTGGAAAAGGGCCTGCTGCGCCGCCCGGACAGCGAGATGCCGCCAGAGACAGTGGTCATCAAGGCCGTGGATCCCGCCACCGCCCATGGCACCTCGAGCATCTTCGATTCCATGCAGCCCCTTCCGGTGGAGCAGCTGAAGGAGGGGGAGATCATCTTGGGCAAGGAGCTGGCCCAGCGCCTCAGCCTCAAGGTGGGCGACACCGTGGCCCTGGCCGTCTTCCGGCTGGAGCTGGGCCTGGGTGGCCAGCAGCCCAAGGTCGCGGCCTTCCGCGTGGCCGGCACCTTCCACAGCCACAGCTCTGAGTACGACAAGGCCTGGGCCTTCATCCACTTGGCGGATGCCATGCGGATGGCCCACTCGGAAGGCCGGGCGGAGATGATCGAGATCCGCGCCAGCAGCATCGACGCCATCGCGGACGTGAAGCCCCGGGTACTCGCGGCCCTCGGCCCCGCCTTCCAGGCCACAGACCTGCGCGAATCCAACCGGGCCCTCTTCGCGGCGCTGACCGTGGAGAAGTGGGCCTTCGCCGCCATCCTCAGCCTCATCGTGCTGGTGGCGGCCTTCAACATCGTGGCCTCCCTGGTGCTGCTGGTGACGGAGAAGCGGCGCGACCTGGGCGTGCTGCTGGCTCTGGGCGCCACGCCGAAGCAGATCCAGCGGCTCTTCGAGCTCCAGGGCCTGCGCATCGGCATCGTGGGCACGGCCTGGGGGCTGGGCACCAGCGTGCCCCTCTGCCTGATCCTCGACCGATGGAAGCTCCTGAAGCTGCCCGCCGCCGTCTACGACTTCATCACCTACATGCCCTTCCGGCTCAAGGCCCTGGACATCGTCCTGGTGGCTGTCTTCCCCCTGCTGGTGTCCTGGCTGGCGGCGCGCTACCCCGCCAAGAAGGCCGCGGCCCTGGATCCCGTCGACGCGCTGAGGGCCGAATGATCGGACAGCCCCTAACCATCACCTGCCTGCACAAGACCTACCCAGGCAACGCCCATCCCGTGTTCGACGGCTTCTCGCTGGAGGTTGAGGCCGGCAGCCTCTGTGCGGTCGTGGGGGTCTCCGGCGTGGGCAAGACCACCCTGCTGAACTGCGTCGCGGGCCTGGACCACTGGGAGGGCGGCGGCATCGCCGTGGGCGGCGATGCCGTGCCCGAGGGCGCCGAGGCCCGGGCCCTCTACCGCCGCCGCCACGTGGGCCTGGCCTTCCAGCAGCCCCATCTGCTGCCGGAATTCACCGTGCGGGAGAACCTCCGCATGCCCCTGCTCATCGACGGCGATGGTTCCGCCGCGGCCGAGGCCTGGATCGGCCAGCTGCTGGCCACCGTGGGCCTGGGGGATCTCGGCGAGCGGCTGCCCGGCCAGCTCTCCGGCGGCCAGGCCGCCCGCGCCGGCCTGGCCCGCGCCCTGGTGCGCAAGCCGGCGCTCTGGCTGCTGGACGAGCCCACGGGCAACCTCGACCCCGCCACGGCGGAAGAAGTGTTCGGCTTCCTCCTGGGCCTCCACGCCGAGCTGCGCCCCACCACCCTCCTCGTCACCCACAACCTGGGCCTCGCCGAGCGGTGCATGCGGACCGTGCGGCTGAGGTGAATCCAGAAGTCAGGTCCATCCGGAACTGTCGCTCCACCTGCGCGGCTTGACTTGCCGGAGCGGGACTAACCTTGAACGCCTTGGAGGAAGCGCCCTGCGGCACCCAGGAAGGCGGGGCTCCACTCATGGCCGCCATCGAAGCGGCTGACCTCAGCCTGAAGGCCCCGGGCTTCGAGGACTGCGAGGTCCTTCGCGAGCTGCGAATCCGTGTAGAAGGTGTCCCGCTCACCGCGCCCGATGAGAATGGGGGACAGGTCGAGGGCGGGGGCCTCGGCCACGTCCCGGGGCAGATCGCCGCCGAGCACGATGAGGCCCTGGCAGGGACCGCCGAAGGCGGCGGCGCGCCAAGCCATGGCGGCGCCCTGGGAGAAACCCGCGATCACAAGTTGGCCGTTCCCCCGGTCGGCCCGCAGCTCAGCGACCACGCGAGCCACGTAGGCCAGGTTGTCTTCGATGGCCTGCTCCCGATCCAGGCTCGTCATCCAGGAACCCACCACTTCCCGGGTCTTCGCGCTGTAAAAGCGGTGGAGGGCCTGCACAGCCACCAGAGTCCAACCCGAGGCTCCGGGGATGCGGCGCAGCTCCTGCAGCAGGTGCTCCGCGTGCTGCCCGTAGCCGTGGAAGCCCACCAGCAGCGGGGCGCCGACCCCTGAAGCCTGAGACGCAGGTTCCACCAGATAGCGGCCCAGGGTGGCGGTGCTGAGGGTGCGGGTCTCGATCATGGCCGTCAGTCCATGCAACCAGACGGGATACCCTTCGCCCGCCGGTCTTCCAGCAATTCGTTCAGGATCACGGCCGCAGCGGCTGCGTCGAGCAGGAGCTTCCGCTTGTCGGGTTTCACGCCGCGTTCCCGCAGCAGGCGCTCAGCCTCGGCACTGCTGAGGTGCTCGTTCACGAGACGCAGGGGCAGGCCCGTCCGGGCGGCCAGGGCCTCGCCAAAGGTCCGGGCCGCAGGCGCCGTGGCGCTCTCGGCGCCATCCTTGTGCCGGGGCAGGCCCACCGCCAGGGCCTGCACGCCTTCCTCCTTGCAGAGCCGGGCCAGGCGATCCAAGGTGCGCTCGTGCTCCTGGGGCCACACCTCGAAGGGCGAGGCCAGGATCTCCAGCTCGTCCGAGAAGGCGAGGCCGATCTTCTTCGTACCGTGGTCAATGGCGAGCCAGCGCATCCTGCCATCCTAGCCCGATGCCGGTCCGTTCCCTCACCTTCGCCACCGCCCTCGGCCGCCTGCGCCTGGGCTGGACGGCCGAGGGCATCTGCCTCCTGCGGTTCACGGATGCCCTGGAGCGGGAGGAGGCCGCGCAGGCGCCGGCCTGGGTCATGGACGCCATTCGGCGTCTGATGGCGCACTTGGCGGGCCAGCCTCAGGACCTCGACGGGATCCCCGTGGATCTGTCGGAGCTGACGCCGTTCCAGCAGCACGTGGCCCAGGTGCTGCGATCCACCCGACCGGGCCAGACGATCAGCTACGGCGAGGTGGCCCTGCTGGCCGGACGCCCCGGCGCGGCCCGGGCCGTGGGCCAGGCCGTGAAGGCGAATCCTGTGCTGATCCTGGTGCCCTGCCATCGCGTGGTGGCAGCCAATGGCCCGGGCGGCTGGAGCGCCTTCGGCTCGCCGGAGGTCAAGGCGCGGCTGCTGGAGCTGGAGACGCTCCGAGGGCGATGAGGTCGGCGGCCTCGAGGATCGCCGTCGGCGCCCCGTCCCGCGCCACGCGGAGCATGGCCCGGCCCAGTTCCTCCGTGGTGAGGAGGGCCTTCGGGAACAGCCGCCGCAGTAGCGGGAAGACGGGCCCCAGCACGGTGTAGAAGGCCTGGTACCAGCCCGTCCGGGACCGGATGCCGTGGAGGGGCTGGATGAGGCCGGGACGGAAGAGGTAGACGGCCCGGAAGGGCAGGCGTCGCAGATCGTTCTCGGTCCGCCCCTTCACCCGCGCCCACATGGTGCGGCCCTGCTCGGTGCTGTCGGTCCCGGCGCCAGACACATAGACGAAGGTCATGTCCGGGTTGAGCCGCGCCAGGGTCTCCGCCGCCGCCAGGGTGAGGTCCTGGGTCAGGCGCCGGTACTCGGCCTCCGGCAGGCCCGCCGCCGACACCCCCAGGCAGAAGAAGCAGGCGTCCAGGCCGGTGAGGTCCGGCTCCACCGCCCGGTAGTCGAAGAAGTCGTCGTGGACGATCTCCCGGAGCTTGGGGTGGGCCTGGCCCGAGGGCTTCCGCACGAGGGCCACCACCTGGCTGACGCCGGGATCCCCCAGGCACTCGCGCAGCACGCCCTGGCCGATCATGCCTGTGGCGCCGAAGAGCAGGACCTTCATGGCAGACCTCCCTGGGGGAGCATGGGTTGTCCATCCAGCGTGGCACGGATGGGGACCTCGGCCCCGGTCTTCCAGGGCAGCACGGGCCACCAGCGCTGATGCGGAGGCGCCTCGGGCTCGAAGCCTTCCCCGGGCTGGGGCAGCGCTACGGTGGCGCCGAGGGTGACCGCGGCGGCCAGCACCCGCTCCACGGGTTCCGTCCAGCCGTGGGCCGCCAGGTCGAAGAGGCCCCAGTGGATGGGCAGCAGCACGCGGCCCCGCACCATCTGATGGGCCGCCACGGCCTGCTCCGGGCCCAGGTGCCAGTCCGGCCAGGCCGGGTTGTACGCGCCGACCTCGATCATCGTGAGATCGAAGGGCCCGAGGCGCCCGCCGATATCCGCCAGGCCCGGGAACATGCCCGTGTCGCCGGAGAAGTAGACCCGGTGGCCGGGGCCGAGGAACGCGAAGCCGCCCCAGAGTGTCCGGTCCTTGTCCCGCAGGCCCCGGCCCGAGGCGTGCCGCGCCGGAGTGAGCACCACCTCCAGGTCACCCACGCGCACCGATTCCCACCAATCCAGCTCCGTGATGCGGGCCTCCGGCACACCCCACCGCACGAGGCGCGCGCCCACGCCCAGGGGCACCACGAAGCGCGTGTCCCAGTCCTTCAGGCGGCGCAGGGTGCCCTCGTCCAGGTGGTCGTAGTGGTCGTGGGAGATGGCCACCACCTGCGGCACGGGCACCTCCTCCAGGGGAATGAGGGGCGCGTAGAAGCGGCGCGGCCCGGCCCAGCCCACCGGGGAGGCCCGCCGGCCCCACATGGGATCCGTGAGGACGTGCGTGCCGTCCACCGTCAGGTACACCGTGGAGTGGCCCAGCCACGTGGCCCGCAGGCCCGAGGGGGCGGCCGCTTCCAGGTCGTCGCGGGTGGGGTGCACCACGGGCAGGGGTTCCCGGGGCGTCGAATGCCGGTCCCGCCGGAAGAGGCTGCCGATGGCCCCCTGCATGTCGTTCCAAAGAGGTTGGGGATTGCGGAAGCGCCCATCGCGCCACTGCGGGGATCGTTCCATGCGAAGGCTCCTTGGCTGATCAAGAGAGGAACCGGCGGCCCACCATCCGCCGGCCGCGAGGACGGCCAGCAGGAGGGCCCCGGCGAGGCGCGTTCTAGACGGGATACACCACTCCAGTGCTCTGCTCGGAGTGCCGCCACATCCAGCGCTGGAGGCCCCTGTCCTGGGAGAGGGCGTTGGACCGGACCCTCACCGGGGCTCCCTTCATCTCCTGGAAGCCCGAAGGCCCGAAGTACTCGCCCCCCGTCACGGAGGCATCCGTAGCGGCCCGCAGCAGCGGCTGGGCCCCGCCGAAGGCGTCCTGGCTCAGCAGGGCCTCCAAGCCCGCGGTCCGGAGCCAGCGGATCCAGCCCGCGTGGCGCTGGAGCTCCGTCCTCGCCCAGCCAGGGTGGGCGGCCACAGAGCAGGTCGTCGCCCCGGCCGCCTCCAGGCGGCGCTGCAGCTCATAGGCGAAGAGGAGGTTGGCCAGCTTCGACTGGCCGTAGGCGGCCCAGGCCCGGTAGCCCCCGTCGAAGTGCATGTCGTCGGCGTAGATGCGGCCCATCCGGTGGGCCCCGCTGCTCATGGTCACCACGCGGGAGCCCGGGGTGGCCAGCAGTCGCTCCAGCAGGAGTCCGGTCAGCGCGAAGGGACCGAAGTGGTTCGTGCCGATCTGCAGCTCGAACCCGTCCTCGGTCTTCCCGTAGGGCGGGACCATCACGCCGGCGTTGTTGAGGAGCAGGTCCAGCCGGTCGAACCGCGCGAGGAGGTCCGCGGCCGCCTTCCGCACGGAGGCCAGGGAGGCCAGATCCAGGGCCTGGACCTCGACCCGGGCGCCGGGATGCAGCGCCCGGATGTGCCGCGCCGCCTCCTCGGCCTTGGGCAGGTTCCGGCAGGCCAGGACCACCGTGGCCCGGCAGGCCGCCAGGATGCGGGCGGCCTCGAAGCCGGTGCCGGAGGTGGCTCCGGTGACCACCGCCACCCGCCCGGTTTGATCGGGGATCTGGGCCCAGGTCCAATCTTCTTGCGCCATGTGGTTCTCCATGATGGGTTTGACATATTGACTAATAATGTCAGAAAGCCAGTATTGACAATCGGACAAATTTTGTCAACTCTCTTCCCATGGGAAACGAAAAGAAGGCCCGAGTCCTGGAGGCCGCCGAAGCCGTGTTCCTCCGCTTCGGCTACCGGCGGACCACCATGGGCGACCTCGCCGCCGCCGCAGGCATGTCCCGGCCCGCCCTCTACCTGGTCTTCTGCGGCAAGGAGGAGGTCTTCGAGGCCGTCCTCCGCGCCCACGTCGCCCGGACCCTGGGTGAGATCCGTCAAGGTCTGGCGAAGCACCCCACCCCCGAGGAGAAGCTCCGCTTCGCCTTCGACCTCTGGGCCGTGCGCCCCTTCGGGTTCTTCGAGGCCTCGCCGGAACTGCGTGAACCCCACCACGGTGGCCTCGCCTTCGCCAAGGACACCATCGACCAAGCCATCGCGGCCTTCGAGGCCGAGCTGGTGGGCATCCTCTCGCCCTTGAGCGCGAGTGCCCCTGCGAAAGCCCTCCCCCCTGAGCAGATCGCCCGGGTCCTCACCCGCGCCGTCCATGGCTTCAAGGAGTCCGCCAAGGATGCCGACGAGCTCCGCGCCATGATCGACGGGCTACTGGAGATGGTGCTGGCATCCCTCCGGCCCCCTGCCGACGCATGAGGCCCTGGGTCCATACTGGACCCGATGATGCGCCCCCTGCCCGATGATCTGCTGAAGGTCCCCCACCGCCAGGATGTGCCCTTCGCACGGCTGACGACGCTGGGCGTGGGCGGGCTCTGCCGCTGGCTCTTCGAACCCACCACCGACATCGAAGCACAGATTTTCGTCCGCGCTTGCGCCCGGGAGGGCCTGCCCTGGCGGGTGCTGGGGGGTGGTTCCAATCTGGTGGTGCTGGGCGACATCGACACGCCGGTGCTACGGCTGGCCCTGCCGAAGCAGCTCCGCTGCGAGGGCACACGGATCACGGCCCCCGCCAGCCACGGCCACATCGCCCTGGCGGAGGCCGCCGCCACCGCGGGCCTGTCGGGCCTGGAGTTCGCCAGCGGCATCCCAGGTTCCCTGGGCGGGGCCATCCGCATGAACGCCGGGGCCTATGGCCGCGAGTGGGTGGACGTGCTCACGCGCTACCGCTTCCTCACGCCCGACGGTGATCTGGTGGAGAAGGCCCCGGAACCGGGCGAGTTCCACTACCGCTGGAGCTTCCTCACCGGCGGCCGCGTGGTCCTTTCGGCCACCGCGGATCTGGCGGAGGGCGATCCCGCGACCATCCGCGCCCAGGTGGCCGAGTACCGGGCCAAGCGTGGCACCAGCCAGCCCCTCTCGAAGCGCAACGCCGGCTGCATCTTCAAGAACCCCCCGGGACTCAGCGCCGGCCGCCTCATCGACCAGGCGGGCCTCAAGGGCCTGCGCCTGGGCGACGCCGAGGTGAGCCCCGAGCATGCCAACTTCCTCATCAACCACGGCCATGCCACCGCCGCCGAGTTCGCCGAGCTGATGGAGCAGGTCCGGGCGAAGGTGCTGGAGGCCTCCGGGGTTGAGCTGGAGGCTGAGGTGGAGATCTGGCGGGGCAGTCCTCAGGCTTCAGTCCTCAGTCCTCAGTAGCTTGGCGGCCGCTGGCCGCCAAGTTTTTCAAGGAGTGGCGCGCCCGGAGAGCGCCTGGATCTAGACTGAAGCCTGATACCTGAAGACTGAGGACTCACCCCACCCCATGTCCATGCTCCCCCGCACCCGCCCCAAGCGCCCCTGGTTCCCCTGGGTGCGAGCGGGGATCACGGTGGCGGTGCTGGGCGGGGGCGCCTGGGGCCTGATGGAACTGGGCACGCGGTACCTCGGGCTCCAGAAGCTCACGATCGAGCAGGTCAACGTGAGCGGGTGCCGGGGCGAACGCCAGGCGGAGATCCAGGCCCTGGCGGAACGGCTGGTGCTGGGCAAGCCCCTCTTTTGGGTGGACGCCGAGGAACTGCGGTCCCAGATCGAGGCCAAGCGCTGGGTACGCAACCTCCAGATCCGGAAGGACCCACCGGACCGGCTCAGCCTCGTGGTGGAGGAACGGCGGCCCGTCCTCTGGCTGGTGCGGAGCAACGGGGTCTTCCTGGTCTCGGACGACGGCATCCTGCTAGACCGGGTCAACCAGGCGAACCTAAGCCCCATTCCCGTGGTGGTGGATCCTGCCAGCCAGACGGACCAGGGGCTGGCCCGCCTCGTGAGCGCTGCACGGACTTTGAGGGAAAAGCAGGCTGGATTTTACGATCGGGTGACCGAGTTCAGGTGGAGTCCGAAAGGGCCCGTGGCCTACATCGAGGGCCTTCCGGCGCCGATCTACCTATCCCGCCAGGATGTGACGAAAAACGTTCCCAATTTCCAAGGCCTGTTTGTGGACCGCCTGTCCCAGCGGCCGGATCTGGCCCGGCTCCGCTACATCGACCTGCGCTGGGACGAGGAAGTCGCCGTGGGGGAGCCCGAGGACGCCCTGGCCTCCGCCAAGACGCCACGCTGACCTGCGCGGGAAGAAAGCGGCGTTTTTTCCGTGCGCAAAAGCTCGAACCCGGCACGGAACTGGTGTAAACCTAGAGCAAGGAAAAGGATCTTCATGCCTCAGCGTGCCGTTCTTCTAGGCCTCGACCTTGGTGCAAGCAAAGTGGTGGCGGTGGTGGCCGTCCAGGAGGAAGACGGAACGCTGAATGTGACTGGCACCGGCCAGGCCTCGCCCCAGGGCGGCTTCACCCAGGGCCAGATCACGGACATGGACCTCTGCACCCGCGCCATCGTTAGGGCCGTGGAAGAGGCCATGAACACCGCCGGCCAGACCAAGGTGGATGGCATCCGCGTGGCCGTGGACGGCATCCAGTTCAAGGGCGAGAATCTCCGCGATTCCATCACCATCAGCAGCAGCGACAAGATCATCAACGCCGCGGACCGGGACCGCGTGCTGGAGCAGGCCACCAACGGCTGCAAGCTCGCCAAGGAGGAGCTGGTCCTCCACCGCATCCCGCAGATGTTCCACATCAAGGGCCAGCGCGACATCCGCAACCCCGTGGGCATGTTCGGCGAGTCGCTGGAAGCCGAGGTCCGCATCATCGTGGCCCCCAGCCCCGTCATCATGAACATCAACCTGGCCCTCAAGAACGCCGGCCTGCACGGTGCGGAGCTGATGTACTCGCCCCTGGCCAGCGCCGAGGCCGTGCTGAGCCGCGAGGATCGCGAGAATGGCGCGGTGGTGGTCGATATCGGCGAGCACCTCACCCACCTGGGCATCTTCCTGCACGGCACCCTGTTCCATTCCGCGGTCATCCCCATCGGCGGCATGCACTTCACCCGCGACCTGGAGATCACCAAGCACCTGGGGGGCATCGCCGCCTCCGAGCGCATCAAGATCCGCTTCGGCACCGTGCTGCACGCCCACGTGCCCGCCGAGGAATCGGTCGAGCTCGAAGAGGAGGGCCGCCTGGTGTCCCGCCGCGAGATCGCCGAGGTGCTCCAGGCCCGGGCCGCGGAGCTGCTGAACCTCGTGCTGGCGGAAATGGGCCGCACGGGCCTCATGCACGAGATCCACGGTGGCGTGCACCTGGTGGGCGGCGGCGCCCTCCTCACGCACCTGCCCATCCTCGCCCAGACCATCCTGGGCCGCCCCCGCGTGGTGCTGGGCCGCATCCTGGGCGTCACCGGCCTGCCCCAGGCCACGGGCAACCCCTACTTCGTGAATGCCCTGGGCGCAGTCAAAGCCCTCGCACGGGACATGACCGAAACCCGCGGCAAGCAGGACCGGAGTGATGGATTCCTCGGCCGTATCAAGAAGATGTTCTAGCCATGCCTTCAGCGATGCCCTCTTCGGGAGTTCCGATGTCTGAAACCCCCTTCCTTCCCTGCCCCCACAGCCTGCCCGGCGCCAACATCAAGGTGCTCGGCGTCGGCGGCGCGGGCTGCAACGCCATCAACCGCATGATCGAAAGCGGGGTCACCGGCGTGCAGTTCATCGCCATGAACACGGACCAGCAGAGCCTCTCCCAGAGCAAGGCCCACCTGAAGCTGCCCCTGGGGCCCCAGAGCAGCCGCGGCCTGGGCGCGGGCGGCAGCGCCGAGCGGGGCGCCGTGGCCGCTGAGGAGAGCCGCGAGGAAGTGCTGGCGGCTCTCCAGGGCGCCGACATGATCTTCATCACCGGGGGCATGGGCGGTGGCACGGGCACTGGCGCCGCCCCGGTCCTGGCCAGCTATGCCCGGGAACTGGGCGCCCTCACCGTCGCTGTCGTGATCACCCCCTTCGCCTGGGAGGGCCGGAAGAAGGGCGACCTCGCCCTCGCCGGCCTGGCCAACCTGCGGGACACCGCCGACACGGTCATCGTGGTCAGCAACGAGCGCCTGAAGAACGTCTGCGATGCCCGCGTGACCATGAAGGAGGCCTTCCGCGTGGCGGATGGCGTGCTCATCCAGGGCGTGCGCGGCATTGCCGACCTCATCCTCAAGCCCGGCATCATCAACGGCGACTTCGCGGACGTGGAGGCGGTGCTCCGCAACGGCGGGGAGGCCCTCATCGGCACCGGCGCGGGCCGCGGCGAAGAGGCGGTCATGGACGCCCTCAAGAAGGCCCTGGCCTGCCCCCTGCTGGAGCGCGCCCAGAACGGCGCGGCGGCCAATGTCATGGTGTCGATCACCGCCGACTGGGAGGTGATGGAGGCCTCCGCCATCGAGACCGCCATGAACTACCTGCAGGACCACTACAACGGGCGGCCCGACATCAAGGCCTGCACCGTGGAAGGCGAGGGCATGGAGGATCGCGTGCTCGTCACCGTGCTGGCCAGCGGCTTCGACCAGGAGGAGAAGCTCCTGGAGGATCGCCGCCAGAGCCTGCACCTGGGCGGCGCCGTGGAGTCCGTCTCCGCGCCCCTGCATGCTCCCACCGCGGTGGTCCAGCCCGTCGACGGCCAGGCCATCCTCCCCGTGAATGGTGTCAGCGGCCGGGTCTACGGTGAAGTGCCCGCCGGCGAGCAGCAGGGCCCCACGCCCACCCGCCTCCTGCCCCAGGCCCCCACCCCCAGCGGCGAGCTGCCCGGCGGCAACGACGACCTCCACGTCCCCGCCATCATCCGGCTGGGCCA
>DASXUH010000067.1:0-1840 GCA_036504935.1 Geothrix sp. | reverse complement strand
GGGTACCGGGCGCCCTGCAGCTCGATCTGGGAGGCGGCAGCGTCGATGGCCTCCAGGTCTTCGGCGGTCAGCTCGAGGGCCGCGCCCCCCAGGTTCTCCTCGAGCCGGTGAAGCTTCGTGGTGCCTGGAATCGGGACGATCCAGGGCTTCTGGGCCAGCAGCCAGGCCAGGGCGAGCTGCGCGGGCGTCGCGCCTTTCGCCGCGGCCAGGGCCTTCAGCACCTCCACCAGGGCGAGGTTCGCCTTCCGGGCCTCGGGCGTGAAGCGGGGTACCACGTTGCGGAAGTCGTTGGGGTCGAAGGTGGTGGTCTCGTCGATCTTCCCCGTGAGGAAGCCCTTGCCGAGGGGGCTGAAGGGCACGAAGCCGATGCCCAGCGCCTCGAGGGTGGGGATGATCTCCACCTCCGGCTCCCGCCAGAACAGGGAGTATTCGCTCTGGAGGGCGGCCACGGGCTGCACGGCGTGGGCCTTGCGGATGGTGGCCGCGCCGGCTTCAGAGAGGCCGAAGTGCTTGACCTTGCCTTCCCGGATGAGGTCCTTGACCGTGCCGGCCACGTCCTCGATGGGCACCTCGGGATCCACGCGATGCTGGTAGAAGAGGTCGATGCTCTCCACACGAAGGCGCTTCAGCGAGGCCTCGGCCACGGCCCGGATGCGCTCGGGCCGGCTGTTCAGGCCGCCCGGGTTCTGGCCCGTGACCTGGTCGATGGCGAAACCGAACTTGGTGGCGATGGCCACCCGGCCCTTGAAGGGGGCCAGGGCCTCGCCCACCAGCTCCTCGTTCACCCAGGGCCCGTAGACCTCGGCGGTGTCGAAGAAGGTGACGCCCTTCTCCACGGCGGCCCGGATGAGGGCGATGCCTTCCTGTTTCTTGACGGCGGGGCCGAGGCCGAAGCTCAGGCCCATGCAGCCCAGGCCGAGGGCGGAAACGTTGAGTCCGTGGGTTCCGAGGGTGCGTGTGTGCATGAGGTTCTCCAGGAGGGTCGGGTTCAGTTCTTCGCCTTCAGCGAGGCCATGTCGATGACGAAGCGGTACTTCACGTCGCTCTTCAGCAGGCGCTCGTAGGCCCCGTTGATGTCCTGCATGCGGATCACCTCCACGTCGGACGTGATGCCGTGCTCACCGCAAAAGTCGAGCAGCTCCTGGGTCTCGGCGATGCCGCCGATGAGGGAGCCCGCCACGGACTTGCGGCCGAGGACCATGGGCACGGTATTGAGCATGGGCTCCAGCCCGCCCAGGTAGCCCACCAGCACCAGGGTGCCGTCCGTGGCCAGGGTGGGGACGTAGGGGTTCAGGTCGTGGACGTAGGGCACGGTGTCGACGATGAGGTCGAAGCGGCCCGCGGCCGACGCCATCTGGGCGGGGTCCGTGGACAGCACCACGCGGTCCGCGCCCAGGCGCCGGGCATCGGCCTCCTTGCCCTGGGAACGCGTGAAGAGGGTCACCTCGGCGCCCAGGGCCTTGGCCAGCTTCAGGCCCATGTGGCCCAGGCCCCCGAGACCCACCACGGCGACCTGGCTGCCCGGGCCGGCCTTCCAGTGGCGCAGGGGCGACCAGGTGGTGATGCCGGCGCAGAGGAGCGGCGCGGCGCCCTTCAGGTCCAGCCCTGCGGGGACCTTCAGCACGAAGCGGTCGGACACCACCATCTGGTCCGAGTAGCCGCCCTGGGTGGGCCGGCCGTCGTGGCGGTCCGTGCCCCCGTAGGTGCCGGTGAAGCCGTTCTGGCAGTACTGCTCCTCGCCGTGCTCGCAGGGTTTGCAGTGGCGGCAGGAATCCACCAGGCAGCCCACGCCGACGGCATCGCCGGCCTTGAAGCGGGTCACGGCGGCGCCCACCGAACG
>DASXUH010000066.1:0-34549 GCA_036504935.1 Geothrix sp. | reverse complement strand
GGGCCAGTACCTGGCCGAAGAGCACGGCGTGGCCGTGGTGCCCGGCGCCTTCTTCAGCCCCTACGGCGCCGAGTGGATCCGCTTCTCCTACGCCACCCCCGTCGAACGCACCCAGGGCGCCGCCGAACGGCTCGTGGCGGCGCTGAAATCCCTTCAGAGTTGAAAAAGATTCACCACCAAGACACCAAGGCACCAAGAAAAGAAGAAAAAGGCTTGTTCAGTTCTTGGTGTCTTGGTGCCTTGGTGGTGAACAGTTTTCTTTTAGCCGCGATTGATCCGGAGCACCCGTGTTTGACCTGAACGCCTTCGTCGAGAAGTTCCAGCTGGCGCGCCAGACGGCGCTGGAGACCCGTCCCTCGGGCGGGCTCTGCGGGCTGGAGCTGGAGTGGAACCTGGTGGACCCCCAGTTCCGTCCCCTGCTCACCGTGGGCACGGGGCCGGACCGCATGTCCTTCGTGGACCACCTGCGCTCCAAGGTGCTGTCGCCCTGGACCGAGGAGTACCACCAGCTCGAGGTCTTCCACTGGATGATCGAGTGGGTCACGCGGCCCTACCACACCCCCCGCGGCGCCGTGTACGAGGGGCGGCTGCTGGAGGCGGCCCTCATCAACGCGTTGGCGAAGGCGGGCCGGGCCTTCGGGGAACCCCTCCACTACTGGCACGGCAACCTGCTCGTGCTGCCGGAGATCGGGCCCGACTGTGTGCCCATGTCCTGGCACCTGGCCAAGCGGCGCTACCTCCAGCGCTGCGTCGAGCTGTACGGCACCGAGCTGGCCACGGCGGGCACCCACTCCAACCTGAGCCTGCCCGAGCCCATGCTGGCCTGGGACTTCATGCACCTGCCGGCCAGCGAGCGCGGCGACCGCCACCTGGACGACTACAAGAACCAGGTCTACATCACGGGCACGCGGCTCATGCGGGCCTTCGCGGCGCTCTTCATCGCCACCAGCGCCAGCACGCCGCTGCAGGCCTCGGAAGAGAACGGGAAGCCCGTCGTGCGGCTCACGCCCTATGAATCGGTGCGCAACCTCACCTTCCCCAACCCGCCCGCCCTGGACGTGCCGGACCTGAACCGCAGCCACTCCGACTACCTGCGCCTGTCCTACGACCTGGTGCGCCGCGGCGTGCGCTTCGGCAACAACAACTGGATCCCCGTGCGCGCCCGCTCCCAGGCCGAGCCCGTGGAGCGGCTCATCCAGGTCACCAGCGACCAGCTGCATGACATCTACGCCCGGGGCCTCTTCGCCGCCGGCGAGACTCGCAATGTGGAGGACATGGCCGCCCAGATCGAGCGGCAGAATCTCTTCGCGCGCATCGACCTGCCCATGGCCCGCGTGGAGGTCCGCACGGACGATCCCGGGCATGACCTGGCCCTGGACGTCGCCAACCTCACCCTCAAGCACCTGCTCCTGCTCCGCTTCTACGCCGATCCCGACTTCGCCCGCAGCTTCCGCTACGACGCCGAGGACATCACCCGGGCCCGGCGCAACGAGGAACTGGCCGCCAAGGAAGGCCTGCGCGCCGTCATCGAGGATCCGCTCACGGCCAAGCCCGTGGCCATGCGTGCGTTCCTCGACTGGACCCTCAACCAGCTGCGGCCCCTGGCCGAGGCCCTCGGCTTCTGGGACGACCTCCAGCCGCTCCGGGAAATGGTGGAGGGCGCCCCCAGCACCGCCGAGCGCACCCGTCAGCGCCTGAAGGCCAAGCTCGGCACCTCGGACATCGTGCCGCCAGCCCTGCTTGTCGAGCTGGCCGAGGCGCGGAAGGCCCAGGTCCGCGGCGAAGTGGAGACCGTCACCGCCCACCTGGCGGACCTCGGGGCCGAACAGAACAAACTCCAGGACTTCGTGGAGCACGCCCGGGACGAGGTGCATCTGGATCCGCGGGCCCCCGTGCGCTTCCGCCCCCGGCCCGAGACGTTGGTGGAGTCCGGGTTTGCGGACAAGACGTCGGAAGTGTTGTCCGTGTCCCAGCGCCTGATCCGCATTCCCAGCGTCACCGCCTGCCCCGAGGAACGGATGCCCGAAATCCACCGGGCGGCCACCTTCATCTACGACTACCTCCGCAACCACGGCGTGCCCGTGCGCTACTTCGACCAGGCCACCTTCCCGGCCGTGCTGGCCCACTTTCCCGGGGGCGAGAAGGCCCCGGCCATGTTGTGCGGCCACTTCGACGTGGTGGCCCCGGAGCCCGACGACAGCCAGTTCGAGCCTAAGGTGGAGGGCGACTACCTCTGGGGCCGCGGCGCCGCGGACATGAAGACCGTCCTCTCCACCTACCTCGTGTGGATGAAGGACACCCTCAAGAAGGGCGCCCCCTACCCACCTGTGAACCTGCTCCTGCTGGGCAACGAGGAGAACGGCGAGCTGGAACCCATGGGCACGCCCCACGTGCTGAAGGTGCTGAAGGAGGAATCGGGCTATGAACCGGCCTTTTTCGTGGCGGGCGAACGGACGGGTGAGAAGGGCACCGAGCTGTGGGGCGAGGTCTGCACCCAGAACCGCGGGGTCCTGCGTTTCGAGCTGGTGGCCCACGGCACCCGGGGCCACAGCGGGCTGGCGGGCGGCAGCGACCTCACCGAGCGCCTGCTGGCCGCCCGGGAGGCCCTGCGCGAGCTGTTCACCCAGCACCTCACCCTGAAGGCGGCCGACGGCTGGCAGTCTCTGGCCCGCTTCGCCTACATCCAGGTGGGCACCCCCGGCATCTTCAACATCACGCCGGACCGCGGCGCCCTGGGCGTGGAGATCCGCCCCATCCCCCAGGATGATGTCTCCAGGATGCGCGCCGAGATCGAGGCTCTGGCCGCCGAACGGGAGCTGGAATTCCTGCCCTCGGCCTGGGAACCCGGCGTGATCTGCGATCCGGAGAACCCCTATTTGAAGGCGCTGCTGGCGGGCATCGAAGCCGCGGGCGGCGAGGTGCGCATCGGCCGCAAGGGCGCCGGCACCTCGGCCCGCTTCGCGCCCGGTGGCCAGGCCGTGGTCTGGGGCCAGACCGGCATCGGCCCCCACGCCGCCGGTGAGCGCCACTACATCCCCAGCATCGACCCCTACTACCGGGCCCTGGAGGCTTTTGCCGCCAAGCTGACCTCCTGACCCGAGGTAACTTTCCGGGCCGTGTCGAATATCACTGTCAAAACACCTTCATGGCCCCATCCTCGTAAGAGGGGTTCAGGACTGAACGATCCTGATCGTCCGGAAGCCCTGGAGAAGACTTCAATGAACCACATCACGAGCCAGCCCGCGGCTGCCTGGACGGGCGCGGAACCTGGCACTGAGACGACACGCGTTGCGGCCCGGCGCCGGATGGCCGCACGGCTTGCGCACTTCCGTTCCCAGGATGGCCTGGTGCCCGTCTGCAGCTGGTGTCGGAAGGTCCGGAATCGGGTGGGCGCCTGGACTCCCGTGGAACAGGTCCTGCTGGACGGCGCGGGCATGACCCTCACCCATGGGGTGTGCCCGGACTGCGCCCAGACCCTCCTCGCCAAGCCACACGACGCCGCCTGACTTCCAGTCCAGCTCGGAACCTCCTCAGAAGTCCAGATTCTCCGTGATCCGCGTTCCGTCCTTCTTGAACGCGGCAAGGAACTGGGCGATGCGAGTTTCGGCAGCGGCCAGGTCATCCAACCCGAGGTTGAGGTTCAACAGGTCCACGTACCAGGGGGCCTTGATGTCGCTCTGGACGTAGGTCTGGACGATGGCGCGGGCGATGGGGAGGGTGGTGTCCTTGGAATCATCATGGACATCGCGGTTGCCGGCGTGGCGGAGCTTGGCGTATTCCTCTTCCAGCAGGCGCGCGAAGAGGGCGGGGGTGAAGGGATCCCCGGCAGCGACACCCGTGGCGGGGTCGGCCTCGGTGAACGCGGCGCCCTTGTGGAGCCACTCCCACAGGATTGACAGGCGGATCTCACCGGTGGCCATGTCCTCCATGAGGTAGAGCACGTCGTCGTTGCCGAAGAAGTCGGCGGGCTTGAGCGCCGCGGCCTGGAAGCCGCGCAGGAAGGCGTTCCCGTACTGCAGGGCCACGGACAGCAGGTCGCGGGCGCCCGCGATGGTTCGGGGCGCCGGTTCCAGCTGCATCAGGCCCGCGGCGTCTTCCGGGCCGTAGGTCAGCGCCGGGAAGGCCCGGCCCGCCTGGTTGGCCTGGCCGGCCTTCTCCCAGACTGGACGGACGATGTGGACCATCTTCCAGTGCGCCACCCACTTGCCGGAAGCGCCCTCGCGCTGTTCGCGCTCGGCGCCGGCTACGGCACGCTTCATGCTGGCCGCCACGCCTGCTTCGCTGCCCACGGGGATGTTGGGTTCCATGCCGCCCTGCCAGAGGGCGAAACGGCCATTCCGGTCCGGCGTGTTCATGGCCCGGCGCACGCGATCCTCGTAGGTCCGCATGTAGCCATAGGTCATGGTGATGGACTGGATGTTGGGATTCACGAAGTCGCGGTCCCAGGCCAGGGCGTCCGACACGCTGTTGATGTAGTCCCAGCGGCCCGTGTTGAAGCCCACGAAGTGCGGCGACAGCGCGGCGCGGATCTCCATGAGCTGGAAGCACTGCTCCAGCTGTTCCACCAGCACGTAGACCTTGATGGTGCCCACGGGCAGGCCCAGGTGGGCTTCCAGGGCCACCAGCATGTCGTTCCAGAGGGCCGCGTCCTCCGCGGTCTGAGTCTTGGGCAGGTAGAGGACGATGCTGCGGCCCGCGGCCCGCAGCCGTTCGTGGTTGTTCACCACGTAGAGCACCAGGTCGGCGATGGAGGCGGAGAAGCCGTGGCCATCGCGGCGGATGTGCCGGTCCTCCAGATGGAGGCCGCGGCAGCGGTACAGGATCGTGGTGAAGTCCAGCTGCTGGCGCCAGTCGGCGATGATGGGCTTGCCGAAGAAACCGTCCGCCCAGCGGTTCATCTCCCCGGCAACCTCCTCGGCCACCTCCAGGAAGAGCGGGTCGCAGGCGATGGCGAGCTTGAGGTTGCGGTGGTTGTCCAGCGACATCGTGTCCACCTGGCCCAGCGCATCCTCGCCGTCGAACATCCAGCCATCGGCGCCGGAGAGCAGCGCGTAGGCCACGTTGCGGATGCCGGACCGCACGTCCGAGCGCGGCTTGGTGGCGGGTCCCGTGCCCTGGATCCACTGACGGATGAGATCCGGCGGGATCACGGCGCCGTCGAAGTTCCCGGCGCGGGCGTCGGCGACCTTGATCCGGGTGCCGGGAATCAGCGATTCGGGATCGAGGAAGGCGATGCGCTCGCGGGCCTCCGCCCGCTGCTTCCGGCGGGCGGTCCGCGCCGCCATGCGGGCCCGGCGGCGCTCGTCCAGGGGCGCCAGCACCTCCAGGGCGCGGAGCGCTTCCGGCGTATAGACATCCGGATAGGTGGACAGAACGGCGTCACGGAATGCGAGGGTCGTCGTCATGGTCGGTCTCCGCTCAGGGGATCTGTTCAGACAGGTGTGTTCATTCTGGCCCATCGGGCGGGTCTACGGCACGTCAACCGCGCAGGGACATCCCCACCTTCACCAGGCGGCAGGCCCGGGCGGCGGCGGCTTCCACGAGGACGGCGCCCTGGCCCATGCAGGCCTCCAGGGTCATGGGCTGGGGCACGGCGGTGGCCAGGGCATCGATGCCGTGGGCCAGCACCTCGTCCGCCCCATCGCCCAGGCCCCCGGCGATGCAGATCACCGGCACACCGTGGCGCTTGGCCACGGCGGCCACGCCCACGGGAGCCTTGCCCATGGCCGTCTGGAAATCCGTGCGGCCCTCGCCCGTGATGACCAGGTCGGCGCCCTGGACCAGGGCCTCGAAGCCCGTGGTCTCCAGGACAATGGCGACGCCGGGCCGCAGGCTGGCCGGGGAGAAGAAGAGCAGGCCGGCACCCAGGCCGCCGGCGGCGCCGGCACCCGGCAGCAGGGCCACATCGCGACCGGTGGCGGTGGCGGCCACCCCCGCGAAGACGCCCAGGGCCGCATCCAGCTCCTGCACCATCTCCGGCGTGGCGCCCTTCTGGGGGCCATAGACCGCCGAAGCGCCGCGGGGGCCGCAGAGCGGGTTGTCCACATCGCAGGCCACCAGGACGCTGGCTTGGGCCAGGCGAGGGTCCAGGTCCGACAGATCGATGCGGGCCAGGCGGGCCAGGGCGGCACCGCCTTCGGGCAGATCCCGGCCCTCGGCATCCAGGAAGCGCACGCCCAGGGCCCGGGCCATGCCCGTGCCACCGTCGTTGGTGGCGCTGCCGCCGATGCCGATGACCAGCTTGCGCAGGCCCGCGTCGAGGGCGGCCTTCATCAGCTCGCCCGTCCCGAAGGTACTGGTGATGCGGGGATCGCGGCGCTCCTTGGGCACCAGGGGCAGGCCCGAGGCCGAGGCCATCTCCAGGAAAGCGGTGGAACCGTCGCCCGAGATGCCCCAGTGGGCGCGCACGGACTCGCCCAGGGGGCCGCGCACATCCGTGTGCATGAGGCGCCCGCCCGTGGCCGCCACCAGGGCCTCGACCGTGCCCTCACCGCCATCCGCGATGGGCACCTTGAGCACTTCCGCGTCATGGAACACCGCATGGATGCCCCGCTCCATGGCCTCGGCCACGCCGAGGGCCGACACGCTGCCCTTGAAGGAATCCGGAGCCACGATGATGCGCATGGTGTTGAACCTCATTCATTCAGGAAAAAACTTCACCACCAAGACACCAAGACACCAAGAACTGCTTTTTCTTTTCTTGGTGTCTTGGTGTCTTGGTGGTGATCCTTTTCGTTCAGTTGAGCGACATCAGGGAACGAGGCCCGGGAACAGGAACGCGAAGCCGAAGACCATGAGGCCCAGCAGGATCACGTAGGGGATCGTGTACTTGATCGTCTGGCGCATGATCAGGCCTTCCTTCCCGGCCAGGCCCACAGCGGTGGCGGCGATGACGATGCTCTGGGGCGAAATCATCTTGCCCGCGGAGGCGCCCGCACTGCCGGCCGAGGCCATGAGGATGTCGGACAGGCCCATGCCCTGCGCGGTGAGCTTCTGCAGGTTCCCGAAGAGCGCGTTGGCGGAGGTGTTGCTGCCCGTGAGGAACACACCCAGGGTTCCGAAGAGCGGGCTCAGGAACGGATACACGTGCTTGCTCACCAGGGCGACGATGCCGTTGGCCATGGTAGCCACCATGGAGATCTGCTTGGTGGCCAGGTCCCCGGCGAACGCCAGCTTGGTCTTGGGATCGATGATGGGCAGGGCCAGATTCATGACCGAGGCGATGGAAAGAATGCACGCCACGGCAATGAAGGAGGGGATCATCTGCTTGAAGGTCTTGCCGAACTGCTCGCCCATCACGCCGTAGCTGATGCCCATGAAGGGGAAGGCGATGAGGCCGGCGATGAGCATGATGGTGCCGGGGCTCTGGAGCCAGGTGAACGCGTAGAGCTTGCCGGGGTTGTAGATCTGGGCCTTGAGGAGCACCCACTTCCAGCCGGGGGCGCTGCCGTTGAAGAGGGGCTTGGTGCTGGGCAGGTTCACGGCGATGACAAGCACGGCCAGCAGCAGGTAGGGCAGCCAGGAGAGGAAGAGCTCTTTCGCATGGAACTCGCGCCGCTGCTCGGTGGCCGGGGCCTCGCCCTCGAAGAGCCAGGGCTTGGCGCCCTTCTGGAAGTTCAGGTAGATGGCCGTGGCCACGAGGCAGACCAGGCCCGCCAGCACGGAGGTGAGGTCCGCCCCGATGAAGTTGGAGACGAGGAACTCGGTGATGGCGAAGCTGAGGCCCGACACCAGGATGGTGCCCAGGGCGCCCTTCATGCCCTTGGACTTGGACATGGCGTAGACCGTGGCGAAGGCCATGATGAGCGCCAGGGGCGCCATGAAGCGGCCCGTCATCTGGGAGAGCTTCATCACATCCAGGCCCGTGGTCTTGGCGAGCGTCACGGTGGGGATGGCGAGGGAGCCGAAGGGCACGGGGCCCGTGTTGGCCACGAGGCACACCAGGGCGGCCATCATGGGGTTGTAGCCCAGGCCGATGAGGATGCTGGCGGGAATGGCCACCGGGGCGCCGAAGCCGCAGATGCCTTCGAGGAAGGCCCCGAAGCCGAAGGCGATGAGCAGCGCCTGGGCGCGGCGGTCCACGGTGAGGTTCGCCATGGCGCCCTGCATCTTGTCCATCCAGCCAGTGGCCTTCAGCACGTTGTAGACCACCAGTGCGCCGAAGGGGATGTACATGATGGGGAAGATGCCCGTGAGGCCACCCTGGAGGGCCGCCAGCACCGTGACCTTGGCCGGGAAGTGGAACACCAGGATCGCCGCGAGCACGGTCACCAGCAGGGCGACGGGCGCCACCTTCGCGGCGGGTTTCATCAGCAGCGGGATGCCGATGAGCAGAACGATGAGGGGCAGCGTGGCTGCGAGGATGCTCAAAAACATTGTCGACCTCCGAATCGGTTGCAGAACAGTACCGTGTGATGGTCTGACCACCAAGCCAAAAACAATTTGCTGCCACCTGGTCCGAAACATCGAAGGTCCCGGCCCTTGTGGCAACAAATGTCGTGCTGGATTATTCCGCTGTAAATCTAAGCGGTTAGACCACCAGACCTATTTGGTTTTCACAGGATCTGCTGGCCGCTTGGGCAGGTGCATGGGCTTTTCGGCCATGCGCTTCAGCACCTCCTGCACGCCCCGCTCTAGCTGGCGATCATGGCCCGCCAGCATCGATACGGGATCGTTCTCCACGTCGATGTCAGGCGTCACGCCCTCGCCTTCGATGATCCATTCGCCTGTGGGGGCGTTGGTTCCAGAGCGAGGGACGAAGACGCTGCCGCCGTCGATCAGCGGCGTGTTGCCGCCACCCACAACGCCGCCCCAGGTCCGCTTGCCGATGAGGGGGCCGAGGCCCGCGAACCGGAAGTAATAGGGGAAGATATCGCCATCGCTGGCGCTCGTCTCGCTGGTGAGCGCCACCATGGGGCCGTGGAACACGGTGGACGGGTAGGTTGACGGTTCGTCGCTGCCAAAACCGAACCGCGTGCCCAGCAGCTTCCGGCTGAGCCGTTCGATGATCATCTGGCTGATGTTGCCGCCACCGTTGGCGCGGATATCCACGATCAGGCCCTCCTTGCGGATCTGCGGGTAGTACCACTTGATGAACTCATACAGGCCGGGCGCCCCCATGTCGGGGATGTGGAGGTAGCCCACCTTCCCACCGCTGAGCTTGTCCACGGTCTCTTTCGACCGCAGCACGAAGTCGAGGTAGCGCAGGCTGGCCTCGCTCTGGATGGGCTGGTAGCTGACCTGGCGGGCGCCCTCGAACGTGGGCTTGCCATTCAGCGTCAGCGTCACCGAAAAGGTCTTGTTCCGCAGCAGGCGGTAGGGGCTGTCGTCCGCCTTCAGCTCCACGCCATCGATGGCCAGGATGTAGTCGCCCTCGCGAGCGTCCACGCCCACCTCCGTCAGCGGGCTACGGTACTTGGGCTCCTCGTTGTGGCCCCGGTAGATGTGGGCCAGCCGGTAGCGGCCCGCGGCGGCATCCAGTTCGATGCGGGCGCCGGGCAGGCCCACCTTGGCGCGCTCGGGCAGGAACTGGTCGCCGCCTTCGGTGTAGGTGTGGCCGATGTTCAGCTCGGAGATGAGCTCGGTGAGCAGGTAGGTCAGGTCCGAACGGTGCGTGACGTACTGCAGCCAGGGGCGGTACTGCTCGCGCAGGGCCTGCCAGTCGTAGCCGTGCATGTTCTTCACGTAGAAGAAATCGCGGAAGCGCCGCCAGGTCTCGTCGTAGACCTCGCGCCATTCCTCGGCGGGGATGCGGTCCACGAAGAGGTCCTTGGTGGAGACCGTCTTCTTCTCCGTGGCCTTGGGCTTGGCGTCCATGAGCTGGAAGGTGGCTGCGGGCCCCTGTCCGGCCCGGGCCAGGACCTTGTTGCCGTCCTGGCTCAGCACCCAGCCCTGGGCCTCGGGCAGCAGCTCGCTCTCCTGACGCTTCTTCAGGTCGAAGATCCAGAGGCTGCTGCCGGCCGGCCGGCGGCCGTTGGCTTCGCCGTACACGAAGGGCTGGCCCTTGCTGTAGAGCAGAAAGCCCGTGACCGCCTCCAGGCCGCCCAGGTTGTCCGCGGGCACGGGCACGCGCACGCCGCGCTGCTCGAAGCCGACGAAGTCGATGCGCACGGCCGAGGGGGCCTTGGCCTCCGCTGGCTTGCCGGCCTTCTTGTCGTCGTCCTTCTTCTCGCTGTCGTCCTTCTTCTCCGGCGCGGCGCCCACCTCATCGCTTTCTGGCGGGAAGGGATGGGGCACGTCCTTGCGCAGGGCGTAGGCCACCACATCCGTGTTGCGGTTGCCGGCGTAGTCGAATTCCAGGTCGCTGATCTGCGGCGCGTAGTCCCGGCGGCTGAGGGCGTAGAGGTACTTGCCCTCGGGATCCCAGGCGGGCTCGGTGACGGGGAACAGGTCGCCCGTCATCCGATGCAGCTGCTGGTCCGCCAGGCCCCAGATATGGAGGCTGCGGGTACCGTTCAGGTTGGAGAGGGAGAAGGCCAGGAACTGGCCGTCCGGCGACCAGGCCAGATCGCCCACCCGGGCGAAGGGATCCTTGGCCACCTTCACGAGCTTGCGATCGGCCACGCCGAGGGCGTAGACGACGCCGTCCTTGTCCGTGAAGGCGAGGTGCCTGCCGCCGGGCGCCCAGAGCGGCGCATTCAGCTGGCCCACCAGGCCGGAGGTCAGCGCTTCGGGCTTCCCCTTGCCGTCCTGGGCCACGAGGTAGACCTGGTCCTCGCCAGACAGGTCCGAGATGAATGCGATCTTCTTGCCGTCCGGCGACCAGCGGGCGTGCTTGTCGTGGGCGCCGGAGCTGTTGGTCAGGTTGCGCACGGGCCCCTTCTCGATGGGCACCGTGAACACGTCGCCCCGGGCCACGAAGAGGGCGCGCTCGCCCTTGGGCGACAGGGCGAAGCCTTCGATGTTCTTCTCGACGCTGATGCGCGTGGGCCGCGAGGCGCCGCCATCCGTGGGCACGGCGATGGCGATGCCCTGATCACTGCCGTCCCGGACGTTCATCACACGCAGCTCACCGTTCAGCTCGTAGACGATGCGGGACTGATGATCGCTGGAGGGCCAGCGCACGTCCCAGGTCTTCTGGAAGGTGAGCTGCTGCACGGCGTCCGTGGCGTGATCCACGGCATAGAGGTTCAGCTTGCCATCGCGGTCCGACGCGAAGTACACCCTGTCGCCGATCCACATGGGGTCGCGCTCAGTGCGCGGACTGGCGGCGATCTTCTTCTGCTGATGGGTGGCCAGGTCGAACACGTAGAGATCCTGCGCCCAGCCGCCCTGGTAGCGTTTCCAGTGGCGGAAGTCGCGGAACATGGGAGCGTAGGCGATGCGCTTGCCGTCCGGCGAAAACGACCCCGGCCCGGCCGTGGGCATGGGCAGCTTCGCCGGCAGGCCGCCCTTCAGACTCACGGTGTAGAGGGCCGTGCGGCTCAGCACGCCGTCGGCATCGCTGCCGGCGCGAAACAGCACACGGTCGCCGTCCGGCGTCCAGCCCACCACCTGGTGGTCGTAGCCGCCCCGGGGTGGCAGCGGCCCTGCGGCCGGATCGAAGGTGAGCTGGCGGGGGATGCCGCCGCCGCTGGAAATGACGTAGACCTGCTCATCGCCATCGTACTGGCCCGTGAAGGCGATCCACTTGCCGTCGGGGCTGAACTTCGCGAACAGCTCCAGGCCGGGATGGGCCGTCAGGCGCGTGGCCGAACCGCCCGTGGCGGCAGCGGTCCAGAGGTCGCCCCCGTAGGTGAAGACCACCTTGTCTCCATGGATATCCGGGAAGCGGAGCAGTTTCGTCTGGGCCTGCGCGGCGCCAGTGCAGGCGAGCGCGAGGACCAGGCAGCGGAGGAGAAGGGCGCGTCCAGGCATGGGAACCACCTCGATGGGTAAGGATGGAATGGTTCGCCATTGTATTGCGAGGTAGATCCACCGAGGCCATCAAAAACCCTCAGGTCCATGGCCCGGCTGGACCCAGATCCGCTAGCCTGAATGGCCATGCGCATCCCATTGACCCTCTGCCTCATGCTCTGCGGCTTCCTGCGGGCGGAGGAACCACCCATCGAGGTGAACCCCAACCGGCCGACCTTCGCCAATCCGGCCCTCACCACACAACCGGGCGTCGCGGAGCTGGAATGGGGCCTCCAGCGGAGCACCCTCCGCGACGACGGCCCCAGCTTCGGAACGCCCACCCTCCTGAAATTGGGTCTGGCGAAGGATCTGGAGCTTCGCCTTTCATGCCCGGGCTACCTGCGCCTGGAACCCGCAGGCGCGCCTGCAGTCTCGGGGTTGGGTGACTTCAATCTGGCCGTGCAGTGGTGCTACCTCCACAATGGCCTGTTCGGCATGGACCAGGCGATCCAGGTGGCCCACACCTTCCCCACGGCATCGTCCGCGCAGGGCCTCGGCAACGGCGCCCCGATTGACATTCTCACCCTGCTGTTCAGCCGGGATGCGGGGCCCTACCACATCGATGTGAACCTGCTCGAGTCCTGGATCGGGCTCACTCCTGATGCGGGAGGGGGCCGCGCCACTCAGACCGCGGGCACCGTTTCCATCACCCGCAACCTCAACGACGCTTGGTCCATCACCGGTGAACTGTACGCCCTCCAGGCCACCCCGGTGAATGCGCGCATCGCCTCCAACCTCTGGGCCGTAGCCTACAAGGTGTCGAAGCGGCTGGTGCTGGATGCGGGCGTGGATGTGGGACTGACCCAAGGAGCGCCCCGATACACCGTCCTCGCGGGGCTCACGGTGGGCCTGGGACGCTTCCGCAAATCATGAGTGAATCGGCGCCCCTTTCCGTCAAGCGCCTGCTGGAGCAGGTGAAAACCAAGCTGGAGCCGCCCTTCGCGGCGGTGTGCGTGATCGGCGAGGTGTCGAACTTCCGGGGCTCGGGAAAGCACTGGTACTTCACGCTGAAGGAGGAGGGCGCGGCGCTGTCCTGTGCGGTATGGGCGGGGCAGCAGCGGTTCCTCCAGCACAAGCCGGCGGATGGTCAACGCGTGGTGCTGAAGGGCAGCCTGAATCTCTACGTGGCGGGCGGGACACTCACCCTGGCCGTGACCCACTGCGAGCCTGCGGGCGTGGGCGACCTCCAGGCGCGACTGCGGCAGCTGGAGGCGGAGCTGCGGGCCCAGGGTCTCTTCGACCGGCCCAAGCGCCCCCTGCCCCGCTTCCCGAAGAAGCTCGGCGTGGTGGCGGCCCTGGGTGGCGCGGCCCTGCGCGACGTGCTGGAGGTGACCACCCGCCGCGCCCCGGGCATCGACCTCCTCATCGCGCCCGCGGCGGCCCAGGGCGAGCGTTGCGTGCCCGAGACGCTGCTGGCCATCCAGGAGCTCCAGGACCCCCACTGGGGCTGCGAGGCCCTGCTGCTGGTGCGGGGCGGCGGCAGCCTGGAGGATCTCTGGGCCTTCAACGATCCCGAGCTGGTGCGGGCCGTGCTGGACTGCCGCATCCCCGTCATCACCGGCGTAGGCCACGAGATCGACACCACCCTGGTGGACTTGGCCGCGGATCGCCGCGCCGCCACGCCCAGCCAGGCCGCGGAGCTGGCCACGCCGGACCGCACGGCCCTGGGCGCGGAGCTGCGGCGGCGGGTGGAAGCCCTGACGGCCAAGACCGCCTGGCGCCTCCGGGGCCTGGAAACCACGCTCAACCTGCTCACGGATCACGGCCTCCAGCGGGCGGAACCCCTGGCGGCAACCGCCTCCCGGCTGGCCGCCCTGGGCCAGCGCCTGGCCCTGGCCCATCCGAGCCGCGGCCTGGACGCCGCGGGTGGGCGGCTGGCCCTGCTGCGCCAGCGCCTGGGCCAGGCCGCCGGACGCGCCGCCGGAGAACTGGATCTGCCCCGGGTGCGCGAGGCCCAGCGCGCCCTGGCCCCGGCGGCCCTGGGCGCCCTCCAGCACCGGAACCAGCGCCTGGCGGTGCTCGCAGAGCGCCTGCGGGGACTGGATCCGGCCGGTCCGCTCCAGCGGGGCTTCGTGCTGGCCCTGGACGCCGAGGGACGGCCCGTGACCTCGGCCCGGGTCCTGCCCGCAGGTGCTGCCCTTGGCCTGCGGTGGCAGGACGGCGAGCGGAAAGCCCGATTGGAATGAGCTGAAAGCCCATCAAGGATCCCACCGTGTGATAAGGTAAAAAAAATCGCCGGTGCCCAAATGTCCAATGAAACCGATGCCGAGTCCGCGCCCTCTTCCAAGAGGCGGATTCTGGAATCCGGCATGCAGGTGGGCCGGTTCCGGGTGGAGGCCCTGCTGGGCACCGGCGGCATGGGTGAGGTGTACCGGGCCTGGGATCCCACCCTGGAACGCAGCGTGGCCCTCAAGGCGCTGCGGGCGGGCGCGGACCGCGAGGCCACCGCGCCGGAGCGCTTCCGGCGCGAGGCCTTGGCCCTGGCCCAGCTCAATCATCCCAACGTCTGCCAGGTGCATGACTGGATGGAGAGTCCCAGCGGCACCTACATCGCCATGGAGCTCCTCGCGGGGCGGACCCTGGATCAGGCTGCGCCGGATCTCACCGTGCGCGAGAAGCTCCAGGTGGTCAGCGCCGTGGCGCATGCGCTGGAGGCCGCCCACGCGAAGGGGCTGATCCACCGCGATCTGAAACCCGGGAACATCATGGTGGCCCAGGCGCCGGGCACCCGGAAGCTCGAGGTGAAGGTCCTCGACTTCGGTCTGGCGCGGCTGGTGGATCCTTCGGGCTCTGGCAACACCCACAGCACGCCCGCGGGCGTGCCGACCCTGGGGACCCTCCAGGCCATGGAGGAGGCCGGACGGGCGAAGGACGCTGTGAGCGGGGAGGAGCCCTCCGGCAGCCAGTCCTGGGAGCGGCTCACCCAGGCGGGGACCTTCATGGGGAGCCCGAGCTACGCGTCCCCGGAGCAGATCCAGGGCCAGGCGGCGGGCTCCTCCAGCGACGTGTTCTCCCTCGGCATCGTGGCGTGGGAACTGCTCGCGGGGGAGCATCCCTTCCCCGGTGAAGGGCGCGCGCGGATGCTGGCCATCGTGCAGGGCAGCCACCGGGATCTCAAGGTCCGCGGCCTGCCGTCGGGGGCCTCGGAGCTCCTGCTGTCCATGCTGGAGGCCCATCCCTTCAAGCGGCCCACCGCGGCCCAGGCGGGCCGGCGGCTCGATCACCTGCTCCGGCCCCGCAGCGCCCTGCGCTGGGCCGGCGCCTCCGCCCTCGGCGCCCTGGCGCTGGCCGCGGGCGCGAACTGGTTCAGCTCCCGGGGGATCATCGCCGACCTGACCCGCGAACGGCCCGCGCGGCTGGCGGTCCTGCCCTTCACCAACGCCACCGGGGATGACCGGCTGGATTCCCTGACGCAGCTGGTGCTGCCGCAGATGATCGAGACCTCCCTGAGTGGCCAGGCCAAGCTTGCGCCCGTGGATGCCGACAGCCTGACCCATGGCCGCGCGGCCCTGCGCCTGGCGCCACGGGGCCCGATTCCGCCGGAGGACCAGTCCCGTCTGATCGCCGCCCTCGGGGCCCAGCTGGTGCTGCGGGGCACTCTCTCCCGCAGCGGCGGCAGCACGGTGGTGCTGGCCTACGAGCTCAGGGACGCCGCCGGGAAGGTCCGCCACAGCGGGGAAGCCCGGGAGGCCAGCGACCGCGCGGCGGTGTCCCTGCCCCTGGCCCGCAAGGTGGCGGCGGAGCTCCTCAAGGCCGTGGATCCCCTGGCCTCCCAGCCCAAGGCCATTCTGCCCGTGGCTCCGGAAGCCCTGGAAGCCTATGTCCGCGGCGCCGACCTCATGGACCGGGGGGATTTCAAGGGGGCCGCCCCGGCGTTCCAGGCCGCGGCGCTGAAGGCCCCCGAGTTCGCCCCGGCGATCCTCGGCTACGCCCGGTGCCTCAGCCGGCTGGCCGATATCCCCCCGGAGCCGGTGTTCCATTGGGCTCGCTGGTCCGCCCGCGCCCAGGGGGACCGGGTCAGCGAGATGAAGGCCCTCCACTACCTCTCCGTGCGGCACGGGGACCGGGGCCAGTGGGAGGCCTCGGACCGCATCGGCCACGAGGCCCTGGACCTGGCCCGCGCCCTCGGCGAGGCCGCCTTCGAGGCCGGCATCCACGCCACCCTCGGCGTCAACTTCCAGCGCCAGCACAAGCCCGCGGAGGCGGAGGCCGAGTACCAGCAGGCCCTGGCCATGTACCAGCAGATGGGCGACCGGCTGAACGCCACCCGATCGCTCAACAACCTGGCGGTGATCAATAAGGAGCGCGGCCACCTCAAGGAGGCGGAGGCCAGCTACCAGAGTGCGCTCCAGACCGTGCAGGCCTATGGCGACCGCTGGGGGGAGTCCTTCATCACCAACAACCTGGGGGATCTGGCCCTGGCCCAGGAAGGCGGCCTGGACCGGGCCGAAGCCTTCTTCCGCAAGGCGCAGTCGCTGCGCGAAGCCATCGGCGACGCCAACGGCCTGGCCTACTCCCTCATGGGCCTGGCCAGCGTGGCCCAGGCACGGGGCGAGCTGGACCGCGCCGGTGGGCTGGAGCGCCAGTGCCTGGAGCAGGCCCGCAGGACCCAGCTCCGTCCCATGGAAGCCACGGCCCTCTACAACCTGGGGGAGATCAACCGTGACGCCAGCCGCTACGACGCGGCCCGCATGTTCTACCGGCAGTCCCTCGCCCTCCACCAGGAGCTGCGGGATCCGCTCATGGAGACGCACTGCCTGGCCGCCGAAGCGGAATGCATGGCCCGCGAGGGCCGGCGGGGCATGGCCCGCGCCCTGCTCGACCGGAGCCGCGCGCTTTCCACCGAGGAGACCCCCTACATCCTCCGCGCCCAGGCCTGGCTGGCCCGCAGCGAAGGCCGCCTGGACGAGGCGAAGCTCCTCTTCGCCAAGGCCCTCGAAGGGGCCCGCATCCAGGCCCCCGAGATCGTGCGGGAACTGAAAGAGGCTTTGCGCTGAGCCGCTGCTGAGCTGGGCCGGATCAGCGCTTCAGGATGAGCAGAGTCAGGTCGTCCGCCAGCGGCCGCCCCTGGGTGAAGGCCACCACATCCGCGAGAATGGCCGCCTGCAGATCCTCGGAAGGCCCGGCGAGCAGCGCCTCCAGACGATCCTCGCCGTAGAAGGTGTCATCCGGCGCCTGGGCTTCGGACAACCCGTCCGTGTAGAAGATCAGGCTGTCGCCGGGTTCCAGGATGCCCTCGCTGGCCTCCAGCGCTTCCTTGAACCGGGTGGCGCTGAGGCCCACGCCCAGGCCCCGGGGATGGAGGCGCGTCACGCGGCCGTCCGCCCGGCGCAGGAACGCGGAAGGGTGGCCCGCCCGCACGAACTGGTACCGGCCCGTCCGGGGATGGAAGGTGCCGTAGGCGAGGGTGAGGAAGAGCCGGCGGGCATGGCCCTGGCACCAGATGCCATTGAGGCGGTCGGCCACCTCCACTGGGCTGAGGACCTCCTTGTCCAGGGCGGACAGCACGCCCTTGGTTTCCGCGGCATAGAAGGCGGCGCTGGTCCCCTTGCCGCTCACATCCAGGATCAGGAAGGCGAGGCTCCCATCGGCCAGGGGAAACAGATCGTAGTAGTCCCCCGCCACTTCGCGGGCCGGCAGGATGGTGGCCCGCACCGAAGGCATCCGCAGGGCCTCCAGATCCGGCAGCAGCCGCATCTGGACCTCCCGGGCCACGCGCAGCTCCTCCTCCATCCGCAGGCGCTCCTCGCGCTCGGAAGCGGCGGTCTGGAGCCGGGCGGCCATGTCGTTGAAGGCCTCGGAGAGCTTGGCCACCTGATCGCGGCCCCGGGGCCGGATGCGGGCGGAGAAATCGCCGAGGCTGAGGCGCTTCACCCCCCCGTCCAGATCGTTCACCGCCCGGCCGAGGGACCAGGCCAGCACCAGCCCGAGGACCGCGGCCACCACCTGGGCCAGGACCAGACCCATCAGCACCAGGGCGACCACGACGATCGCCTTCACGGTGCCGTCGGACAGCACCTGGTGGTCGCCGGAGCGGAAGCCCGCGAACAGGGCATAGAGATTCGTCTCCGGAGTGGCGGTCAGCACCAGGGGACGCCCCGTGGACCAATCCAGGATCGCGAACGCCAGGGGTGGCAGGTTGAAGGGGGCGAACAGGCCGGCCCCCTTGAGCGGCTGCCCCTTGGTCCAGCCCGCGAGGATCTCCCCCTGGCCCACGAGGATTGGGGCCTCCTGGTCCGTGCGCCGGTCGCCGGTCTTGATCTTCAGCGTCTCCCCGCCCTCGCGGCCCTCCTTTCGCGGTGTCAGCTGGAACACCACCTGGCCCCCCGCCAGCGCCTGGGCGCGGTCGTCGAGGATGCCGAGGTTGAGCGACAGGATCCGGTAGCCGCCGGGTTCCCTCCGCACGGCCCGGAGATAGGTATCCTTGTGGTTCCCGGCCAGGCTTGCGCCGTGGCTATCGGCCCAGACCATGCCGACGAACACGTCACTGACGCCTTCCGGAAGCTGAGGGGCATGCTCCACCCAGGCGCCGCCATAGGTGCGGAGGGCCTGCAGGGCCGCGGCGTCGGAGGGCTCGGCGTTGGCCACCTTCAGGGCCTCTTCCCAGGCCGTCAGCGTCTGCTGGGTGGAGCGGCTCACCTGGGCGCCGAGCCCCAGCCAGCTCAGGGAGATGAGCATCAGCCCCAGGGCCACCACGGGGAGCACCGACATCAGGGCCAGGATCATCCAGAGCCGCCGGGACACCCGGAACAGCAACCGGTCCCAGATCCAGCGCAGCCCGCGGACGAGGAGGACCAGGCCGCCGATCCAGGCCACCACCGCGGCGCAGCCGGAGTTCACGGGCCGCAGGGACAGGAGCAGGCCGATGGCCAGCGCCACCCACGGCCAGTGGCGGCGGAAGCGGAAGGCGGCCCGGCCGCGGCGGATCAGGTCCAGTGTCTGGGACGGCATGGCCGGCTCAGGCCATCAGCAGGCCGCCGTTCACGCTCAGCACCTGGCCCGTGATGTAACCCGCCTCGTCGCTGGCGAGGAAGGCCACGGAGGCGGCGATATCGTCGCCGGTGCCCATGCGGCCCAGGGGGATCTGCTTGGTGAATTCGGCCTTCACGTCCGCGGGCAGGCCCTCGGTCATGGCGGTTTCTATGTAGCCCGGCGTCACGGCGTTGGCGGTCACATTGCGGCTGGCCAGCTCCCGCGCCACGGACTTGGTGAGGCCGATGAGGCCCGCCTTGGCGGCCACGTAGTTCGCCTGGCCCGCGTTGCCCATCTGGCCCACCACGGAGGCGATGTTGATGATGCGGCCCCAGCGTTGCTTCATCATGGGCTTGGTGGCCGCCTGGATGGCCGTCCAGGCGCCCTTGAGGTTGGTGTCGATCACCGCGTCCCAGTCCTCCTCTTTCATCTGGATGAGCAGCTTGTCGCGGGTGATGCCGGCGTTGTTCACCAGGATGTGGATGGCGCCGAAGCGCTCCACCGTCGTGGCGACCGCGGCCCGCACGGAGGCCCCATCCGACAGGTCGGCCACCACCACGTCCGCCTTCCCGCCCTCAGCCGTGATGGCATCCGCCACCGCCTGGAGCTTCCTCAGCGTGCGGGCCGCGCAGACCACCGTGGCCCCCTGGGCGGCGAGGCGCTTCGCGATGGCTTCGCCGATGCCCTGGCTGGCGCCGGTGACGAGGGCGATCTTGCCGTCGAGGCGGAACATGGAACCTCCGAATGAGTGAAGGTCCAGTCTAGCAAGGCATCGCCGGGCAGCCCGTTCAGGCGTCCGGACTGCCACTCATGAGCACCGTGCCCACCTCGGCCTGGCCTGGGGCGGGCAGCCGCAGTCTGATCTTGGGATTGAAGTCCGAGCCGTGGAGGCGCACGTCCAGGTGGGTGGTCCCGGGTTCGATCCGCGTGGTGCCGACGAGCGTCTCGGCGCCCTGGCCCTCCATCTGGCAGATGCGATGCCGAAGGCGCAGCTCCCCGACCCCCTGGAAACTCGCCCGGAGGAATCCGGGCCAGAGCGCCTTCAGGCTGACCCGGACCGTCTGCGTGTCCACCCATTCGACCTGCACGATGGCGCCCTGGCCCTGCCGGGCGTCCACATGGGCCTGGAGCCGCGAGGAGGCCCTGGCCCAGGTTTCAGTGGCGAGCGCCGTCTGGGCTGCGAGTAGAGCGATCACAGGCGACAAGAGTCGAATGGGAAACATGAATACCTCGGGAGATCTTTTCCTATGCTGGAACGATCCCTGTTCGGTTTCTACCTATTTCAGGGCCTTCAGCCACTGGGCCACCGGCGCCAGGTCCGCCAGGGGGGTCTTGTCGCCGTAGGCGGCCGAGGCCGCAGCCCCATCCAGGCTGGCCCGGGGCCGGGTCTCCCGCTTCAGCAGGTGGTTCGCCTCCGGCACTTCGATGACCGCACCCTTGAACCCGGGGGGGACGGCGTCCGGCTTCCAGGTCTGCACGTCCCGGTCGCCCCAGACCACGGCGCAGGGCACCGGCAGGCGCTGGGCGAGGGCCCAGGGATCCAGGTCGAGGGTGTCGCGCACGAAGCCCCGGCTTTCAGCCTGCGCCAACACCCTCGCCAGCCGTACGACACCGGGGGCGACCTGCGCCCCAGCCTCGGGCAGGGGCTTGTCCTGGCGGATCGAGGCCAGGGCCCCCTCCAGGTAGCCGAGATTGGCCTGGGCCACCTCCGCAGGGGCTCCGGCCACGTCCAGCTGGGCCTTCACCTGGGCCAGGATCACGCGCCCCATGCTGAGGCCCGGCATGGCCAGCAGCAGGGCGGCATCCGCCTCCCCCGCAGCCAACAAGGACAGCAACGCGCCCTCGCTGTGGCCCACCAGGAGCAGCTTCTTCCCCCGGGCCTCCGGAAGGGCGCGGGACGCCTGGAGGGCCGCCCTGAGGTCGCCCACCTGGGCATCCAGGGAGATGTCCAGCTTCGGATCCTTCGACCCGATGAACCGCTTATCGTAGCGCAGGGAGCCGATGCCCTGCCCCTGCAGCCAGGCCGCGAAATCGCGCCCGCCGTGGCTGGGCGTGGGGATCAGGGGATTGGACCAGTCCCGGTCCGTGGGGCCGGACCCGGCCACCATCACTGCGAAGTAGGGATGGGCGCCACCCGACTTGACGCTGCCCTTCAGGGGGAAGGCATTGAAGCCTGGGAAGGTAATCTCGCGATCTGGCTGGGCCGGCACGGCTGCCACCTGGGCGAACGCCACGAGGCCCGTGATGGGTAGACATAGCCAAGCAGGGTTCATGAGGCCTCCGGGGTCGCGGGTGTCCCCTATCCAGGGTAGACGAAGGGCCGGACCCCTCCTTTTCAATGGGCCGGGAGAGCTGGAAGTTCGCAGACCACCGTTGACAGGGAGCGGAAAGCCATCCAATATTGCTGCTCTGGCAGTTAATGCTTAGGCATTAAATTTGGGGCCCTTCCCATGAAAACCGATCCAAAGGCGGCCGAAGCGCTGTACACCCCCGAAAACTACAGCCCCGAGGAGAGCCTCGGGCGCCTCATCGCCGACGCCTCCAGGCGGATCCTGGCCGGCTTCGACGATGAGATGGCCAACCAGGGCATGGGCATCACCGGGGCGCAGTGGGTGATCCTCATGCGCATCGCCCGGGGCTGCGCCTCCACGGCCGCCGAGCTCTGCCGCTTCGGCCACTGCGATACCGGTTCCATGACGCGCATGCTCGACCGCCTGGAGGAGAAGGGCCTGATCCGCCGCGTCCCCAGCAGCAAGGACCGCCGGGTCACGCACCTGGAACTCACGGACGCAGGCAAGGAGCTGCTGCCCCACCTGCCCCCGGTGGCCATCAAGGTGCTGAACGCGCACCTGAAGGGCTTCACGCGGGAGGAGCTGGAGCAGCTCAAGGGGTTCCTGAACCGGATCAGGGCCAACAGCGAACTGTCCGCATGACCCGCCAAAGATCGTATTCAGCACCGATGGAGGCTTCCATGTCCCGCACCAGCCCCCGGGCCCCTGGCGTCCCCCGTGTCCCCGGCGCGGGGCGGGTGCTCCTGCTCGCCCTGGCGGGCGCGGGCGCCACCTGGGCCCAGGTGCCCCTCCCTGCCCCCGCCCCTGCGCCCAGCGGGGCGGTCAGCCCGCGTGCGACGGTGCAGCTCACCCTGGCCCAGGCCCTGCGGACCGCCCTCGATCAGAACCCGCGGGTGCAGCAGTCGCTGCTGGCCATCGCCGAAAGCGGCGACGATCGCCGGGCCGCCGCCGCGGCCCTCATGCCCCAGGTGGCCGCCCTGGCCTACGGCCAGCGGGCCAAGAACAACCTGGATGCCTTCATCGGCATGCCCACACCCGGGGGGCCGGAAGTGGTGGGCCCCTTCAACTGGGGCCGGATGGGCGTGGAGGCCCAGGTCTCGCTCTTCGACCTGAGCCTGTGGAAGAAGTGGCGCGCCTCCCGGCACGCCGAGGACGCAACCCGCGCCCAGGGCCGCGCCGTGCGCGAGGAGATCGCCGCCCTGGTGGTGGGCCAGTATCTGCGCGCCCTCCGCGCCGCCGCCTCGGTGCAGGCCGGGGAATCCCGCGTGGAGCTGGCGGAGGCCCTGGCCAAGCTGGCGGAGAACCAGCAGAGGCAGGGCGTGGGCACGAAGCTCGACACGCTGCGGTCGCAGGTGCAGCTGCAGACCGAGCGCCAGCGCCTCATCCAGGCCCAGACCCAGCGCCGCACGGCCCTGGCCGGCCTGGGCCGCCTCCTGGATCTCGCGCCCGGCACCCGCATCGAGCTGGCGGATACCCTCGCGGCGCCAGCCCTTCCGGGCGGTGGCTTCGAGGAGGCCTACCAGGCCGGCCTCGCCCAGCGCCCCGAACTCGCGGCGCTCGACGCCCGCGAGCGGGCTGCCGAGAACCTGCGCCAGGCCGCCCAGGGCCTGCGCCTGCCCACCCTCGTCGCCACCGGGACCTACGGTTCCACGGGCCTCCAGTCGCAGCCCTGGGCCACCACGTACCAGGTGTCGCTGGGGCTCCGCGTGCCCCTCTTCACGGGCGGCCTGGTGTCCTCCCACATCTCCCGAGCCAAGTCCGAGCAGAGCCGCGTCCAGGAGGCCCGGCGGGATGTCCGCGCCCAGGTCGGCTACGAGGTCGAGGTGGCGCAGGCGGAGCTGGACGCCGCCGCCCACGAGGTGGAGGTCGCCAACCTCGCCGCGACGCTTTCCACGGAAGTCCTCACCCAGGCGCGGCACCGCTTCGAAGCCGGCGTGAGCAGCAACATCGAAGTGATCAACGCCCAGGATGAGCTGGCGCGCGCCACCGACAACCAGATCAGCGCCCTCTACCGCCTGAACCAGTCCCGTGCGGACCTGGCCCGGGCCACGGGGCAGCTTGAGACGTTCTTCGCCCGCTGATGGAGACTCCCATGAACCAAGACGCTTCCGCCCCGATGCCCGCCGAGGAGCCCGCCGCCAACGGCTCCCGGGCCCTGCTGGCCCTCAAGTTCGGCACGCCCGCCGTGCTGCTCATCGCCGCCGGCATGTGGTTCTACTCACGCAACCGCGTGAGCACGGACGACGCCCAGGTGGACGGCCACCTGGTGCCCATCTCCTGCCGCGTCTACGGCACCGTGGACAAGGTGCTGGTGGAGGACAACCAGGCCGTGAAGGCCGGGGATCCTCTGGTGGCCGTGGATCCGCGGGACATCCAGGCGAAGCTGGATCAGGCGAAGGCCGCTCTGGCCCAGGCCCGGGCCCAGGTCGAAGGTGCCAAGGCGGACCTCGAACGGGCCGGGGTAGCCTTCCAGCAGGCCCGCGGCTCGGACCTGGAGACCGCCAAGGCCAAGCTCGATTCCAAGAAGGCCAGCCTGGACAAGGCGAAGACAGACCTCCAGCGCATGAAGCCCCTGGCGGAACGGGAGGAGATTTCCGCCCTGCAGTTCGATGGGTTCCGCACTCAGGCCGAGGTCGCCGATGGTGAGTACCGCGAGGCCCAACAGAAGCTGGGCTCCCTCCAGCGCGAGGCGGACATCCGCAAGGTGGCCGTGGGCGCTGCCGGGGCCCGGCTGGCTTCGGCGCAGGCCCAGGTGGACCAGGCCCGCGCCAGCCAGGAGGGCCTGGAACTCCAGCTCGGCTACACCCAGATCCTCGCCCCCGTGGACGGCGTCGTGACCCGCAAGTTCGTGGAGGCAGGGCAGACGATCCAGCCGGGCCAGGGTCTGCTCACGCTGATCCCTCTGCACCAGACCTGGGTCACGGCCAACTTCAAGGAGACCCAGCTCGCGAAGGTGAAGGCCGGCCAGGAAGCGGAGATCAAGGTGGACATGAACGGCTTGGTGCTGAAAGGCCACGTGGATTCCATCGCCGGCTCCACCGGCTCGCGCATGAGCCTGCTGCCCCCCGAGAACGCCGTGGGCAACTTCGTGAAGGTCGTCCAGCGCATCCCCGTGAAGATCCGCATCGACGAAGCTGAAGCCCAGAAGGTCATCCTGCGCCCCGGCATGAATGTCGAAGCCACGGTGATCGTGAAGTGAACTCGCCCCACCGCCGCATCAATCCCTGGATCATCGCCCTCACGGTGATGATCGCGACGTTCATGGAGGTCCTCGACACCAGTGTGGCGAACGTGGCGCTTCCGCACATCGCGGGGGACCTGTCCGCCACGGTGGAGGAAACCACCTGGGTGCTGACCTCGTACCTGGTGGCCAACGCCGTGGTACTGCCGCTGGGGGGCTACTTCTCCAGCCTCATGGGGCGGAAGCGGTTCTACATCACCTGCGTGAGCATCTTCACGGTGGCCTCGCTCCTCTGCGGCATCGCGCCTTCGCTCGGCTGGCTCATCTTCTTCCGGGTGCTCCAGGGCCTCGGCGGCGGCGGCCTCCAGCCCATCTCCCAGGCCATCCTGGTGGAGACCTTCCCCCACGAGAAGCGCGGCGCGGCCATGGCCGTCTATGGCATGGGCGTGGTGCTGGCGCCCATCATCGGGCCCGTGCTAGGCGGCTGGATCACGGACAACTTTAGCTGGCACTGGATCTTCCTCATCAACATCCCGGTGGGCCTCCTGTCCATCGTGCTCACCACCTCGCTGGTGCATGATCCGCCCACCTTCCACCGCCTCTCGCTCAAGGAGGGCGCCCGCTTCGACTATTTCGGCATCGGCATCCTCACCCTGGGCCTGGCCTCGCTGGAGATCGTGCTCGACGAGGGGCAGCGCAAGGACTGGTTCTCCTCGAACTTTATTGTCTTCTTCGCGGTCATCGCCGTGGTGGCCCTGGTCTCCGCCGTCCTATACGAGCTGCGCAAGACGAGGCCCATCGTGGACCTGCGCCTGCTGAAGGACCGCACTTTCGCGGTGTCCATCCTCATGCTCTTCGTGCTGGGCTTCGTGCTGTACGGCAGCCTGGCGCTCCTGCCGATCTTCCTCCAGACCCTGCTGGGCTACACGGCTCTGCTGAGCGGCTGGGTGCTGAGCCCCGGCGGGCTGGCCGTGCTGCTGATGATGCCGGTGGTGGCCATGCTGTTGAAGAAGGTGGACACCCGCTGGCTCATCGGCTTCGGGTTCTTCACCTGCGGCCTGGGCCTCATCCAGATGTCCGGCTTCAATCTGCAGGTGGACTTCCAGACCGCCATGATGTCGCGAGTCGTGCAGAGCCTCGGGTTCGCCTTCCTCTTCATCCCCATCAACGTGTCGGCCTTCCAGCACATTCCCCACGAGAAGACCGCCTACGCCACGGGCCTCATGAACTTGGTCCGCAACATCGGCGGCAGCACGGGCATCGCTCTCGCCACCACCATGCTGGCCCGCCGGTCCCAGTTCCATCAGGCCAACCTCATCGGCCACCTGTCGCCGGGCAATCCGGCCTACCAGGGCTTCCTGGACCGCACCACCCAGCTGGGCGTCCTGCGCGGGGGGCTGTCGCCGGCGGATGCCGCCCACCTGGCCCAGGGCGCCGCCTACGGCACCGTGGTGAAGCAGTCGAGCATGATGGCCTTCGCGGACACCTTCTGGTTCATGGGCATCCTCTGCTTCTGCCTCTTCCCCCTGCTCTTCCTCATGCGGCGGAGCCTGGCCACGGGCGAGCTGCCCGTCGAATGAGGACGCCCCGGGTACCATGGGCACCATGAGCTTGCGCGACCAGCCCACCTCCGAACGCGCCTTCGCCACCTTCGTGGTCCTGGCCCTGGCCGCCTTCCTGGCGAGTGGCTTGGCCTTCACCACCCGTCAGGAACGCGCCGGGAGGGCCCAGGCCCCCGCGGCCCAGCCCCGCCTCCTGGCCGTGCTCGAAGGCGTGATGGCCCCCAACACGAGCCTCGCCGAGATGGCGGTCTTCCGCACCTGGATCCAGCGCGGGGCCACCAGGGAGGGCTTCGCCCCCGTGGAGGCCATCGTCACCAACAACTGCGCAAGCTGCCACGGCAGCGGCGGCCAGTTCCCGCGGATCACCGGCTATGACGACCTGCGGCCCCTGGCGCTGGAAGAGGCCTCTGAAGGCCTCTTCGCCACCATCGGCGCCCGGGGCCTGCATCTCGTGGCCTTCCCCCTGGCCTTCCTGGCGGCGGCAGTCCTCTACCTGCGGCGCACGGGCTGGCCCCGTCGTCGGATGCTGATGGCAGGCTGCGCGATCGCTGTGTTGTTTGATGCCGCCCAGTGGTGGCTGCGTCAGGGTCATCCGGGCCATGCCTGGGCGCCCTGGGCCGCCTTAGGGCTTCTGGCCGCCACCTACCTGGCCCTGGCGTGCGTGGTGCTGGCGGATCTTTGGCGCGGTCCTGCCGAAGGCAAGGGATAAAGATCACCACCAAGACATCAAGGCACCAAGAAAAGCAAAAGCAGTTCTTGGTGTCTTGGTGTCTTGGTGGTGAATGCTTTTGGTGGTTCGAGCGAACGATCCTACTGCGCCGCGGGCTCGTCCACGAAGTCGTCATCCGATAGCCCACTGTCCGGGGGGAGCTTGGCCAGCTCGGCCTTGACGAGGTCCTGGTGCTCGACCTCCTCGTCGCGCAGCTCCTCGAAGAGGGCGCGGACCTTCGCATCCTTCAGGGCGGGCAGGGCCGCCACGAAGAAGGCGTAGGCCTTGACCTCGGAGGCAAGGGCCGCCTTCATGGCCTGGCGCGGGCTCATGAAGGCCCGGGCCTCATCGTAGTCCGGAGCCTCCACGTCGAAGATCATGGCCCGGGTGACCGTGGGCGTCAGGCCGCCGAACAGCTGGCTGCGGCGGCCGGCCAGTTCCTGGCCGTGCTTGGCCTCGTTGACGGCCATGAGGCGGAAGAAGGTCGCCGCCGCGGGAGTCCGGTGCTGCTCCATCTGCGCCGCGAATTCCTCGTAGCGCTCCTTCGCCTCATCCTCGATCAGGATGGCCAGATCGAGAGCATCCATCAGGCTCAGGCTGGCGAAATCGATTCCCTGTGCAGCCATGGCTGGCCTCCGGTCACTTCTTGATGAAGAGATCCAGGATGCGCTCCTTGGGGGGGGCATCCTTGGAAAGCAGGGCCTGACGCTCGCGGATCAGGGCATCGTAGGTGGGCGGCGGCTCGGGGTTCTTGTAGAACACGCCGAGATGCATCTTGGACCCGTAGTGCTGCGCCAGGTCCATGGCCGCCAGACGGTCCGCCGGATCGTGGCCGAGGGCCGCCAGCGATTCACTGATGGCCTTGAGGCCCTTGATCTGCTGCGCCTCTTCGCCGTAGGTGACACACGGCGACTGGACGTTCACGAAGGCGAAGCCCGGGTAGCGGATGGCCTCTTCGATGATGGCCGCCATGCCCACCAGGTCCGTGGGCGAAGCCTGGGCCACGAAACCGGCGCCATAGGCCAGCGTGTAGAGGAGCGGATTGACGGGGTTCTCGAGGCTGCCGTAGGGCGAGGTGCAGGTGGTGCGGCCCTTCTGGGAGGTGGGCGAGAGCTGGCCCTTGGTGAGGCCGTAGATCTGGTTGTCCATCACGATGTAGGTGATGTCGATGTTGCGGCGGATCAGGTGCGCGATGTGGCCGCCGCCGATGGAGAAGCCGTCGCCGTCGCCGCCCGCCGCCAGTACCAGCAGGTCGGGGTTGGCCAGCTTGATGCCTTGGGCGATGGGCAGGGCGCGGCCGTGGACCGTGTTGAAGCCATAGGCCGTGGTGTAGCCGGGAATGCGGCTGGAGCAGCCGATGCCTGAGATGAAGGCGACCTCATGGGGCGGGCGGCCGATGGCGGCCAGGGCCCGGTAGAGACCTTGCACCACGGAGTAGTCGCCGCAGCCAGGGCACCAGATGGGCTTCAGGTCGCTCTTGTAGTCCTTCGCTTGGTATTCGCAGGTGGCGCTCATGATCGACCTCACTCCTGGGGCTGAAGCTTGCCCTCGTGGCTGCGCTGCAGCTCCGAGAGGAGATGGTGGAGGGCCACGACGATCTCGCCGGGCAGGAAGGGGTTCGCGCCGCTGCGGGCCAGGGACTGCAGGCCCTTGGGCAGGTCGAGGTGCATGCGCAGCACCTTGAACGTCTGGGCCAGATGGGACTGTTCGACGACGAGCCCCTTCTGGACCGAGGCGAAGAAGTCGCGGTAGGTCTGCTCGGCCACGGGGTAGAGCAAATAGGGCACCATCAGCTTGACATCCAGGCCCTGCTCCCGGGCCATCTGCAGCGCCTCGCGGCACACGCCGGCCACGCTGCCCCAGGCCACCAGGGCCAGCGGAGCATCGGGGTTGCCGGTGATCTCGAACAGGTCCTTGCGCTCCTTGAGCGGATCGAACTTCTTGATGCGCTTGTCATTCATGCGCGCGTGGACGGAACCGCTGTTCGTAGGCGCGCCAGATTCGACGTGCTCGATGCCGGAAGCCAGGTAGGTGCCACCCAGCATGCCCGGGTGGCTGATGGGGCTGATGTGGTTCTCGGTCTGCTTGAAGCGCTTGTAGTCCTGCAGGTCCGTGCCACTGGGGCGGAGGCGGTTGATGATCTTGAACTGGCTGGTGTCGATGGGATCCAGGGTCTCCTTCCGCGAGGCGATTTCCTGGTCGGACAGGATGATCACCGGCGTCTGGTAGTACTCGGCGATGTTGAAGGCCTCGATGGTGGTGCGGAAGGTGTCGGCCACGGAAGTCGGGGCCAGGACAGGACGGATCACATCGCCATGGGCGGAGAAGGCGGCGGCGAAGAGGTCGGACTGCTCGGTCTTGGTGGGCAGGCCCGTGGAGGGGCCGCCGCGCTGCACATCCACGATCACCAGGGGCAGCTCGGCGATGCTGGCGAGGCCCATCATCTCCGACTTCAACGAGAGGCCGGGGCCGCTGGTGGCGGTCATGGCCTTCTTGCCCGCGAAGGACGCGCCCACGGCCGCGCCGATGCCGGCGATCTCATCCTCGGCCTGGAGCACGGCGCCGCCGTACTTCCAGACGTGGTTGGTGAAGAACTGCATGATCTCGGTGGACGGCGTGATCGGGTAGCCGCCGAAGAACTGGCAGCCGGCGAAGATGGCGGCGGCGGCGCACATGTCGTTGCCGTCGGTCAGGAGCTTCACGCCGCCCTTGTTCTCGGAAGGCACGATGGTCATGTCGGCCTTGAGGGGGTGCGACTTGGCGAAAGCCATGCCCGCATCGAAGGCCTTCTGGTTGGCTTCGACAAGTTCCTGGCTCTTCTTGGCGAGCTTCTTGGAAATGCCCTTCATCACCGCCACGGCGCCGATGCCGAACCAGCCAGCGATGAGGCCCAGCACCACGGTGTTCTTGGCGCGCTCGGTGCCGGCGGTCTCCTTGGCCATCGCGGCGATGGGCACGGCGATCACCTGGAGCGGCGTCACACCCACCAGGGGGATCTGGTTCTCGGCCACGCCGGTGGCGGCCTCGTAGATCACCACGGTGGTGCCGGCCACGGGAAGCTCGGCGCCGAACTTGAGGAAGTCCTCCCAGTTCAGGGCCACGGCCACGTCGAGGTTGCCGCCGGGATTCAGGACCGGATCTGTGCTGATACGCACCCGGCATGAGGATTCGCCACCGCGGATCTGCGAGCCAAAGCTCTTGGTCATCACGCCGTGGTAACCCTCGGCCGAGGCAGCCTGGAGGAGGGAGTCGCCGGCGGAGACGATGCCATCGCCTCCTGAACCGGCCATTCCGAAGACAAGATCCTTGCGCATGGGCACCTCGGACTGAGGGTGATGTACGCGGCATCCGAGCCTCATCCAGCCGCCCGGAACCGCACACTGGAAGACGCAGTGTCGTTCAAACCACCCTACCCCCAGGGGGCATTGCTTTTCATCACACCTTCCCCCGGGGAAGGCTCTGCCATTGCGCTGTCAGCCCAACTGGGCTAGGTCTTCCGGCGCGCCGAGGCTCAGGGCCGAGACCTCCAGGCCTCGCTCTTTGGCCTGCCGCTTCACCAGGCCGGCCAGAACCTTGCCCGGCCCCAGTTCGAAGAAAGCGGTGACGCCCTGGTCCAGCAGCAGGTCGAGGGTGGCCTGCCAGCGCACGGCACCTGGAATCTGGCGCACGAGCCCATCCCGCAGGGCCTCAGGTTCTGAGACAGCGGCTGCGTCCACGTTGTTCACCAGGGGGCAGGCGGACGCTTTGAAGGCCAGGCCGCGGAGGATGGGCTCCATGCGGGCCTGGGCCGGCTCCATGAGGGGGGAGTGGAACGGCGCGCTGACGGGCAGCTTCATGGCCTTGCGGCCGCCCCGCGCCTTCGCGGCCTCCAGGGCCGCGTCCACGGCCTCCGCGTGGCCGGCGATGACGATCTGGCCGGGACCGTTGAAATTGGCGGGTACCACGATCTTCCCGGTGGTGGCGGCGGCCTCGGCGCAGCTGGCCTCCACATCGGCCTGGCTCATGCCCAGGATGGCCGCCATGGCGCCCACCCCCACGGGCACCGCCTCCTGCATGGCGCGGCCGCGCTCACGCACGGTGCGGACGGCATCCTGGAAGCCCAGGGCGCCGAGAGCCACCAGGGCGCTGTACTCACCCAGGGAATGGCCGGCGGCGAAGTCGGGCCTGGGCAGGCGGTGGGCCCAGGCGCGGACCACCATGGTGCTGTGGGTGAGGATGGCGGGCTGGGTGTGCTCCGTGAGCCTCAGGGCCTCCTCGGGGCCCTCGGCCATCAGCTTCGAGAGGGGGAAGCCCAGGGCCGCATCCGCATCCTGGAGCACCGCGCGGGCCGCCGGCTCGGCCGCCGCCAGCGCCACGCCCATGCCCACCGCCTGCGACCCCTGCCCCGGAAACAGCCAAGCCACCTTGCTCATCCAATCCTCCTGAATTTCCAGACAGAAACTGCTTACCACCAAGACACCAGATTTCCGTTTGCCTCGTGCATCGGCAGTACCGATGCCGAGAAGACACCAAGAACGACTCAAGAACAGCATTCTGCTTTTCTTGGTGCCTTGGTGTCTTGGTGGTGGTCTTTTCCCCTCAGTCCTGGGGCAGCAGCAGGGCCACGCGCTCCTGGATGCGTTCGTGGAGGCGGTGCTCCACGGCGCGCAGGGCAGCGCGGATGGCATTGCGCACGGCCTTGTGGTCGCTGCGGCCATGGCCGATGATGCTCACGCCCTTCACGCCCAGCAGGGGCGCGCCACCATATTCCGAGTAGTCGAGTTTCTGCTTGAACTTCTTCATGGCGGGCTTCGCGAGCAGGCCCGCCAGCTTGGTGATGGGTGATTCCATGAAGCTGTCCCGCAGGCCGCCGATGATGCCTTCGGCCAGGGCTTCGCTGGACTTCAGCACCACATTGCCCACGAAGCCGTCGCAGGCGATGACGTCGAAGTTGCCGTTCCAGATGTCGCGGCCCTCGGCATTGCCCTCGAAGCGGATGTCCATCTCGCGCAGCATGGCCGAGGCGTCCTTGGTGACGTCCGTGCCCTTGCCATCCTCCTCGCCCACGCTGAGGATGCCCACACGGGGCCGCTCGAGGCCAAGCACCTCCTCCGCATAGACCGAGCCCATCACCGCGAACTGGGCGATGTGCTCCGCCCGGCTGTCCACGTTGGCGCCCACATCGAGGAGTACCGTGGGAGCGCCCTTCATGTTGGGCAGGACGCTGGCCAGCGCCGGCCGGTCCACGCCGTCGAGCTTTCCGATGACGAGGCTGGAGGCCACCATGGCGGCTCCGGTGTGGCCCATGGACACCACGCCGTGAGCCCGCCCCTCGCGCACGAGCTGGGCGGCCACGCGGATGGAGCTGTCCTTCTTCTCCTTGAGGATGCTGGTGGCCTTGTCCGCCATGACCACGGTCTGGGAGGCATGGACCACTTCCGCGCGGGCCATCAGGTCCGGCGTGAAGCCATGCCGGGCCAGCTGCGGGCGGAGCACCGCCTCATCCCCGACGAGGAAGAGGAAGAGCCCCGGCCAGGCCTGGAGGGCCTCCCGGGCGCCCAGCAACGTCGCATGGGGGGCGTGGTCACCCCCCATGACGTCCAAAGCGATGCGGTGTGTATCCACCCGCCAGGCCTTAGGCGGTCGCGGCTACGCGGACGGCCAGCTTGCCTCGATAGAAGCCACAGCTGGGGCACACGCGGTGGGGCAGCTTGGGGGTCTGGCAGTTGGGGCAGGTGCTGGCGCTCATGACTTCCAGCGCGTCGTGGGTGCGCCGGCGGTCGCGGCGGGCCTTGGAATGGCGGCGCTTGGGATTCGGCATGGCTTGCTCCTAGGGGGAAAATGCAAAGTTCCAGGTTACGGGTTTCAGGATTCCGGGTCCAGCTTGATTCCCGCCAGGGCCTTGGTAAGGGCCTGGTTGAGGGCGGAAGGGGCCAGGTCGGATTCGGGCGGGCACTGGCAGGGGCCCTTGTTCCAGTTCTTGCCGCAGGTGGGGCAGAGACCTTTGCAGTCCTCGGAACAGAGGGGGTGCATGGGAGCCTGGAGCTCGAACTGCTCCCGCACCAGCTCGCTCTCGTCCAGGGTGTCCTCGGGCAGGAAGACCACATCCAGATCCTGGGTGCCCAGGGTATGGGAGCCGCGGCCCACCAGGTCGGCATCTTTGCTGCCCAGGAACTGGCTTTCCACGAAGAGGGGCCGGTCCAGGGGTGCGAGACAGCGGCTGCAGGCGCCCTGCCACACCGCCTGCCCCTTCACCTCGAGGAAGACATCGCCGTCGGAAGCCAGGGCAAACACGGACCACGCCAGATCGCACAGCGAGACGCCACCCTCCAGCGCCACCAGCTCGGTGGTGCCGTTCAGGCGGAGGCCCTCCAGGGGCAGCTTGTGGAGATCGATCACTTCTTGGCTCCGGCATCGGACGTCGGGGCATCAGCCTTGGGGGCGCCGCCCGCGCCCGGGGCGCTGACCGGGGAGGAACCGGTCACCTGGCCGGGCGTCCGGACGATGGCGCCCGCGTCCTCCTGGTTGCCCGGGTCGCCGGCGCACTTCAGCTCGTAGGTGGCGCGACTGGACTTGCCCTCGTAGGGCTGGCCGAAGGGATCCTGGGCGGCCATGCCCACCTTGATGAGGCTCTCCTTCACCAGCGAGGAGTTGCCATCCACCATGGCGTCGAAGCTGCCGAAATCCGGGAAGCGGCCGTGCTTGAGGTAGTACTGGTCGAGCCCCTCGGCCACGATCTTGAGGTCGTCCTGGGCCTTGAGGTAGCGGGCCTGGGCGGAGTGTTTCTTGTACTGCGAGAAGCCCAACGTGCCCAGGACGGCGATGATCATCATCGCCACCAGCAGCTCCAGCAGGGAGAATCCGCGATCACGACGGCGGGCGGTGGTCAGGGTCATGGGAGGATCCGGTGAGAGGGCTCGGCTGCGTCGCATCCGAGCGTTCCAGTGTGCCAGGAATGGCTGAAAACGCAAGGTTTCATCGGCATCATGCGTCCATAGAGTGTGTTTTAGAATTCGCACGGGCCGCGCTGGGAGCGCCGGGCGAGCATGGCTAGGATAGGGCCCGCAGGCATGGTGGTTCCATGTTTAGGGCCCTGGACGACGCCATGCGACGCCCGCCGCCCCAGCCCGGAGGGACGGTGGCCAGCCGCGCGCCCAGCTGCGTCACCGCGCTTGAACGATGTCCCGCATCGCCCTGCGCGCGCTTCCTTGCTGGATCACGCGGCTGGCCGCCGTCGCGGCTCGCGGGAATTCTAAATCACACTCTGAACCCGTCAGTGCACGGTGGGGTGGATCCCCTCCGGACCGGCCCGCAGCATCAGGGTCTCGAAGACTGTTCCCACGAGGACTTCCGCTCCTGGCAGCAGTTCCTGGAGGGGCTTGAGCTTCGGCGTCGGGAGCAGCAGGACCTCTCCGGGGCGGAGGAACGGCAGATCCAGGTCCTCCCAGACTCCAAGTGGCGCGCTGCGGCGGGCGGTTCCGGCCCGCAACTCCAGGCTGCCGCCCGGCCAGGCATCCACCATCCAGGCTCCCAGCAGGGCGCTGCCGCCCCCCTCCAGCGCCAGGCAGAATCCTGCGACACCCCCACCGGCCAGGCCCAGGACCGCCAACCCTGGGCGGGGCAACTCCGAGAGCTCCGCACCCGGCCCCTGCACCGAGAGGCGATCGAGGGCGGTCCCGTCGGCCCGGTGCAGGGCCGAGGGCCGGGGGAGGCAGGGCAGCAGATCCACGGAGTCCGGGAGGGGGGCGAGGGAAGCCGGCAGGGTGCCACGGCGGTCCCACTTCTCGGCGTAGGCGAGGGTCTGCTTCGCCCGCCCCAGGGCCCGGGAGCCCCCTTCCAGCAGCCGCCGGAGGCTGGCGGGAACGAGCGCCTCGGCCAAGCGCTCCGGGTCACCCTCCCCCAGCTTGCGCAGGCGGATGGCCTCGATGCGGTTCAAGTCCGCCAGGCGGCCGGAAGCCAG